>JANXNW010000292.1 GCA_025353905.1 Hymenobacter sp.
CAACTGTAGCTCACCTCCCTTGCGCTGCTTCCTTATCCTGCTCCATGCGAAACCTGACCCTGGAAGAACTCGCGGCCCTGACCGCGACCGTGCGCGACCGGCCGGGCGCGGAGGCCCTCTACGCGGTGGCCGAGCCGCAAAGCTTTCTGTTTGACGACCGGGCCTACGGCGCGGCCTGGGTGGCGGCCCTCGAAAAATGCGCCGCCTGGGGTTTGCCCGAAGCGTATGTCGAGATAGGGACCAAGTACAACCTGGGCTGGGGCGTGGCGCAAAGCGCCGAGCTCATGCTGGCCTATTACAAGAAAGCCGCCGATGCCGGCCACGGCGACGCCTGCTACTTCTACGCCTTGCAGCGCGCCCAATACCTGGGCCTGGAAGATGCCGAAACCGAAACCTACCTGCTGCGCTGCCTGCAACTGAACGCGCCCAAGGCCAGCGATGCCGCCCTCATGCTGGGTCGCTTGTACCTCACGCCTGAGTTTGCCGGGTTCGATGTGGGGCGGGCCGTGCGCACGTTTGAGTTGGCCACCGAGCGCGGGGCCATCGACGGTTTTCAGGATTTATCGGGCCTTTACTACACCCTTGATGCCGGCGTACAAGACCTGGCCCAGGCGTTTCACTGGGTCAAGCTAGGGGCTGAGGCCGGCCAGATGAACTGCCAGTTCAACCTGGGCCTGGCCCTGCTGCGGGGCATCTACGACAACCCCCTCGACCCCGCGCGGGCCGAATACTGGCTGAAAAAGTGCTACGACGACCACGGCTACGAAAAAGCCCTCACCCTGCTCGTCGATGGCTACCTTGACGAAACCATCGTGCCCGCCGACCCCGCCGACCAGCTCAAATACGTGCGGCTCGAAAACGACGCGGCCGCGGCCAAAAGCCGGGCCGCTACCCGGCAGGAATTCAGCGACCTGCTGGACGAGCTGCCCCCGAAGCTGGCCCAGGAATTCGACCTGCTGCTCCGCACCGACAAGCTGGCCAACCTGGCGGAGCGCATGGAGTACCTGGCTAAGCTCAAGCCTCACCTCAACCAGTACCTGGGCTTCGTGCCCAACGTCATGCGTAGCCAGTGGGCCGTGGTGCTCGAATTCAATCAGCGCAGCGCGCCGTCCGACTTACCCGCTCAGGTGAGCTACACCGTCGGGCTGGAATATGAGTTCGGGCACCGGGAAATCCTACTCCTCAACGGCCCTTCGGACCGCCTCGAAGGCATGAATATTCTCAACGCTTTCGGCCGGCACGTAAAGGCCGGCAACGAGCTGGATAGGCATTCCGACTACAGCGCCGAGTTCGCCGCCCTGAACCTGCCCGTACCCGTGCGGTTTCGGCAGCTCACGCGTGACGAAGCCAATGAATACGGTGAGGCTTTCCACTGGTACATCCGCAGCTTCTACGCCTACCTGACTGGCGGCAGCTACCACGAGCGCCTGCTGGTGCTGGACCTAGCCGAGTAAGCGCTTGCGGGGAGACATTATGAGCGACAAGCCTGCAAACCGCCTTCAGTAGAAGTAGCAAGACACAAATAGCACGTAGTAAAACCTAAAACTCGCTGCTTGTCATCAGCTTGCTGTAAGTCTCGCTACGTGCTACTCGTGTCCTGCTACTTGCTGCTTACTTCGGCTGCAGCTCGGCCACGGCGCGGTCTATAACCTGGCCGGCGGCGGCGGCGCTGGGCTGGCCGGCTTTCTGCTCTTTGAGCTGCTGCAAAAGGCCCGCGATTTGGGCATCCGCGCCCTGGGATTTGTACTTGATGCCGATGCCCTTGAGCAGGTCCACGCCCTGCTGGAAGCTGGGCATGTCGTTGGTGGCCGTCATGTAGGCGGCCAGGGCCGGAATGACTTCGCCGAGCTGGGCCGGCTCGGCGGTGGCTACGCGCTGGCTCAGGGCGGGCCACTCGGCGGTGCCGCCCGACGCGCTCGTTACCTGCAGCGCGGCGGCGGCCAGGGCGCGGCTCTCGCTGCCGGCCAGCGTTTTGGCGCGGGCCAGGCCGGCGGCCGGGTTGGCGGCGGCCAGCAGCGAAAGCGCGGCGGCCTGCACCCGGTACGAAGAGCTGGTCGTGAGCAGCTGCGTGGCGAGCTTCTCGTCCTGCTTGTTTTTGAGGGCGACCAGCGCGCCGACGGCGGCGGCTTGCACGGCCGGCTCTTTCTCGGTGGCGGCGAGCTGGCGCAGCGTCGGCGCGAACGCTTTGGCCACGGCGGGCTCGTCCAGCTTGAGGCGGCTGATGGTGTTGGTGCGCAGGCCGGCAAACTTGTCCTTGAGCCCGGCCAGCAGCAGGGCGCGGGCGGCCGCGTCGGTGCCCTGGGTGGCCTGGCCAGCAGCGTAGGCCTCGCGGCGGTCGAGGTAGCGCGGAGCGCGCACGGCTTGCACCGCGAATTCGGCCAGCGACTTGTTGTCTTTCTTCTGCCAGACCAGCTTCTTGTTGGCGTCCACGTTCACCAGCTCGGGCTTGGTGGGCAGCGCCATGCGGAAAGTTTGGGTGGCCTCGGTCATCGTCACTGACTGGTGCAACACCTGGCTCTTCACGTAATAATCAATGACAAACGGCAGCCGAAAAGCTGGCCCGTCCTGGGTTTGCTTCACCGTCACGGACTGTACCCGGCTGGTGGGCTCCCAGGCGTAGTCGATGGTCACGACCGGGTGCCCGGCGCGGAAGTACCACTGGTTGTAAAACCAGTTCAGGTCCTGGCCCGAGACGGCTTCCATGGCCAGGCGCATCTGGTGGGCCTCACCGTTGCCGAGGGCGTTGTCTTTCAGATACTTCTGCAAGCCGGCAAAGAACACGTCATCGCCCAGGTAGTCGCGTAGCATGTCCACCACGGCCCCGCCTTTCTGGTAGCTCACCAGGTCGAACACCTCTTCCTTATCGGCGTAGTGAAAGCGTACGAGCTGCTTGGTGGCGTCGCGCGGCGAGGCCAGGTAGCGGCGCACGTTGTTCCACTTGTGGTCGTCGGCCCCGTCCACGCCCAGCTTGTGCTCGGCGTAGAGTCCTTCCGAAAAGTCGGCCATCGACTCGTTCACCGTGATGTTCGACCACGACTCGGCCGTCACGTAGTCGCCAAACCACTGGTGAAACAGCTCGTGGGCGATGACCGACATATTGCCGTACTCGCGGTCTACGAGCTCCTTGTCGGTCATCTGCACGAACTCGCCGTGCAGCGTGGCCGTCGTATTTTCCATGGCCCCGCTCACGTAGTCGCGCACCACTATCTGGCTATACTTATTCCAGGGGTATTCCACGCCGAGCCGGGTCGAGAAAAACTCCAGCATGTCGGGCGTATCGCCGAAAATCTGCTTGGAGAAGGGCGCGTACTTGGGCTCCAGGTAGTAGCTCACTTCCTTGCCGCGCCAGGTGTCCTTGAAAATCTTGAAATCGCCCACGGCCATCATAAACAGGTAGGGCGCGTGGGGCATTTCCATTTTCCAGGTGTCGGTGCGCAGGCCGGGGCCGGCTTTGGTCTGGCTCACGAGGCGGCCGTTGGACAGCGTGACGTACTTGGCCGGTACGGTCATCGCGATTTCCTGGGTCGTTTTCTGGTTGGGCCGGTCGATGGTCGGAAACCAGGCCGACGAGCTCTGCGTCTCGCCCTGGGTCCAGACCTGCACCGGCTTGCCCTTGACGGCCGAGTCGGGGTTGATGAAGTACAGCCCCTTCGCCCCGGTGATGGCCGCCGAGCCGGTTACTTTCAGCTCGTCGGGCTTGGCCACGTACTCGATATAAACCGTGTACTGCTCGCCCGCTTTGAAGACTTGGCCGAGGTTGATGCGCAGGTTGTTTTTATCGCTGTAATCAAATTTGAGCGGCATTTGCGCCCCGGCACTCATCAGGGCTACGCTTTTGATGTCCATGCCTTGCGCATCGAGCCGGAGCGAGTCGGTGGGGTAGCCGTGGGGCTGGAGCGTCACCCATTCCTGCCCTAGCAGGTAGCGCTTGGCGTAGTCGAAGCGCACGGCCAGGCGGGTGTGGACCAGGTCGTTGATTTTGGTGGCTGAGGCCCGGTAGGGCTGCTCCGGGGTAGCGGCTTCGGGTGCTTTGGGCGTGCCGGGCGGCGTGTCGGGCCGGGCGGGTGCCGGCGCGGGGGCCGGTTTGGGGGGCGCGGGCGGCGCTTGCTGAGCCTGGGCGGCGCTTACCGCAAGCCCCAGCAGCAGGGCGGAAAAATAGCGCATAGGTTATAAGTGCAGAAAGGCCCCACCGGTGGGGCGCGGCAAAGATGCGAGCCAGTGGCCTAACGTCGCCTGCATGGGCGAGCTTAAACAGGCCAGTGGCCTAGGTGCGTTACGGCAGCTTGGCCCAACCGATGGGCGGGATGACGCGCACCGAGTCGGGCACGGGCACGGCCGTTATCTGGGCCGTGTTCGGGTCAGCAGGAGCGAAATAGACGTAAAGTCGTGTACCGAGCGGGGGGCAGGGCAGGTTCAGGTTGTTTTTAATGCCGCAAGAAGCCGTGGTTTGCCAACGCTGATTGCCCACGTAATAGACGACTAAGTAGTTGTGCTCGCCTTTGCGCCAGTAATGCTCTGTAATAGTGCCCACCGTGTAACAACCTTTGCCAGGTTGCAGCAAATAACGCTTGCGAATGCTAAAACCAAACATTAACACAAAAAATATGCTGACAGCGGAAGCACTTAAAATAGCTGCAACGTCGCGGCTAGTAAGCTTATAAAGTACTTTTCGTCTGATGCTTACAACTAATGTCACTGCAGCACTGAACATTAACCCACCCAAGAGCAAGCAAAGAACTTCTCGTCCTTCCAGGCCGTTTTGGCGCACAAAACGCCACAGTTCACCACTCATAGTGGCAGGAGTTTGAAGATAGTCGTGCCGGGAGCGGCGGGAGGCACCGGCGGCGGGGTCGAAACGGAGTCAGCCGGCGCATTAGCAGCGGGCCATATCTCATCGGCCATATTCTCTAAATGTTCCTCGTCTATCCCGATGGCATGCGGTACGAGCGGAAATACGCGCTTGGCTCCCAGCCACGCGGGGTAGGCCAGGCGGGGGCCGCCGCGCAGCAGAGCCCGGTAAGCCAAACGTGCCCGCAGCTTGGGTGACAACACCTGCTCGGTTAGCTTACTGGTGTAGCCGCCCACGCTGCCGATAACCGCCTGCGCGCCGAATGCGGTCCAGGACACACGCCCATTGAGCGGACTTTTAAACCCTTCGTTAAGGCTGTACTGAAAAAGGGCCGACCCTACGCCGACACCCACGGGCTGTAGCCCGAACGTGACCATACCTGTCTCAACCAAGTTAATTTTACCACCCGCATCAAAAAATCTTTCGACTCCGACTTTCCTAGAACCAATGTAGTTCGCGCCCCCCTGAGCGATAAAGTCAGCGCCCAAACGCGGCCCGGCAAGCTTTAAGACACCTCCTGCTCCCTGCCACCCACCCTGCCCAAACGCGTCCCGATAACCGACCGCGCCGGCCCTGGCCCCGAGCAGCTCGCCCTCGGCGAAGCTGAGGCGGCCCACCACGGTGGCCGCGCGCGTGGCCCCGACGAAACGCATGCCGCTGGCCAAGCGAATCAGCGCCGCTTCCGTCACGACCGAGGAGCCGACCATAGCCAGGCCGATGCCCACGCCCTGGCCGATGGTCGTGGCCTCGGGCTGATTTTGGCGCATCTGGTCCATATTCTTTGGAAGCTGGTGGGCCGTCATTCGATTGCGGTAAGCGGCTGATTACGGCAGCTTGGCCCAACCCAGGGGCGGGATGACGCGCACCGAGTCGGATACTGATTGCTCCAATACCCGGCAGGTACCGGGAGTCTCGGGTGCGAAGTACACAAAAAAGCGCGTGCCCCGTGCTGGGCAAGGTACCTCCCGCGAAGCTTGCTTGTCGCACTCCTCGTCGGTCTGGTAGCGCTGCCCACCCACCCAAAATTCGACCACGAAACGCGGACGCCCCCGCATCCGCCCATACTTGAACACGGTACTTACCGTGTAGCGGCCTGCCCCTGGGCGCAGCAAGTATTGCTGACGTTGCGTACCCCAAACCATGAAAAAACAAAAAGCGCTTATTAGTAGAGCGGATAGGGGTGTAACCAAGTCGCGTTTAGTTAACTCATGCCGCGCAATACGCCAAATTCTGGACAAGTCCCAAACTCCCGACAGCAAAGACAAGCCACCCACTAGCAGAAAGGCGATTTGCCATCCATTTAAGCCATTTTCGCGCACGAAGTACCAGAGGTCGCGACTGCTCATAAGGGCAGCAGCTTGAAGCGGGTGGAGCCAGCCGGCGGGGTTGGAGGTGACGGTAGCGAGTCAGCCGGCGACGGGACGGGGTGGGTCACGGAATCGACCGGGGCAGTGGGGGCGGGCCAGGTGTCGGCGGCCTTGTTTTCGGAGTACTCCTCCGCAATGCCAATGCCGTGGGGCACGACCTGCTTAAAAAGGCCCCGACTGCCCAGCCACACGGGCCGCCTCACCGGTGGCCCCAGGTGCAAGGCGGCCTGATAGGAGAGCCGCGCCGCCAGCCGGGGCGTGAGCAGGCGCTCGGTTAGCTGGCCCGCGTAGCCGCCAGTTGTTCCGATGGCGGCTTGCGCCCCGAAGGCGGTCCAGCTCACTTGCCCGTTAAGTGGGCTTTGAAAACCTTTATCGATGCTAAGTTGCAAAAAGGCTGAGCCAAAGCCGATGCCTGCGGGTCGCAGCCCATAGAGCGCCATGCCGGTTTCCATCCAATTGATATTGGCTCCCGCGTCAATCATTTTGCCTGAAATATCTACTTTGCTGGAAGATAAGTAGTTGCCCCCAAACTGGGCGATGCCATCAGTTGCAAGGCGAGGTAAGGCCACTTGCTTCACCCCCTGCCAGCCAGCTCGCCCGAACGCCTTCTGGTAGCCCTGCCACCCCGCCTTGGCCCCAATTAATTCGGCCTCCGTGCCCGCCCAGGTCAGGTTGCGGGCGGCGATAGCCGCGCGTGTACCGTCCACGTAGCGCAGCCCGGCGAAAAGCCGGGCACCGGCTATTTCGGGCACAAACATCAACGGAGCCTCCACAAAGCCGTGGCCTACCCCACGGGCGATAGCCACCATCTCGGGCTGGTCCTGGGCTTGCTGCTCCATCTGCTTCAGAAGTTTAGCCACCGTGGCCCGGCCGCGCGCCGCGTGGGCGGTGTGGTAGTCGTCTTTGGGCGTGGCGTACATCACGGCCCGTGGCTCGGGGGGCGGCAGGCGGTCGGCCAGCAGGTCGGCCCAGTGCCTGGCCTGGTCGGCCCCGGCCTGCTGGCTGCGGGTGAGCAGCTGCTGGTGGTAGCGCATCCGGGCTTCCTGGCGGGCCAGCTCGCCGTCGCGGGCGGCGGCGTGGCCGGGGCGCGGCAGCGGGGGCAGCGTGGGCGGGGCGATGCCGCCCAGGCGCAGCACGTTCAGGTCGTAGTGCTCGGCGGCCGAGGCACCGGTCAGGTACCGGCGCACTTGAG
>JANXNW010000293.1 GCA_025353905.1 Hymenobacter sp.
CTCGCTGCCCAGCCTGCGCTATTTTTCGCGCGGCGACACGCTGTTTTTCCAGGGCACCGGCGACCCCACGTTTCTGCACGGCGACGTGCCCTCGCGCCGGGCTTACGCGTTTCTGGCCGGCCGCCGCGAAAAGCTGCTGGCTTACTGCGACATCGCCACCGAGCCGGCTTACGGTCCGAGTTGGGCCTGGGACGACTACGCCTATTATTTCCAGCCCGAGCGGGCGGCGTTTCCGGTGTTCGGCAACACGGTGCGGTTTTACGCGCAGTTGCCAGCTCCGACCAAACCCGGCGCGGCGGCGGTGGCCCAGCGGGTGCGGGTGCTGCCGCGCTACTTCGCCCCGCTCACGGCCCCGGCCGGGCCGGGCTTCCGGCTCTCGCCCGACCAGGACGACGAGGAACACGTATTCCGGCCGCCGCTCGAAAACCGCTTTACGTACCTGAGCGACGGCAAGAAGTGGGTCGATGAGCTGCCCTTTCGCACGAGCCGCACGCTGCTGCTGCGCCTGCTCGGCGACACGCTGCGCCGCGCCATCGCGGGCACGAGCTGGCGGCCCCGGCCCGCGCGCGATAGCATTCGCACGTTGCGCGGGCTGCCCGTGGACTCAGTCTATCGCCGGATGCTGCGCGTGAGCGACAATTTTCTGGCCGAGCAAGTCCTGCTCATGGCCAGCACCCGTGTCGGCTACCGCGACTCGCTCAGCGGCCGGCGCGTCATCCGGCACATGTTGGCAACTGATTTCAAAGGTTTGCCTGACCGCCCGGTCTGGGTCGATGGCTCGGGGCTTTCGCGGCTGAATCTGCTCACCCCGCGCACGCTGAGCGCGCTGCTGGTGCGGTTGCACGGGCAGGTGGACGAAAAGCGGCTGCTGAGCTTGCTCGCGGCGGGCGGCGGGCAGGGCACCTTGCGGCGGCGCTACTTCGAGGCCGGGCCGCCGAAAGCGCCGTTTTTCTGGGGCAAGACGGGGACGCTCACCCACACCTGCTGCCTGGCCGGCTACCTGCGCTGCCAAAGTGGCCGGCTGCTGGCGGTGGTGTTTTTCAACAACAACCTGCCCGGCGACGACCAGCCCACCCGCGATACCATGCAACGGTTGCTGACGGAAGTGCGGGGACGGTTATAGGGCGAAGCCTTCGCTTCGCCTTCCGCGCTAGTCGCTCTCGCAAAAGACAACTGACCCGATAGTAGCCCCAGCCACGCGCTGGCGTCGAGGACGAGGCGCCCGGCGGGGCTACTGATTTTATCGACCGACTCGACTCAGAGCCGCCTAATTTTGTGCCCTCACCAACCTGATTTTCGCCCATGCCCGCTCCGCCTCGCTTGCGTCAGCTCCGCCGCGACGACCGGCTATTTCCGCTGGCCATGAACGTGCTCCGCCTCGACATGGAGGAAGACAAGCGCATAGCTCAGCACCCGGCCCTGGAAACCGCCCCCGACGCGGAGATGACTCAGCTAAAGCAGGGCCGCGACCGCTGGCTGGCCGTGGCCATCATCTACGTGGCCCAGAAGCACCGTTGCCGCCCCGCTCAGGCCCTCCAGCTGCTCGATGAGCTGGTGGAAGAGCTGAAACGGACCGTGCCGCACACCGAAATATGGGCCGTACCCGTAGCCAAAGTCCTGGATTTTCCGCCCGAACTAAGCGCCCCGTCCCGCCCGAACTAAATCGTCGCCGCTCGCCAGGCGGCTTCGCCGCCGTCATCCGTTCCATCCGTTAAATCCGTTCGCATCTGCGGTCCTTAGTACAGCACCCGAAACCGTATCGTCTGCCCCACCGCCCGCAGCGCCTTGATGACCTCCTGGTCGTATTCACGGTCCACGTCGGTGATGACGTAGCCGATGTGCTCGTTCGTTTTCAGGTACTGGCCCAGGATATTGACTTGGTGGGCGGCCAGGGTCTGGTTGATGTCGGCCAGCACGCCGGGCACGTTGTGGTGAATGTGAATGAGGCGGTGGCCGGGCTGCACGGGCAGCTGGATGTTGGGGAAATTGACGCTCTGCTGGGTGTTGCCCGAGTTGAGGTACTGCATGAGCCGCTCGGGCACGAACTCGGCGATGTTGCGCTGGGCCTCGGCGGTGCTCCCGCCGATGTGGGGCGTGAGCAGCACGTTGGGCAGCTCGCGCAGCTCGCTCAAAAACGGGTCCTGGTTGGTGCTGGGCTCGTCGGGGAAGACATCGATGGCCGCCCCGCCGAGGTGCCCGCTCCGCAGGGCGGCGGCCAGGGCGGGCACGCTCACGACGTGGCCGCGGGCGTTGTTGAGCAGCAGCGCGCCGGGCTTCATCAGGGCCAGTTCGCGCGCGCCGATGACGTTCTGGTTGTCGGGCCGGCCGTCGATGTGCAGCGTTACGATGTCGGCCTGGGCGAGCAGCTCGTCCAGGGTGCGGCACTTGAGCGCGTTGCCGAGCTGGAGCTTTTCCTCAATGTCGAAATACAAAACCTGCATCCCGACGGCTTCGGCCACCACCGAGAGCTGGGAACCGATGTTGCCGTAGCCGACGATGCCGAGCTTTTTGCCCCGAATCTCGAACGCGCCGCCGGCCGACTTGTCCCACTCGCCGGCGTGCATCTTGGGGCTTTTCTCGGGGATGCGCCGGGCCAGCATAATCAGCTCGCCCAGGGTCAGTTCCACCACCGAGCGGGTGTTGGAAAACGGGGCGTTGAACACGGCCACGCCCTTTTTCATGGCGGCCGGCAGGTCAATCTGGTTCGTGCCGATGCAAAACGCCCCGATGCCGACGAGCCGGTTGGCGGCGGCCAGCACCCGCGCCGTCACCTGGGTTTTCGAGCGAATGCCGAGCAGGCTCACGTCCTCGATGCGCTGCATCAGCTCGTCCTCGCTCAGCGCGCCGCGCACCTGCTCCACCTGGTAGCCTTCGGCCCGGAACAGCTCGGCGGCGCGCGGGTCGGGGTTTTCGAGCAGCAGCACCCGGATGCGGTTTTTGGGGTAGGAAAGCGTCATCGGCAACTTCAGCTGATACAAGAACTCGTCAAAGGTCGGCAGCACCTCGTCGGCCTGGGCCACGACGGCGGGCCGGGCCACGTTTTCGGTGTAGGCGTAGAAGCGGTCGGCCAGGCCCGCCTCGCGCATCTGGTAGTCGGTGTAGCCGTCGCCGAGCACATAGACCTCGCCGGGCAAGTCCAGCAGCTCCAGCTGCCGGATTTTGCCCCCGTTCTGGCTCAGCACGTTGTTCGTGTCGCAGCCCGTGATGTGGCCCTGCGCGTCGAAGGTGAACGTGTTGGCCAGCACGTGGTCGGCCCCGATGCCAAACTCCGCCACCACCGGCTCGATAAACTCCCGAAAGCCGGAGCTGACCACGTAAATGCGCGCCGCGTTGGCGTGGAAAAACGCCGCGTTGCGCCGGATGCTCGCGCTGACCTTGCCCTGCAGATGCGCCACGAGCGGCGCCAGGTGCCGCCGGTGCGCCCCCAGCAGCGTCAGTCGCCGGGCCAGCGACTCGGCCAGGCCCAGCTCGCCGGCCATGCCCTGCTCGGTCAGCGCCCGGATTTCCGCCACTCGCGCGGCGCGGTCGGGCCGCCCGGCGAGGGCGATGTCGGCCAGTTCGTCCAGGCCCTCGACCTGGGTGAAGGTGCTGTCGAAGTCAAAAACGAGGTAGGGTAGGGGCGGGGCGGCGGGGTTGGCAAAAGCGGGCATGGGGGGCGAGAATCACGTAGCCGTTACATAGAAAAACGGCGAATCTGACGGATAGAGGCAGGTTTTCAGGCGCTCAGTTACATAGCCGTTACATAAGAATCAACCTAACACGGGCACGTAGCGCGTGGGCTACTTTGAATCAGCAGCATCACAAAATTTCAAGCTGGAAGGGGCGCTGACGTAGGGCACGGGCGCAAAGGTCGGGGCGACGAAGCGCAAGCGCCGCCTTACCGGCGCGGCCGGGCCAATAAATCGGCCATCGTGCTCAGCGTGGAGGTGCGCAACGCCGGCCAATGCGCGGCCGGGTATTGGCGCGCCGCGAACGCTGCCAGCGCGCGGTGAAACGGCCCGACCAGCGCCGCCGCGCTGCCCGTGAGCCGGCCCACGGGCTGGTTTGGTTTCGACCAGTCGGCCTTTTCAGCCACTGTAAAAACCAGAGTGTCTGGACCGGCCCACGTGAAATCAAACGTGTAAACCGCCGGCTCCAGCTCCCACCGGGTTTGGGTATCCAGCCCCGACAAGCACAGAATCAACGCCTCGCCGAGCGCCGCGAGTGGGTCGGTGGGTATGGCAGAGGCGTAGAATTCCAGGTGCAGGGCTTCCGCTTCCAGCCACACGGGCAGCCAGCCGGCGAGCGGCTCGCCGAAATGAATATGGAGCATGAGGCTGAACGATTAGGGGTATAAAGGTCAGCCCGAACGTAGCTTGCTGTCGCTTACTGACGCGCTGGCTCCTATGAAATGGACGTTGCTCCTGCTGCTTGGGCTACTGCTGGCCGCCGCCGGTCCCGCGCCGCCCGCCGGGCGCGTCACGCTGACTCCGCTCTCCAAAGCGGCTTACCTGGCGGCGCGAAAAAACTGCTCGACCGCCAAGCCCCGCGTCACGTTTCCGCTCCGCAAGCAGCACGGGCGGCTGGTGATTCCGACGGCGAAGGGGCCGCGGATATTTACCGATAGCCAGCTGACGGAAGACAACCCGGATTGGGAGAAATTCACTTACGAAGGCTATCTGCCGCAGGCCGAGTGCCATTTGATTCTGCACAACCACTACGAATGGTCGCGGGTGATACTGCTCACCAAAAGCGGGCAGCAGTTGGTTTTGCAAGATGACCCCGTGTTTTCGCCCGGTTTTGCTCACTTCGTCGGCATTTCCGGCGGCTTGGAATATGGGGCCAACGAAAATTACATCCGCCTCTACGAGTTGAAAAATCACGGGTGGAAACCAGTTTGGCACCTCACGCCGAAGACCTGGGAGCCAGCCGACATCTACTGGGCTTCTGATAGCACCCTGCTGCTTCAGAAACGGCAGTGGCCGAGCGAGCGCCGCACCTATGCCCGGCTCACGGTCAAGCACTAACTCACCGCGGCTACTCGCCACTCCTCACGTCACCCGCTCAGCCGCGCTCGCCGGCAGCCACTGCCCGTGCTGGCAATTCATGCACTGCGCCGCCTCGCCGCGCGCCAGCTTGCGTACCCGCCCGCAGCGGCCGCAGGCGTGGGGGCCGGCCTCGGGCGCGCGGCCGACGCACTGCTTCAGCAGCTCGGGCCAGATGGGCAGGCCGGGTCGCACCGGGTCGGTGTCGGGGTAGAAATAGACGCTCATGTCGCCCGTAGCCTCCACGTAGGCGCGGCGTACCTGGCCCAGGTGCTCAATCGACTCGCGGCGCAGCTCGCCGAATAATTCTTTCTGGCTCAGGTTGAGCTGGTTGAAGTTTTGAAGGTTGATTTCGCCGTCCTCAACCAGCAGCAGCGGTACGCCTTCGAGCCAGTCGCCAAAGCGCGGCATCCACTCGGTGAGGCGGTTGCAGAACCAATACAGAAAACCGACCACCGCGAACACGGCCACCGCGTGCGTCAGGGCCGTGTCGTTATAGATGAGCACGTCGCCGGCCGCCGAGCCAAAAGCGAGCAGAATGCTCAGCTCGAAAATGGAAAGCTGCCGCGCCCCGCGCCGGCCCATGACGCGCACGGCCAGTAGGATGAGCGCGTAGCCCACCACGCAGCGCAGCACGACTTCAAACACGAACGAGGGCGGCGCGTCGGCGCGCCAGAGAATGCGTTGCCAGTCGAAGGGCGTGATGGGGTCGGCGAGCAAGAGCATGGTCATAAATTAAGCGACGGGCTTATACGGCGGGTTGCGACGAGCGGCCGGCAGCTGCGCTATAACTCCCCTGGGGAGGCCCCGTAAAGCAGGCCTTGTTGTTTTGGCAACCTGCCGTTTCTTCCTTTTCCTCTTCCAACCAACTCGTTTTATGTCCGCTTACCAAGTCAAAGCTTACGGTGCGAGCGACTCCATCTTCAACGGCCTCAAACCAATGCAAATCGAGCGCCGGGCGCCTCAAGCCGATGAAGTCCACATCGAAGCCGAGACGCAGCAGGTGCTGGAGTTTTGCGCCGCGCACGGCATCGCGCCCGAAATCGAGCTGATTGACATGCAGGACATTAACCAGGCGTTCGATAAGATGAACGATGAGGACGTGCGCTTCCGCTACATCATTGACATGGCTTCGCTGCGTGAGGTGTCGTTGTTGGGCGGCCACGTATAAGTCGGCGTAACGTCAGTCAGCAATCCGCCCCAGCTACCACCCCCCGAAAAGGGCCAGCCGCCGGGGCGTAATTTTGGTGCCTGATATAGCTCCTCATGACTTTCCTCCTTTCCGCCGTGGCGGCCGTGCTGCTCAGCGGCGTACCGGGGCCGCCCGTCGCCGCGCCGCGCGCCCGCTCGTTTCGCCTCACCTGCCAGGCTGCGGTGCCCGCCCCGCCGGCCGGCACTAAGGTGCTCGACGTGTGGCTGCCCGTGCCCCACGCCGATAAGAACCAGGACGTGGCCGAACTGAAAATCGAGTCGCCGGTGCCGTACACCGTTGAAGCCGACCGCTACGGCAACCAAGTGCTGCACTTGCGCCCGGCTACCGTGCCTACCGCGCCGTTGCTGCTCACACTCACGGCCCGCATCACGCGCCGCGAACACCTGAACCTACGCGCTACCGACGACCAAGCCCCGGCCGAAACCGAAGCCCGCGACCCCAACCTGAGCCGCTGGCTGGCCCCGGACCGCCTCGTGCCGCTCGATGCTCAGATAAAAGCTCAGGCCCAGGAAGTGGTGGCCAAAGCCGGCGCGACCACCGACCTGGCCAAAGCGCGCGCCATCTACGAGCACGTAGTAGGCACGATGACCTACGACAAAACCGGCCAGGGCTGGGGTCGGGGCGACATTTACTACGCCTGCGACGCGCGGCGCGGCAACTGCACCGATTTCCACGCCGTGTTCATCGGCTACTGCCGGGCGCTGGGCATTCCGGCCCGCTTCAGCATCGGGCTGCCGCTGCCCGCCGCGCGCCGGCCGGGCGAGAAGGTAGAAGTAAAAGGCTACCACTGCTGGGCCGAGTTCTACACCAAGCAAACCGGCTGGGTGCCGATTGACGCGTCGGAAGCGGCCAAAAACCCCGCCCAGCGCGGCTACTTTTTCGGCGCGCACGATGAGAACCGCGTCGAGTTCACCCGGGGCCGCGACCTGACTTTGACCCCCGCCCAGGCCAGCGCGCCGCTCAACTACTTCGTTTTTCCGTATGCCGAAGCCGATGGCCAGCCGCTCGAAGTCGGCCACGCGTATTTTTTGGAAGACGACCTGACGACCGAAAAAACCGCTGCGCCGGGTGCGCCCGCCAAGCCCGCCGCCGCCCCGATTGCCGCGCCCGCCGCAACTCCGGCTTCAGCCCCGAAGCCAACGGGCGCGCTCAGTCCGGCCGCCGCCCCGCGCTTGGTGTTCGCGTATAATGCCGACACGGGCGTACTCAACGGCCTCAAGGATATGGTGCACAAGGCGTTTGCGCCTAGCACGTATCCGTGCGATTTGTGCGCCATCATCTACGACTTCATCGGGATGCGTGCCGACTGGAAGCAGGCCGTGCAAGCGCTGCCGCTGCCGAGCGAGTTTCTGCACCGCGATGAGTTCTTCAAAGCTTATCCGACTCAGCGCGGAGCCATGCTGCCGGCCGCCTTCAGCCACGATGCCGCCGGGCAGCTCGCCCCGTTCCTAACGGCGGCCGAAATCAAGCCACTCACGCTCGACGGGCTGATTGCCGAGGTGCAAACGCGGGCGGCGGCGTTGGGGCCGAGATAGAGTGAATGCGGAACGGAGTGGCGCGCTGCTCTGCCGCGAAGCGGCAAGCTCGCGCCAGGTGCGTCGGGTAAGGATAGTGAATCTGGAGCGGTATTTCGTGACTGTGGATTGCCGCTTTGCGGCGAAACCGAGGGCCATTCCAGTTTACACCCGGCCGCGCCAAGCTTTTTGAAAAACAGCTGAGTAGCGCGCAGACAGTCCGCTTTTATCGTAGCTTAGGCCCACCCAAAGGGCACCAACCTAGCTATGAAAAATTACTGGCTGTATACCAAGCGCCAGCTGCTGGCCGGCGCGCTGCTGTGGCTGACGGTTTCCCCAGCGGCCTGGGGGCAGGCGCGCCCGCGGCCGTTTGGCGCGGCCCAGGGCCTGCCCCAGAACGGCGTGTGGGACCTAACCCTGGATGCCGCTGGTCGGCTTTGGGGCAGCACCAGGAGTGGGGCGTTTCGCTACGATGGACTGAATTTTGAGACCTTTGGCCTCCGCCAGGGTCTGCCCGCTACACTAATCCTGTGCCTGGCTACTGCCCCCGATGGCACCGTATGGCTCGGCTGCGAGGGAAGCCAGCTGCGCTACTTTCGGGCGGGTCAGGGCCGGGTGCTACGCCGGTTCGACGGCCAGTTGGGAGGAACGCAATTCCTCTGGGCCGATTCCCGGCCCGGCGGCGGCACCGACCTGTGGCTGGTCAGTGCCAGGCATGAAGGCGATGAATTGCTGCGCCTGAGTCTGGGCCCTGGCCCCGATACCACCCTAACCCGCTACAATGCCGCCGCGCTGGGGGTGCCGGCCAGCGCGGTCTTGCTGGGCCTGGGGGCGGGGCCGGCCGGGCAGCTCTGGGTGAGCTCGACGGCCGGCCTGCGCGTACTCGACCGCCATACCGGTCAGCTTCTGCCTGAGGTGGGGCCGCCTACTCCGGCCGGCGCGACGGTGCGCAAGGCCTGGTTAGTTGCCGATACAATGGCTTGGTTGGCCACTAGCGTGGGGCTGATACGAGCCAGCCGCGCTGCGCCCGACCAGCCCTGGCGCAGCCAGCTACTTGGCCCCGCCCAGGGGCTACCCAGTCAAAACCCAATCTATGCCGTCGCCCATGACCCGGCCGGCCAGGACTGGGCCGACACCAAAGCCGGCCTTTACGTACGCCGCTCCGGTCAGCTGTGGGCGCTGGCCGACTCAGCGGCCGGGGGCGGGGAAGATTGGGCGCTGCTGCGGCCCGATGCGGAAGGCAACCTCTGGCGGCGTATGGCCAACGGCCTTACCCAGTACTTGGCCGACGAGCAGTTTCGGCGGATTGAACTGGGTCAGCCACTGCCGCTGCTCGATGTGAAGACGCTCGCGCCCGCGCCGGGGGGCAGCTGGTACGTGGGCGGCAGCACCGGGCTGGTGCGCTACTGGCCTGCCGGTCCCCAAGGGCCGCGTGTCGAGTCAATAGCGTCGCCCCCGAACAGGGCGGGGCCGGTCAATGCCGTGCTGCTCGACCGCCGTGGGGGACTTTGGGTGGCATCTTACAAGACCGGCGTTGCTCGCTACGAACCAGCTACCGGGCGCTGGTGGGTGCCGCCGTGGTCGTCGCCGCAGGCCAGCCACAGCCAGTCTGGCTTTGTCGAAGATGGTCGGGGCCGCCTCTGGCTTCGGGCCGCGGCGGGCGGCGCTACGTGCTACGACCCCGCCACGGACCGCGTCACGACGCATTCGCTTCAGCTTCAACCAACGGACGCGCGGGGCGCGAACTGCTTCTTCCGCGACCGACGCGGACGGCTGTGGGTGGCGGGCGGTTCGTATGGCTTATTTTACCTGGACGAAAAAACCGACCAATTGCGCCCCGCGCCCGGCTTGTCCGAAGGCCGCGCTGTGTCGCTCAGGATTCAGGCCATTGCCGACGACGCGGCCGGCAACCTCTGGCTGGGCGTGGTCGGCGACGGGCTGCGCCGCTACGACGGCCGCCGACTGTGGCCCGCCTCGGCGGCAGCCAGTGGCCCGGCCCCCACCAGCGTGCTGGCCCGGCCCGACGGCTGGCTCTGGCTGAGTACCTTCCGCGGCCTCGACCTGTTTGACCCCGTCACCGACCAGCGTCGCCATTCTGGCACGGCCGAGGGCTTTACGAACAATGCCTGCGCATTCAATGCGTTGCAAGCCGATGCCCAGGGCCGGCTCTGGGTAGGGACTGAAGATGGGCTGTACGTGTTCGACCCCGCCCACTCCCGCGCCGTCCACCGCCCGCCCGCGCTGGAGCTGACCAGCCTGCGCGTGGGCCGCCGCGATACGGCCCTGGTGCCCGAATTGACCTTGCCTTACGACCGCAACCAGCTCACTTTTGGCTTTATCGGGGTCAGCCTGAGCAACCCCAGCCAGGTGCGCTACCGCTACCGGCTGGTGGGCCTGCAAGCTGCCTGGCAGCCGCTCACGGCCAGCACCGAGGCCACTTTCACCAGCCTGCCCGCCGGCCCCTACCGCTTCGAGCTGCAAGCCGCCAACGCCGAGGGTCTTTGGACGCCCCGGCCCGCCACCTACGCTTTTGTCATCCGGCCCGCGTGGTGGAACACGGCTTGGTTTCGGGCGCTGGCCGCGCTGGCGCTGGTTGCCGCGGGCTACGGCCTGTACCGGCTGCGGCTGGGCCAGGTGTTGGCCGTCGAGCGCCTGCGCCTGGGCATCGCCCGCGACCTGCACGACGACGTGGGCTCGACGCTGAGCAGCATCTCCATCCTGAGTCAGCTCGCCGCCGGCCCCGCTGGCCGCGGCTCAGCTGGCACTGGCACTGGCCCAGCCGCGCCCAACGGCCCGCTGCTGATGCAGATTGGCGAGAGCGCCCGCCAGACGCTGGCCGCCATGGACGACATTGTGTGGGCCATCAACCCCGCCCACGACCAACCCCAGGACCTGAGCGCCCGCCTGCGGAGCCACGCTGCCGAGCTGCTCGAAGCCCAGGGCTTAGCGCTGCACTTCGCGACTACCCCGCCCCCGCCCGGCCTCAAGCTGCGGATGCAAACCCGGCGCGAGGTGTTTCTCATCTACAAAGAACTGCTCAACAACTCGCTCAAGTATGCCCACGCCCGCCAGGTGCGGGTAAGTCTGCGTTTCGTCTCCCACCACCTGGAGTTGGAGCTGGCCGACGACGGCTGCGGCTTCGACCCCGCCGCGCCCGCCCAGGGCGGCGGCCACGGCCTACCCAATGTGCAGGCCCGCGCCGCGTTGCTCGGCGGCACCCTCACGCTCCACACTGCCCCCGGCCAGGGCACCAGCTGGCGGCTGGTCGTGCCGACGTAGCACGCAGGTGGGACGCAGCCTTCGCTGCGTCAATCGCTGAACAATACCACTGGGCGGATGCCCGACGCGGCAAAGGCTGCGTCCCACTTTTATGGGATTGGTTGCCCGCCCTTACGGCCTCACCTTTACCAACATGGAAACTGCCCCCATCCGCGTACTGCTCTACGAAGACAATGCGCCGCTGCGGACCGGGCTGGCCGCGCTCATCGGCACGGCCCCCGACCTGCACCTCACGGCCGCGCTCGGCCACTGCGGACAGGCCGAGGCCGACGTGCGCCAGCTACGGCCCGACGTGGTGCTAATGGACATCGACCTGCCCGGCCGCACGGGCATCGAGGCCGTGCGCGGACTTAAAGCAGCAGGTACGGCGGCCCCGGCCGTGCTCATGCTGACCGTGTTCGACGACAGCGACCGCATCTTCCGGGCCTTGCAGGCGGGGGCCGACGGCTACCTGCTCAAGCGCGCCGCGCCGGTCGCTATTCTGGTTGCCATCCGGGAGGTGCGCACCGGCGGCGCGCCGCTCACGCCGAGCGTGGCGCGGCAAGTGTTGGGCTTCTTTGGCGGCGCGGGCGGCGCAGGCACTAGTGGCGGCGGCCCCCACGCGCCGACTGGTCCGGCCGAGGCCGCTGCTGTGGCAAGCCTCACTGCCCGCGAGCAGCAGGTGCTGGGATTGCTCGTGGAGGGATTCAGCTATAAGATGATTGCCGCCGAGCTGGCCGTGAGCCTCGAAACCGTGCGTTCGCACATCAAGCACACGTACGAAAAGCTGCATGTGCGCTCCGGCACCGAGGCCGTGAGCAAAGCCCTGCGCCAGGGCTGGGCCTGAGCCGCTAACCCGAAGCCAGTGAACCAGCGGGATAAGTCGCCCGACCGCCCGGCGGCCCGCGTACGCTGGGGCCACCCGGCCGCACAGACCGCCGCCGTGCGCTGTCACAGCTCACCCGATTATGGTATGGCGGGGGCGTAGCGGGCGGCAGAGCTTTGTTCCGGCGAGCAGGCTACCTCTGAAATGCAACAAATTAACAAGCTTTCGCCATAAAATCAAACGAGCTGCGGCAGCCCTACGCTAGTACTTTGCGGTTGTCGAAACCGGCCGACAATCAACCGCTCCCTATTGGCAAAGCAGTTGGCAACTGAGCTATTTATCGCCAGCTGGAGCGCTGCCCCCCGGCCCTTCCTTCCCCGCGCGCACCGTCTACCCCCTTTTCCGTCATGAGCTTCTCTGCTTCCCTGCGTAAAGCCGCCGCGCTCGCCGCCCTGCTTGTCGTGGCCTTCGTGGTGGGGCGTGAAGTGCAGGTGCGCCGGGCGGGCTACGGGCTGTCTTACAATGACGACGACAGCCTTTGGGCCAGTCAGCACCGGCGCATCTACCAGCCGGCGGCGTCGGGGCCGGTGCTCATCGGCTCCTCGCGCATCAAGTTCGACCTCGACCTGGCCACCTGGACGCGCCTGACCGGGCGCGAACCCGTGCAGCTGGCCCTCACCGGCACCTCGCCCCGGCCCGTGCTCACGGCCCTCGGCAACGACCCGAATTTTCGCGGGACGGTGCTCGTAGACGTGGTGGAGGGTCTGTTTTTCGCCCCCGACGGCGCGCCCCAGGAGCGCAAAGCCCACGAGCGCCTGCGGGCCTGGCCGAAGTGGTCGCTGGCTCAGCAGGCGAGTTTCTGGCTCGACCAAAAGCTGGAGTCGCGGCTGGTGCTGCTCGATGAGGAAGAGCTGACGCTCAACGCGTTCTTCAGAAAGCTGCCCCTGCCCGACCGCCCCGGCGTGCGGAACTTCCCGCGCTTTGCCGACAACTTCGCCACCAACGGCCCCGACCGCCAGAGCGCTTTCACCGCGTCGTTCGTGCGCAGTCCCGCCAAGCAGGCCCAGATGAAGGCGGCCTGGCGCAAGCTCGGCGCGGGCGAGCGCAAGCGCGGCGCGGGCGGCGACACGCTGCTCGCCCAGCTGCGCGGCATCAAGCGCGCCGTGGACCAAATTCGGGGCCGGGGCGGGCGGGTGCTGTTTCTGCGCTTCCCCTCCACCGGCGAGTTTCGGGCTGCCGAAACCCGCTGCTACCCCCGCGCCCTCTTCTGGGACCGCCTGCTGGCCTACACCCAAACCCCCGGCATCTACTACGCCGACTACCCCGCCCTGGCCCGTTTCGACTGTCCCGAATGGTCGCACCTGGCCCCGGCCGACGCGGTGCGCTTCACCGAGGCACTAGTGCCGCTTTGTGTCAATGAGCAATTATCAATGAACAATGAACAATGAGCAATGAATAGCGAGCAATGCGGAACAGACCCAAATGGTCAAAGCTGAATTGCTCATTGCTCATTGCTCATTGCTCATTGACTCTGAATTGCTCATTAATAATTGCTCATTGTTCATTGACAACGTCATGGTTTTCAACTCCTACGTCTTCGTCGTTTTCTTCGCCGTGCTGCTGGGGTTGCATAACCTGCCGCTGCCTTGGAAGGTCAAAAAAATCAACCTGCTGCTGGCCAGCTACCTGTTTTATGCTGTCTGGAACCCGCCTTTTGTGCTGCTGCTGTGGCTGGCCACGGCGGTGGACTTTCTGGTGGCCCGGCGCATGGCCCGCGAGCAGCGGCCGGGGCCGCGCAAGCTGCTGCTCACCATCAGCCTGGGGCTGAACCTGGGGCTGATTGGGTTTTTCAAGTACGGCGGCTTTGTGCTGGAAAACTTTACCGCCCTGCTGCACTCGGTGGGCATCGCGTTTCAGGCCGCCAAGCCCGATTTGATACTGCCGGTGGGCATCTCGTTCTACACCTTCGTCACGCTGAGCTACACCCTGGACGTGTACCGTCGGCAGGCCGAGCCGGAGCCGTCGTTTCTGAATTTCGCGCTCTTCGTCACGTTTTTTCCGCACCTCGTGGCCGGCCCTATCGTGCGGCCCGCTGACCTGATTCCGCAATTCAACACCCCGAAGCAGGCCAGCCGCGAGCAGCTTTTGTGGGGGCTGTTGTTGCTCTCGCTGGGCTTGTTCATGAAGGTCACGCTGGCCGACGGGCTGCTGGCTCCGGCTGCCGACAGCGTGTTCGGGGTGCCGTTTCCGCTGGCCGCGCTCGATGCCTGGGCGGGCGTGCTGGCTTTTTCGGGGCAGATATTCTGCGACTTCGCCGGCTACTCGACCTGCGCCATCGGCGTGGCCTTGTGCCTGGGCTTCGTGCTGCCCGACAATTTTCGCTACCCCTACGCCGCCATCGGCTTTTCCGATTTCTGGCGGCGCTGGCACATCACGCTCTCCACCTGGCTGCGCGACTACCTCTACATCCCGCTCGGCGGCAACCGGACCGGCCCCGGCCGCGCCTACCTGAACCTGATGCTGACCATGCTGCTCGGCGGCCTCTGGCACGGCGCGAGCTGGACGTTCGTGGCCTGGGGTGCGCTGCACGGGCTGTTTCTGTGTGCCGAACGCCTCGTGCGCGGCTGGGCGAGCCAAGCCGCTGCCACGCGGGAGGCGCGGCCCGCCGCCGCCGCCATCGTGCTGGCTGGCCCCAACGCGGGCGTGTACCGCGCCTCGCTGGGGCCGGCGTTTTCGCCCGGCAAAAACCTCACCCGCTTCGCCCTGGCGCTCGGGACGCTGCTGCTGGTCAATGTTACGTGGGTGTTCTTCCGGGCCGCCGATTTCAGCACCGCCGCGCGGCTGTTGGGAGCCATGTTCGGGCTGATTCCGGGCGGCAAGCCCCTGCTCACTACCATCGACTTGCTCAAGGTGGGTGTGCTCACTGCCTGCCTCGTGGGGGCGCACTGGCGCTTGCGCGACAGCTCCTTGCGGCAGGCTGCCGCCCGCCTGCCGTGGTGGCTGCTCGGCGCGGGCTGGGCCGCGCTGCTCGTGGCCCTGGT
>JANXNW010000321.1 GCA_025353905.1 Hymenobacter sp.
GCCCGGCTTTCCGCCGCCCCCCCGCCTTGGTTTGAACGGCCCACTGAGCAAGCATGAACCCGGGCGACCGTGCCAATGCGCTGCTCAAACCAAAGCGGGCGGGCGGCGAAAAGCCGTCCGCCCGCGCTCGTCGCTTGTAAGCTGCTGGCTATTGGCCGATAACTGTTAGCTTCGCCCGACGAAAAGTCATCCGCCATCCGCTTTAAAGCTCAACCTCTTTTATGAACCGACGCGATTTCGTGGGGCTGACCGGCCTCGGAGCCGGCGCGCTGCTGCTGCCCAGCTTTCCCGGCCTGGCCGGCAGCCTGATTGACCCCGCCCGCCTGCTGGAGCCGGGCATGGACGTGGCCCAGAAAAAACGCCTCGCCGACGCGGCCCTCAACGCGGCTAAAGCCGCTGGGGCCACCTATGCCGACGTGCGCATCGGGCGCTACCTCAACCAGGTGGTGTTCACCCGCGAAAAGCAGGTGCAGAACATCGCCAATACCGAAAGCCAGGGCGTGGGCATCCGCGTTATCGCGGGCGGCACCTGGGGCTTCGCCGCCACCAACAACCTGAGCGAAGCAGGCCTGGCCAAGGCGGCTCAGCAGGCCGTGGCCATCGCCAAAGCCAATTCGAAGGTGCAGAAAGAGCCCGTGCGGCTGGCCGCGCAGCGCGGCTACGGCGAGGTGAGCTGGAAGGCGCCGATTGAGCGCAACGCGTTTGAGGTGCCCATCAAGGACAAGGTGGACTTGCTGCTGGCGGCCAACGCGGCAGCCATCGACAACGGGGCTTCATTTATCAATTCGGGCTTGTTTCAGGTCAATGAGCAGAAGTATTTCGCCAGCACCGACGGCTCATACATCGACCAGGATATTCACCGCATCTGGCCGGTGTTCGGCGTAACGGCCATCGACCGGGCCAGCGGTAAGTTCCGCTCGCGGCAGTCGCTGAGCGTGCCCATGGGCCTGGGCTACGAGTACCTCACGCCCAAAGCGGCCGACAAAATCGCCGGGCCGACCGGCTCCGACGTCATCGGCTACAAGAACTCCTACGACATTATTGAGGACGCGACCCGCGCCGCCAAGCAGGTCAAAGCCAAGCTGACGGCCAAGTCCGTGACGGCCGGCAAATACGACCTCGTGCTCGACCCGCACCACCTGGGCCTGACCATCCACGAGAGCGTCGGCCACCCCACGGAGCTGGACCGCGTGCTGGGCTACGAGGCCAACTTCGCCGGCACCTCGTTCGCCACGCTCGAATGGAAGGCCAAGAACCTGCCCTATGGCTCGAAAGCCGTCACCATCGTGGCCGACAAGCTCCAACCTGGCTCACTCGGCGCGGTGGGCTACGACGACGAGGGCGTGAAGACTAAAGAGTGGACGCTCATTGACCAGGGCAAGCTGGTGAACTACCAGAAAATCCGCGACCAGGCCCACATTGTCGGCCAGACCGAATCCGACGGCTGCTGCTACTCGCAATCGTGGCAGGACGTGCAGTTTCAGCGGATGCCCAACGTGAGCTTGCGCCCTGGCACGCAGAAGCTGAGCGTGGACGAGATGGTGGCTGGCGTGGACAAGGGCATCTACATCGCCGGCAACGGCTCGTTTTCGATTGACCAGCAGCGGTATAACTCGCAGTTCGGCGGCCAGGTGTTCTACGCCATCGAGAAGGGTAAAATCACGGAGATGCTCGAAGACGTGGCCTACCAGACCAACACGCTCGAATTCTGGGGTTCGTGCGCCGGCTCGTGCGATGCTTCCGACTACCGCTTCGCGGGTTTCTTCAACGACGGCAAGGG
>JANXNW010000375.1 GCA_025353905.1 Hymenobacter sp.
TGCCGGGGCCGGCACTCTGCGCGCTGGCCGAGCAGGTGCTGGCCGTACTTTTCCCCGAGCGGGCGGCCCGGCCGCTGAGCGGCACCGACGCGGTAGCCGCCACGCTTTATCACCTGCAAGCCGAGCTGACCGAGCTGCTGACGCTGGTGCCGGGCCTGCCCACGACCCCGGCTGCGCTCGCGGCTGATTTGTTTGCCGGGCTGCCGGGCTTGCGCCTGACTTTGCTGCGCGATGCCGCTGCCACGCTGGCCGCCGACCCCGCCGCCCAGGATATTACGGAAATAATCAGCTCGTACCCCGGCTTTTATGCCATTGCCCTGCACCGGCTGGCCCACGCCCTGCACCGGCGCGGAGTGCCACGTCTGCCGCGCCTGCTGAGCGAATACGCTCATCAGCGCACGGGCGTGGATATTCATCCGGGCGCGCGCATCGGGCCGGCGTTCTGCATCGACCACGGCACGGGCATCGTCATCGGCGAAACGGCCGAGATTGGGGCGCAGGTGCAGCTCTATCAGGGCGTTACGCTCGGCGCGCTCAGCGTGAGCAAAGTCGCCCAGGGCCTCAAGCGCCACCCCACCATCGAGGACAACGTCGTCATTTACGCCAATGCCACCATCTTGGGCGGCAGCACGGTGGTGGGCGCGCACAGCATCATCGGCGGCAACGTGTGGCTCACCGAGAGCGTACCCTCGCATTCGCGCGTTTATCACCGCGCCAGCCTGCACATCGCCCGGCAAGACGACCCGGCCGGGGAACTGATGTTTTCTATTTGATTGCTGGTTGTTAATTGGTTGTTGTTGTCATTGCGAGGAGGAACGACGAAGCAATCCTTCCTTTCTTGTGAGATGAGCGCCGACAATAGACCAGCTTCTTAGTTCGAAGGTCGTTAGTCTACTATCGGCGTTTAGCGCGTTGAGAGGAAGGATTGCTTCCTCGTTCCTCCTCGCAATGACAACAACCAACCAACAACAAGCAACTAAAAAATGAAAGCCCAGACCATCCTCGACGTTATCGGCCACACGCCGCTGCTTAAACTCAACAAGCTCTACGCCGAGCGCCCCGACGTGGAAGTCTGGGTGAAGCTGGAGCGCCAGAATCCCGGCGGCTCCATTAAGGACCGCATCGCGCTGAGCATGATTGAGCAGGCGGAAAAAGACGGCATTCTGACCAAAGACTCGCTCATCGTAGAGCCGACTTCGGGCAACACCGGCGTGGGGCTGGCCCTGGTGGCGGCTGTGAAAGGCTACCGGCTTACGGTGGTTATGCCCGAGAGCATGAGCATCGAGCGTCGCCGGCTGGTGGCCGCCTACGGAGCCAACCTGGAGCTGACCCCGCGTGAGCTGGGCATGAAAGGCGCCATCGCCAAAGCTCAGGAAATCGTGGCCAACACGCCGGGCGCCTGGATGCCGATGCAGTTCTCGAACCCGGCCAACATTAAAATCCACGCCGAGACGACAGCCCTCGAAATATTGGCTGATGCGCCCGAGGGCTTCGACTACCACATCACGGGTGTGGGCACGGGCGGCCACATCACGGCCGTGACGGAAGTGCTCAAGCCGCATTTCCCGCACATGCTCACCTTCGCCGTCGAGCCGGAGCTGTCGCCCGTCATTTCGGGCGGTGCGCCGGGGCCGCACCCCTTGCAGGGCATCGGGGCGGGCTTCGTGCCCGATAACCTGCACCGCGAAGTGCTCGACGGCGTGATTCTGGTCTCGCGCGACGAGGCGTTTGAGATGACGCGCCGCGCGGCCCGCGAGGAAGGCTTGCTGTGCGGGGCCTCGTCGGGCGCTTCGCTGGCAGCGGTGGCCAAAAAGCTGCCCGAGATGAAGCAGGGCGCGCGGGTGCTTACGTTCTGCTACGACACGGGCGAGCGGTATTTATCGGTCGAGGGGCTGTTTATTTAGTGATGAGCGATAAGTGGGTAGCGATTAGTGAGGCGGCTCGTTCCTGCTCGCCATGACACTTCCACCGAGCACCACTATTTTCACCCAATGGAAACTTCCGAAGCCCCGGCCGCTGGCCGCTTCTGGCGCGTAGCCCTGCCGGTGGCCGTAGCTGCTTGCTTGTCTGTCAATTACGTGTACAACTTCCGTCCGCCGGCCGGGGCACTTAGCAACGGGCAGATGTCGGCGCGCCACCCCACGCTGCTCACGCCGGCGGGCTGGGCGTTCAGCATCTGGGGGCTGATTTTCACGGGGCTGGTGCTCTATGCCATCTGGCAGGCGTTGCCCCGGCAGCGCACTGCGGCCCTGCCCGCCGTCCTCAACCCGCCGCTCACGCTGGCTGTGCTCGCCACCACGGCCTGGACGCTCGTCTTCAGCTACGAGCACGTCACGCTGAGTTTATTCGTGATGCTGACCATCCTGGTTGCGTTGGCCGTGGCCTACGCCCGCGCCCGGCCGCTGGTGCGGGCCGGGGCCGCGCCCGGCTGGGCCACGTTTTTCCTGCCGCTGTATTTGGGTTGGATTATGTTGGCGACGGTGCTCAACGTCATTTTCGGGCTGCGCGACGGGCTAGGCTGGGTTTCGTCGGCGGTCGTCGGCTTTTACCTCAGCTACGCGCTGCTGGCCGTGGCCGCCGGGCTGGGCGCGGCCCTGGCCTGGCGCGCCCGCGACCCGCTGCTGCCGCTGCCGCTGGCCTGGGGCCTGCTGGGCACAGCTGCCGCTGCCCGCGCCACGGGCGTTCCGCTGGCAATGGCGGCCCAGGCGGCAGCCACGCTGCTCGGCGTGGCCGTCGGGGTGCTGCTGGCTCAGCGCTGGCGCGAAGCACAGGGCGCTACTTTTGAGCCAAAGTAGCGGTGAGGTGGTGAAGAGGTGAGTTTTTTCCAGCCCGGCATTTCCGCTTGCTCTGATAAACGGTAAAACTCACCTCCTCACCCAATCACTTCCTCACCTAATCACCCAAACCCACATGCGCCAGAAACTCGTCGTCGGCAACTGGAAAATGAACCTCGACCTGACCCAGGCCCAGGCGCTTACTTCCGAAATCACGGCTATGCTGCGCGACGAAGTGCCCGCCACCGGGCCGGGCGCGCCGCAAGTGGTGCTGTGCCCGTCGTTTCCGCTGCTGTCGGCGGTGGGCAGGCTGCTGGGCGGC
>JANXNW010000382.1 GCA_025353905.1 Hymenobacter sp.
TGAAACGACTTGTAGGACGTGTGGCCGGTGAGCTTCATCACGAACTCGGCACTCATGCCCCGCCCCAGGTTCAGGGTTACGAACGTGCGCCGGGCGGTGTGAACGGTGAGCTTGTCGTACTTCGGGGCCGTGCTCACGTCGGGCACCCCACCCCGGTAGCGGATAACTTCGACCGGCGTATCAATGCCCGCCAACTGCCCCAGCTCTTTAAGAAAGCGGTTCAGCACGGGGTTGGCCGGGGGGCGGTTTTTGATGCTCGCCAGCTCGCCGGCCAGCAGCCGGTTTACAATGCCCAGGGCCGGCGCGCTCAGGGGCACGTTCACCACGACGCGGGTTTTCTTGGCCGTCAGGCGTAGGTGAGCCGGGAGCGTGGCCGTGGCCGGCCGGAAGTGCTGGGGGCGAATGCTCACCAGGTCAGAGTACCGTAGCCCGGTGTAGCAGGCCAGCAGAAACCAGGCGCGGGCCTTGTCGAGCCGGGAGCCGGCGGCCAGCGGCAGCGTTTCGAGGGCGCGCAGCTCGGCCAGCGTCAGGGTCAGCACGTCCGGCTCCCGCTTCGCCCACGTTACGCCGTGCAGGGCCGGGGCCGTGGTGTAGCCGCGTTGAGTAGCCCACTTAATGAAGGATTTGAGCCGGAATAGATTCTTGTGGATGCTGTTATCCGCCAGCCCGGCCACGTTCAGCAGGTAGGCCGTGAAGCGGTCGCCCACGGTGGGGGTCAGTGTGTCGAAGTCCACGGCGTAGCCCGTGCGCTCGGCGAACTCGCGCAGGTGCCGCCCGGCCGTGGCGTGGCCTTGCGCCGTGCCGCGGGTGCCGGCGGCATGGGTGTAGCTCACCCATTCCTCGAAGCGTTGCCAGAACAGCCCGCCGGGCACGGCCGGGGCAGGTTCAGCGGGGCGGTCGGGGGCAGCGGCCGCTTTCAGCAGCGCGGCCGTGGGCACGGTGCCGGCGGCCAGGCATTCGGCGTAAGTGAGTAGCAGCCGCTCGTTAGTGCCGGCCAGCGCGTCGTTCAGATGCCCGTTCAGCTCGTTGCCCCGTCCTTTGACTTGCGCCCGTTGGTCGGCCTTAATCCACTTTGCCGGGTGGATACTTTGCCCGGTGTAAACTTTGATGCGGTGCCGCCGGTCAATGGTCAGCAGCGCAAAAATGGCCGTGGGGCGGTCGGCCCCTGGCTCTTTAAGATGAAACGAAACGGTAGCCATTGAAACGGGTTGGTAGTTGCCGCTCCAAAGATAGGGTGTGTACCCCGGCCGGGGTACACGTAGGGGTACACACCAGGCGATTTTAACCGTGTGTACCCCGACTTAGGCCGACAACCTTAACGTCAAAAAGCCGTTTCTAGCCCGTATGAAGGGGTTTTTAGGTACGTGGGGGGTAAGCCTGAAAAAGTGGGTATCATTCCAACTGTTGCCACTGAAAACCCCGTTTCCAAGCTGGAAACGGGGTTTTTGCTTTTGTATCGGACAGAATATCGGACAGTTCTTATTGACCGACGTTCTAACCGAGAATATTTTGAGCTTTTATCCTTCGACTGGCCTACCCTTGCCTGACTTTTCTTTTTAACAGCTGGGGCTACTTCTGTCGTGGGAGCGGCCCTATTTTGTTTGGTGCCACGGCCCTCGCATTTGCTCCGCTCTGCCAACGAAAGAATATGCTGGCCAGACCGCAAATAATGCGGCGAGCTACCGGGCGGCTGGGGTGGGGCGAGCATGGGTGGAGCATAGCTCGAGCATGGCTCCATCCATGCTTGAGCCATGCTCGGAGGCCGGCTTACCGGGCATTCAGGGCACGGGAAACTTCGGCTTCGGGCAGGTGGGTAAACCGGCAGAACTCGGCTACGGAGATGTAGGCGCGGGCGGGCTTGTTCAGCTCACGGCGGATGCGTTGGAGCAGCACCTTGGCGGTGTCGTAGGTGGTGCCGGTAAGCTCGGCCGCCTCCTTCGGGCAGATGCAAACCTGGGGCATAGTGGGGAAAATAGGGTAAAAGAGGCTGACGAAGATACAACGGCTGAAACGGGGCGGTAGGTTCGGGGCAGCAAAGGCGGTAAGCCGTCTTTTCGGCGCTGACGGGGGCTGCGCTACCAGGGTGGACGCACCGGGTAGCGTGGCCAGGCCAGCGCCAATCCGTAGTTTCCTTTTCCACTTCTAACCCTTCATTTTTTATGGCTACGCAAACTGGTATTTTGGGCCTGCGCGGCAGCGTGGGCGGGCTGGTCTTCGCCAAAGACAATTCGGTGCGGCAAAAGCCGGCCTCCAACAAGGCCGCGTTCACCTCGGCAGCCAGCCGGGTGCGGACGCGGGAGAACGCGAGCGAATTTGGCCGGTCGGCTCAATACGGCAAGCTGCTGCGCGACGCGCTGCGGGTGCCCATTAACTCGGCCAGCGACAGCCGGGTCACCTCGCGGCTGACGAAGGTGATGCGCGAGGTAGTGGGCCTCGACGACACCAGCGACCGGGGGATGCGCGTGTTCGACTCGGCGAACTCGGCCCCGCTGCTGGGCTTCGACTTCAATGCTAATTCGGGCATTGGGCAGACCATGTTCTTCCCCTTCGACGTGACGGGGGCCGGGGCGGACGTGACGATGCGCATTCCGAGCCTAAACCCGGCCACTGACATTGCCGCGCCGCAAGGGGCGACGCACTACGAGCTGGTGTTCGCGGCGGCCTCGCTGGACATGGAAGCGCTGAGCTTCACCAATGCCACGGTGGCGGCTCCGCTGGGGATATTGCTGTTGAATGGGGCCGCGCAGGCGGGCCTGACGCAAGTGGCGACGTTTGCGGTGGCCCCACCGGCGGCCAACCTGGTGGTGGGCGTGGTGGGCATCAACTTCTACCAGCAGCTCAACGGCAAGTTCTACTCGTTGAACAACAACGCGACGAACCCGCTGGCGGTTGAGTACGTGGCCTGAGCGGCAGCGCATTCAGCACGGAGCGGCCGGCCGAGCGTGGCCGGCCGTTTTTCTTTCACCTTCTAAATCCTATCGCAATGGCACTTACCGCCTATCAGCTACAATTCAAGCGGCGCATGAAGCGCGCAATTCGCCTGCGGGCCAAAGCCGACCAGAAGGCTCGGCGCCATACCCAACTGCTGGCCGATGCCATCGGGGCGGCCGAGGACGCGGCCACGCAAATGAACGCACTCAACCAGCTCTACAACGTGGACGTGAGCACCTATACGCTGCTCACGCAGACGCTGCACGCCAACAGTGGGCAGGAAGTGCTGGTGGACCATCTGGCGCAAAGCACGCCGGGCGAGGAATTGATTGTATACAATCAAGTGCCGGACGGCAACGGCGGGCAGCCGCTGCCCAGCAACCCGCTTCTTGGGGAATAGGCGGCCAGGTAGCGACTGAGTCGGCAAGAAACAGCTCAGCGGCTGTAAGCAAAAAAGGGTAGCGAATTCGCTACCCTTTTTTCGTTATTTAAGTAAATCTAATAAGCTGACTCTGAACTTTTAGTGTGTGAGCGTCGGATACATTTTGCTTGTCGGCAGGTCGGCGGGACGCGAAGTGCTTTTGAGCAAAAAAGAAGGCTTGGTTAAATTCCTGCAAATGATGGGCGTTTTCACCAGTCAGCCAGGTTTTTTCGGTGAGGTGGATGGGGAAAAGCCATACTTCGATGCCATCCTCGACCCGCGTCTCAAAAAGTTCATAGAGCCCGATGTCGTATTCATGAGGCTCCGTAGTGTTGAGTCCGTCCTCTGTCACTTGCCAGATGCCAAATGTGTTGATTATCATACTCATGGTGCTTGAAATAAAAGGGGTTGGGGGTGTCGCCCGGCGGCTTTTAGTGCTGTTGGCCTAGACCCCCGCGTGTGTGGTCGGCTCGGAAAGCTCCTGTACGCGGGCCTCGGGAGCTTCACGTAGCACGACCTGGATGCCGTGGTCGCGGGCCTGAGCGGTGGTGTACTTCTCGCTGCGGCCGATGATTTCGCCGTTGGCGGCTACGTGGTTGAAGCCGTATTGGTCAGACTCAAAAAAAGAGTGAAAGCGGTGGGGCTGGCAGTTGGCTTGCACGGCGCGGATGCCGTTTTCGCAACTGGCTTTGCTGGTGTAGCCTTCGCCGGACTGCACGATTTCGCCGTTGTCGGCGCGGAGGTGGTACCAGAACTGGCCGCTGCTGTGGAATAATTGAAAGGTTGCCATGAGGGTGAGAAAGTTGGGAGGTGCAAGAAATCGCGGCAAGTTAGGCGGCCATTGCCAGCGGGGCGGGCGTGCGGGCGAGCAGGGGCAAGGGGGCCGCCTGCCGGGCGTGGTGGCGCAATAGGGTAGCGTACTTTTTGCGGCCCTGCTCGATGAGGGCGGGCGTGGCCGTCAGCTCGACGCGCCACACCTCATGCGGAGCCTTCTTCTACACACCGATGATGAGAAAGCGCGTGGCCCCGAGCACGTCCAGATACAGGGCCGCCTGGCGGTCGTAATCGTACCGCTCGATGGTGGCGATAAAATGGTCTAGCGTGGGGCTGCTGGTGGTTTTGAAGTCGATGAGCGTGAGCTGGCGGCCGGCGCGGCTGCGCACGAGCAAGTCGGGGCGAAGCTTTACCCCTACCCCGGTGGCTGTGTGGGTGGCGGTGTACGACTGCTCGGCTTGGCCCCGATACAAGAGGTCGCGGCAGTAGCGTTGGCGGCGCACCTGGCGGGCCAACGTCTCCAGGTCGGCCCAGCGGATGCCGCGCTCGTTGGTGCGGGCGTAGTGAGCAGGTTCGAGCACGGCGGTATGGAAGTGGGAGCCGTAGGTCAGGGCCACGGGGTTGGGTTGGCGAAGCTGGCCTAACAGCTCGTTTTTGAGGTTGGAGAGGTCCGTATTGCTGACGTGGGGCAGGGCGCGGTGCTGGGCATGGGTCAAGGTGGGGTGATGGGTGAGGGCGTGAAACATGGGGTAATGGGTAATGAGGTAATGGGGTGATGAGAGGGGCGCAAGGGCCGCCCGCCCTGGGCAGGCGGGCGGCGGGGACGCTAAGCGGCCAGGCGCAACGGGGACGGGGCCGCTGCGACGGCGGCGGGGCGGGTGGGCGTGTCGTCGTAGTCTTCGCTGGGCACGGTGTAGGCGTGTTGGAGGCGGGTATCGGCCGCGCCGGTGTAGGTTTCGGCGCGGTAGATGGCAAAGTCGCGGGCGAAGTCCTGGCGGGCGGCGACCTCGGCCGGGTCGGCGGCCTGGTGGGTGAACTCGGCGATGTAGTAGGTCGCCTTCTTGCCGTCTTTGGTGGTTTCCTTCTTGGCGGCGGTTACGGTGATGAACACGTCGGCCAGGGTCAGGTCGTCATAAAAAAGCGGCTCTAGGAGGCGGTACAGGTTTTCGACGCTGTAGCCGTGAAAGAGCACGGCGCAAATAGCGCCCTTGTCATCGGCGTAGAACAGCTCGGCCCAGAGCTTGCGGCCCATGTTGAGGATGTCATCCTGAAACACGCGCCACACGAGCGGAATAAAGGACAGGGACGTACCCAGCGAGGTAACGCCGCCGAGGTTGAACTGCCCGGCTTTGGCATCGAAGCGCACCTGGCGGGGGTGGCCGGGCAGGTAGCGAAAGCGGGGCACCTGGATAAGCTCGCCGGTGGCCTCATCGAGCCGCTCGGTGAGGTAGGCGGGCGCGGCCGTTACCGGGCCGCTGAGCGTGAAAATGGGCACGGCCGGGGTGGCGGCGGTGAGGGGCGCGGCGGCTTCGGTAGTGGCGCTGCGTTGGCTAACGCCTTCCTTCGGTTGGGCTTTTACTTTGGTGGACATAACGGTAAAAATTGGGGGTTGAAAAAAGTGGGGCCTGTCGGCGGCCGGCCCCGTCGCCGTTTTGAGTGTTAGCGGAATTGCTTATCGTGGCACAGTATGGCCCGGCCGACGATGCAATCCACCCCACGGGCGGCGGGTACGTGCTCGTACCAGTGCGCGGAGGCCAGCGCATTGCGGTAGGCCGGGTTGCGGAATTTGCCTTCGTCGTCGATGATTAAAATCAGCTCCGGCGTGAGCCAGACGACATCGACGTGGCGGCAATCAAGCAGCTCGTACAACTCGGCCAGCTTGAAGCTGCGGCCGTTTTTGGGATTGACGGGCTGCGGCGCGGTGCTGTGTGGGTCAAGCAATTGGGCTTGGTAGGTGATGGCCGTTTTGGACATGGTGAGTTGTGTTAGTGGGCGGCCCGTGGGGGTGCCCTGGTTGATGGTGAAGGGCTAGGTGGCCCGCGCCGGGAGTAAGCGCGGGCCGGGGGGCTAGTCGTAGTGGTGGGCGAAGCGGTAAGGCTCCGGGGGGCCGGCGTGGGCTTCCTGCTCTTCGAGCTGGCGTTCGAGGCGGGCGCATTGGGCGCGGCCCGCCGCGTTGCGAAGGCTGGCCCCGCTGGTGAGGCTGAGCACGTCGAACAACTCGACCACGGGGCGGGCGAAGCTGCGCCCGCCCCAATCCTCGTCGCGCTCCCAAGTCGTGGTATAGACGGCTAGGACGTGCCAGCTTTCGACCCCGAGCAGGCGGACGTACACCTCGCGGGCCTGCTCGGGGGGGGCGGGGCGGCGGCGCTGGGCCGCCCCCGAAACGGGAGCAGCCGGCGCAAAGGCGGCGCTACGCATGGGCGGGAACGCCGGCATACTCATCCTCGGCCTTGATGACCTCCCACACGGCGGCGAACGCATGGCCGGGGGCCACGGCCCGCAAGGCGCGGAACGCCTCGCGCAAGGCATCGAAGGGGCACGGGGCGAAGCCCTTGTAAACGGCCGGCTCGGTGCTGCCGGCCGGCTGGGCGGCCAGCTTGAGGCTGACATACCAGCTACCCGCGCCCTGGTCGTGGCTGCTGGCGGATTGAGAAATGTAGATGCCGCAATACGGGCACAGGGCGGGGCCTTTCCAGGCGGCAGCGGCGAGCTGCAAAAGTTGAGTGGGTTGCATGGCTGTAAGAGTTAGCCGGTGGAAAATGAGGCGCTGCGAAGCGGGCCGGGCCCAACTCGCGCCGCTGGCGCATGGCGCGGGGGCCTATCCCCTTTGCTTGTACAAATATACGCACAAACTAAGTAATTTGGTACGCACAAGTGAGAAATAAACATAAATACTTTGTAGGAAAATACACGGCCGTTGCGTATCTTTGAGTATGGAAAAAGACAAAAATCTAGTGGTGGCAGTGGTTGGCAGCCGAAGCGTGAAAAGCTGCCCGGCGCTGTTGGTCCGGCTGGCAGAACTGGCCCCCGACCAGGTAGTGAGCGGGGGGGCGACTGGGGTTGATGCGCTGGCGGCGAGCTGGGCGCGGGCCAACCGGGTGCCGCTGTTGGAACTGCGGCCCGACTATGCCACCCACGGCCCGACCGCTCCCCATGTGCGGAACGCGGCGGTAGTGGCCGCGGCCGATGTGGTGTTAGTGGTATGGGACGGGGCAAGCCCGCCCCAAAGGGGTCCCGACGCTGAGCGCGGCGCGGGCGGCGGCGCGCCTGGGCCGGCGCTGCGAGTGGCTGCTGATGCCGGCCCCTGGGGCGCTGCCCGTGCCTGGGGGGCTGGGCCTGTGAGGGCGGGCACCTGGGCGGTCCCGACACCTTGCCTTAGATGCCTTGCCTAGGGGGTTTGGGGGCCGGGCTGAGGCCCCCGATGAGCCGGCCCGGAGGGCACCTTATGAGCCTGTAGCCGCCTTTTTCGGGCGGCGGAAGGCGAGGCAGATGACCGGGCCTTTTCGGCCTGGGCATAGATGCGGGGGTTTGGGGTCTCCCCAATAAAACTCTCCGCGAAGCGGGCCTTGTTCTTTGGCCTGCGTGGCCTGAACGCAAACGCTACTTCGCGGGCGGCGGGCTTTTCTCAGCCGGCGGCCCGCACCTGCCTTGGGGGCCGACGCGCGGTGTGGGGCCTTTTTTCAGGCCCGGCACGGCGCGTCGGCGGTGGGCGGGCATCAGGGGACTTGGCAGCTACTGCTGAATCGGTCGGCGGGTGGGCAGAGGCTGGCGGCTGGCTGGAGGGAGCGGAGGCGGCCGAAATGCAGCGTAGGCGTAGCACAGCGGAGCCGGAGCAGAATGCAGGCCGTCCGTAGCGACTGGAAGCCGGGCGCGGGCCGGAGGGCGGGTTTTGGTAGGGACGGGCTGGGCCTTTTTCCGGCCCTGCGCGGCCCGCTGACGGTTCGTGGCGGGCGAGTCAGTGAGTCGCGGTAGTATTGCGTGAGGGATAGTAGCCAAGCGACCAACGGGAGCTGCCCGAAGGGCCGTAGCGAAGCGAAGTGGCGGATAGCCCGACCCCCGGAGCGACCAAAGGAAGCGGAGGGGGACACGCCCAAAAAGTGCAATTAGTTACAGACTCTGAGCCAGTGAACCAGATAGATACTTTGTGCGTATTTTTGTACAAAATACCTCGTCTCACTTTACAAAGAGTATCTGTCATGTTCAGCAGCACTAAAACCGGCCACCTCGCCCAAATCGTGACGACGGCCTTGTTCGGGCAACTTGTCACCAGTGAATTGGTGCCGCCCGACCCCAGCGTCGTTGAGCACTACGGGCACTTGATAATTCAGGCGTTGGTGGCGCTGGTGACCATTTGGGCGACGGTGCGCAAGGCGCTGCAAAAGACCGAGACGGTGGTGAAGCTACCCGCCAATGGGGTGCCGGGCGCGCCGGCGAATGTGCCCGTTACGCCCCCAGCCGATGGTAACGCTCAGTGAGGCCCAGGCGAAGCGGCAGGCGGGGCGGCTGGCCAAAGCCGTGCCGGTGCTGGCGGCGGCGTATGGGCACGCGCTGGCGCGCTGGCAGGGCGACCCGGTGCTGAGCCGGGCGGGGCGACCCATCGTGACGGAGAGCTACCGGTCGCCGGAGCGGCAGGAGGAGCTGTACGCGCAAGGGCGGAGCAAGCCGGGGCCGGTGGTGACCTATAAGCGCGGGGGCGAGAGCAAGCACAACGTATTGCCGGCGCGGGCGCTGGACGTGGCGTTTCTGCTGCCCGGTGGGTCGGTGTCGTGGTCGGGGCTGCTGCTGAGCAAGTTCGCGCGGCTGGTGAAGGCGGCCGATGCGCGGGTGCGCTGGGGCGGCGACTTCCCGGGGGAGTTCAAGGACCGGCCGCATTTCGAGGTACTAAACTGAGACCTGAGCCAGGGTCTTGGCTCCCACTATAGGCTTTTCACTTTTCACCCTTTTTCCCTTCCACGCATGAAACTTTGGCAAATACTCGTCCACGCGGCCATTAATGTGATTTTGCAGCTCGTGGACAAGAAGCGCGACCGGGCCGGCAAGTAGCCGGGGCCGGTGATACTACAAGCAACGGGGCCAACTGGCCGGGCGTAGTGCTCGGCCAGTTGGCCCCGTTGCTTGTGAGGATGGTACGGGCGCGTCTCAGGACCTAACCGTATCAGATGGAGTCGAGCAGCACCGACAGCTTATCATGAGAACTGAGCAAAGCAATGGTCTGCTGCCAGTAGAAAAGGGCGGCCGGCACGCTGCGGAGTTTGTTGAGATGATTGAGGCGCTGGTCGGTGATGGCGGGCGCTGCCCCAAGTGGTCCCCTATTGGGGGAGTAGCGCGGCAAGGGGGAATAATCGGCCACGAGCAGGCGGGCGGCCAGGTAGGCGGCTTTGGCGGCGCTGGTGGTGGCCTCGTCGGTGCGAAAGCGGGTGTTGAGCGGAAACAGGGCAAAGGCCGTGATGCCGGCGGCTAATTCGCGGGCGGCGGTGGCCTCGGTGGGGCGGTTTAGCTTGAGGTGAGCCAGGTGCAGGGCCGTGCGGATGGTGTCGGTCAGGACATCGGCCGGCGCGGTGGTGGTCAGCGAGCGGTAGGTTAGCTCCTTGCTCACGGTAGCCTGGTAGGCGGCCTGCACCAACTCGACCTGCTGCACTTCGTCGTAGAGGATGCCCACGTCGAAGAGCTGCTTGGTGATTTCCTGCTCCTTGCCCTGGCCGTAGCGGATGCCGGTAGTATGCGGCGCAAAGGCGGTGAGCTTGTCGCCGGTGATGGACTCGACGCTGGGGATGCGGACGAGCTGCGGCGGGCCGGTGGCCAGCAGAAAGTCGGACTGGACGGGGGCCGACAGCAACACCGGATAGCCGTGCTCTTCATGAAGCACGTCGAGGGCTACGGCGGGTTCGGCGCGGTTGAGGGACTGGGCGGGGTCAAAGTACACGGCGTAGTGGCCGCGGGGAATGTCGTCTTTGGTGCTGCGCCGGGCATCGTACTCGTAGCGGCGGAAGGGCGGGCGCTGGCAGACGCGGGCCAGGGCCTCGGCTACCTCGGCGGGAGTGGCGGTGGTTACGATGTCCACGTCCACGGAGAAGCGGCGCAACTGGCCCAGCAGGAGCACCAGGCAGGTGCCGCCCTTGAACACGAACGGCAGCTCGGCCTGGGCCAGGCGTTCGACCAGGGCCAGCGCGAAAATCATTTTCTCGGCGATGCTGGGGTCGAGGCCGCGGTGGCGGCGGCGCAATTCGGCCAGCCAGGCGGGCTGGAAGGTTTCGGGGGCAATCATGTGGCGGCGGGCTGGGGCCAATCGGGAATCTGACCGAGGAACTGGCGCAAGTCGTCGGCCTTGTGGCGGCGCTGGGCGTAGCGCAAGAGGGTGCGCTCATCGAGCGGGTAGTAGCGGCGGGCGTTGGCGAAGATGGTTTTCAGCTCGTGGCCCTGGAAGGCGGCGAACAGGTCGGGGCGGCTGAACAGGTCCACCAGTAGCTTTTCGAGGCGGGGCACGGGCACTTTATCGACCTGCTGCACGGGGGCGCGACTGACGAAGGAAACAACGACCAGGGGGCGGGTGGCCTCGGCCACGTAGTAGGCCAACACCTCGGGTTGGGGGCGGAGAAATACGCGGTGCGGGTGCCGGTCCTGCAAGGCGTAGAAGGCGGCCCGCACGTAGTCGCGGGGCACTTCGACGACCAGAAAATTGCGGGCGGCCTGGTGGAGGCCAAACTCGTTGGCCCAGGAAGTGGACCACAGGCAGCCTTCGGGAATTTGCAGCTCTTTGACCAACACCCGCCAGATGGCGCGCTCGGCCGGCTCCAGGGCCGGGCGGTAGGGGGAGCGGGGAACGGCCGTGCTGGCGGGCACGTAACGCCCGCGGCCGGCCGGGGTCAGCAGGCCGCGCCGTACCAGCTCGTGGATGCGCCAGTCGAGGGTCGTTGCCTTGAGCGCGGCATTCTGGCGGCGGTAGAAGGCCAGCACCTGCGCCCGCGTCAGCTCGGGTTGGTGCGCGAACTCCTCGCGTAGGGCGGGCCAGTTCAGGGCGTTAGGACTGGCTTCCTCGGGCTCTTCCATTGAGCAAAGAAACGCCACTTTTTTGGAATAGTGGCGTTGCATAGGAATAAGCTAGAGAGCCAAGCGTAAAATCATCGGTTGATTTGGTAGTTCCTGTAATCAAGCTCCGAGCTTTGGTCGCGGCGGTGAAGCTATTTGGGAGACAGGGTAGCTCGAGCAATTAGGTCGAGTACCTTGCCACCGGGCATAAGGCTAATGGAAGCATGACGATGGGCTAGAGCCACGGGAACAATGGCACTATCATAGAGGTCAAGCTCAAAGTGTCTAATTAAATCACAAGCGCGTTCGACTAGGGAACCGTAGCGAGACAGCTCGACCTTTTTGAGGGCAAATTCTCGTCGGGTGGAGCCTGTTTTGGCCTCGAAGGGATATACTAGGGCAAAATTGAAAACCCGACCGCGCTCAGTTTTGAACAGGAAATCTTGACCGTAATAGGACTCGTAGCCAAAATTATAGTCGTCGGTTGGCTCATCGCTACCGGTAATGTAAGTATGGCGGTAATCGTCATCAATAACGCGAAGTCGGCCTTTTGGAAGAAATCGGTTGAGTAGGTTTGCATGGTCCATAATGGCACCGGTTTTTTGCAAACCCATCACCAGCAGGGGCTCCAACTTGAGTTCAACCAGCTTCAGATTCACCCGGTAAATCAAGACCATGATGCGGGCGTGCAGTTTTGCTGGCTGGCCAAAAACAGCTAAAGGTCCGTCCATGACAAAAGCAATAGTGCCCAGGGCGGCTGGGTCGCCATTGAGAAATTCGAGAATGAACGCGGCCAACAACAGCTGTTCGACGGCATTCATCATGCGGGTCATGGCGCTGGTGTTGTCGCCAAAATCACTAAGTCCTTCGTGTAAGCGGAGCCAGTCAGTGGCGTAAATTGCTATGTCACAATGAGGACAATTATGTGTAGGGTGCTGTAAAGTGAATACGAGATTTTCAGTGGGTTTTTGGCAGGCGACAGCCGGGCATTTTTTGATAATAATTCGGTTATCGTTCAGCTCCAGCAGTGTTTCAGACAAAACCATGCGATTGGAGCCGTCGCGCTGATTGGCTGAAAACTGGTCGTAAAGTGCGTGACGGAAGCCGTCGCGCACAGTGGGGGCATTTTGATACCGAATATTACTCCCAGGTAGCACGTAGGTAACGGGCTGAGCGTTACGATGCATCTTGGCTACCTCGAAAGGGTCTACGAAGCGCGACCGGGGGTCAATCAACTTGGCGTACTCCTCCATTTTGATAAGCACATGGCTCACCTTGACAAACCCTAACTGAGTGCTGGGAAGCTTGTCATTGATAGGCGTGTCACTCTTGCTGGCATCAGAGGCCAACACGAACTTGGGTAGTCGGGGCGGGTTCCCGGTGGGCGCAATACCGAAGGACGAAGCCATCGTGTTGGCTTCCTCATCGGTGGGCTCCTTCATGTAGGTGCAGTATTCCCGAAAGCGCTGAATGTCTGGGTTGTTGACAAAATCGGAGTGGCCGCCTTTACCGGCGTTCTGACGGTTATAAGGCATTATTTTGAGAGAGTAGGAGGTGTTGCCTCAATGGCGGCGATGGTGGTCTTAATTTCATCGGGCGTGAAGCGTTTGATTTGAGTTGGGATGACAAAGGGCGACGACAGCGTTTTAATGCGAGCAAAACCCACATCTTGGGCGGATTTCAGCGAGCTGGTGAAGTCGCCGAAATCGTAGAACTTACCCAGTGTTTTCAACTCGTCATCGTTGTTGAGGTGGGTAACGAACCAGTTCTCGGTATTCGCTAAAATGTTAGGGTGAACAGAGGAAGGCTCTTGAGTGGCATAGACAAATGCAATGCGGGCCTTAGCTCCCTCCTTAGCAATGCGGGGCCAAGTGTCTGTCAAATCGGCTTTCTTGCCAATCAGGTTGTGGGCTTCTTCCACATAAAGCACCATATTCTGCGGCACCTCGCCCGCGTGCATCGTTTCCATCTGACGCTCGAAAATCTGGGAAGCAATGCGCTTGGATAGCACCTCACGTATTTCAACTGGCCCAGCTGATAAGTCCAGAATGACAATCCTGCCGTTATCTAAGTGAGCTAGGATTTCGGCTATAATACCGGTCGTGCGTTGGGCAGAATGGTATTTTTTGTACTTCGTCACGGCCCGCCAACCGCCGAAGCTTTGGCCCAGTGTGTTTTTCTGCGACATCATGTTCATGTACGACGCTAACACTGGGTCCACCCACGGGCTGTGTTTTGTGGTAGATTCAAGCCCAATTATGTATTGCGCGTTAGCCGTCTCCTGCTCCTTGCGTAGAGATAGGTTGACTCGGCGGAGAAATTCATACCAAGCCGCCGCCTCGGTCGCCGACACCTGGTCATTAGCTGGCACGGTTACCGCAACTGGCGGTTGCTGAGCTGCGGCCCAATCGTTGACTTGCTTTAGTAGCTTCGGTGCCCTCGGAACCTCAACCGTCAAACCAGGGGGCTCAGGATAGCCGGCTCGGCTCAGAATGCACTGGAAAACTGCCTTGTGCCTTTTCCAACGGGTATGCTCCTGCACATCGACAGGCGACGGTTCTTCCAATGTGGAAGACATGAATGTATCAACGTCCTGACCAGTAAATGGGGACGTTTCGTTCTTGAATAGGTTTTGAATCAAATTAAGCGCTTGGCCACAATCCTGGTAGAAGTTTGCTCGTAAGTCTTCAAACCCTGCTTTTTCAACTGCTCTGTACCGCCGTACCGCCGCTGCCGGAAATACGTCCGCAATGGAGCTGCCATCATCCTGGTGGTTGGCATTTGCATACTCACCGTTCACATCAAAGATGAGCTGCCCAACCTTTACGCCGTCTCTCATGGCAGCCAAAGCAACGGCTGAAACCATTGTCTTTACCGTATTTGATTTCCCCGTTCGAGTCATACCAAGCACGGCAGTACGACGGGCAAGGAAATCAGTAGGCTGAATTTTCACGGTAACCAGCTCGGCATTTCTGCCCCTGTGCATTCGGTCGGTGGACGTGTAGCGAACCGTGCCGATTTCAATTGGCGACGGGATGCCACTGAATCCCGCTTTGCGTGCTTCCTCTTCGGCCTTCTTTAAAACTTCGGCATTAACGTGGTTGACAATCATACCCAGGGCATCGCCCACTGGTTTGTAAGCCCTGAGCCGAGAAATGGACATGAAGTTCTCAATGTCGCTACCCAAGCGTAGTTCGCCACCAGTCATGTAAAAAGTGCCCAGAATTCTACACCGAAGCCCACCAGCCTGCATCTCGGAGTGGGTCAAGGGGTCCATCCCGTCGTTGATACCACCAGGCATCTTTTCTTCATCCGTCCGGCGCTGGTGATGTTCAATGCGGGTACGAACCAAGTCGCTCTCTTGGGGTAAACTGACGGGTTCCAGGATGCGAAGTAGCACCACTTCCTGGTCAATAGTATTGGCGCTGGCCAGCTGGTTAGGGTCAAAACCGGCCGCGACAAGAAAAGAGTTGTGCGGCAGGCCATCGACAGTATGCTTCCATTCGTCGTTTGTGAGCACCAATACCTCGTCAAAACGCATCCCGTACACGAAGCCGACAAAAGACTTTTTGTGGTCTCCGAGCAACTTCACAAGCTTACTGTCGCTGGCAATTTGATTAATAATGTCGGCCATGAATTTAATTATGGGGGGGTAGGAAAATGGAATTGTGTTACGCTGTGGCCATTGCGAGCCTGCTGGTAGAAGTGCGGACAGGGCCGGCGGAATGAGACGTTACCACGTCGAGCGCGCCAACAACCGAAATGCCGATGTGGGGCTTCACGTCGTTAGCTTGGTTTTCGATTGGTAGCTTCCGGTTGCTGAATACCAATTCACGGCCCACGAAGCTGGCACCACCCATTGGGTGCGCTGAGTAAGTTTGGTCAATGACGCGACTGTCAATCGTGTCTACGCCCTCGTAAAGTGCGCGCACCTCAGGGGCATCATCGTAAGAAAGCATCCAGGGGCGTGCCAGGCGCTGGAGATATTTGCGCATTGCCAAATGGGTCTGTTTGTTGAATAGGTACCCATAAAGTTGCTCGGCCCGGTGATAATAAGGTGGGTCAAAGTAGAAGTATACTCCTTTCCATTGCCTAAACCGGTTGCTAAACTGTTGCCAGTCTTCGCATTCTACCCGCACCACTCTATGACGTAATTCGTACAACTCACGGAGTCGATTTGCTAACTTGATAGGATTAAATCTGGCAGCTACAGTTCGGTTCACTTGTTTCCAGCCGCCAACAGGACCAGACTTGTGAAGGATGCCATTGAAACTTGTGCGGTTGAGATATAGACATTTCCAGGCGGACTCGCGTACGCTACTTGGTTTGGAGGCTTTTTGACGACACCACTCGGCCGTCGAAAGCTCAGCGTTTTCAACAGCTTGGATGAGCCAGTTAATGTCTTCGTCCGTTGTGCAACTCTTGCCAAAAACGACTTGCCAAAAATGAGCTACCAGCGGGTCGACATCGTTCAAAGCAATTTTCTTGACCTTGCCGCTTTCCAAGAGGGCTATAGCGGCTCCTGCTCCGCCGCAAAAGGGCTCAACGAAAAGCCGAACCTGTTCTTGGGAAGCCGTTATTGACTCCCAAATGAAATTTGTAAATCGGGCCTTTCCCCCTGGATATCTGAGTGGAGATGTTGAAGTCATACTTTTTTAGGGTGTCGATGCCCCATGTCGAGGTTAGTAATGAGCATCATGTATAGCTATGAAAGCTAAAATGGGCATATAATTAGCCTGGGAAGCTTGGTGGCCACCACCTCGTTTTGCAAAGGTGCGTCAAGACGCGAGAACCGCAAGGTCATTCGGCATTTATCCAAATTGCCTAAGAGGCTGTTTAAGTTAGCACATTTTGACTATTCGGCGGATGTTACTTAGCAATATAAAGGATTCTTCATTGACCGTTTTTCGTTCGTAACACCTTGCCAGTCTACGGTTATTGGTTAGCCAACTGATGCTACGCTC
>JANXNW010000004.1 GCA_025353905.1 Hymenobacter sp.
CCCTAGCTTGGTGTCCGCCCGCACGGTCTGAGCAGTTTGTGCGACCGTGCGCGCGGGCACCAAGCTGGGGCTTGGTGTTACGCCCAGCCCATTTCCGCATTCACGGCCGGCGAATTATCCAGCGCCCGCCACAAATACTTGCAAGCCAGCGAGCGATATGGCCGCCACGGCTCCGCGATGAGCAGCATTTTTTTCTGTAGGGCGCGGCCAGTTTCGTCCAGGCGGTAGAGCACGCGCATGGCGTTTTGCAGGCCCAAGTCGCCTTCGGCAAACACGTCGGGCTGGTCGAGGGCGAACATTTGCAGCATCTGGGCCGTCCAGCGGCCCACGCCGCGAATGGCGGTCAGGTGGCGGGTGAAGGCTTCCTCGTCGAGCTGGCTCAGGTGGTCGTAGTCGAGCAGGCCGCGCTCCTGGTAGTCGGCGATGGCTTGCAAGTAGCCGGCTTTCTGGCGCGAGAGGCCGGCTTCGCGCAGCTCATCCTCGCTCAGGCGCAGCACCTCGCGCGGCTCCGGGTAGCCGTCGGGCCGAAACATAGCCGTAAAGCGTCGCCAGATGGCGGCGGCCGCTTTGGTCGAAATCTGCTGGGAGACAATGGCCCGCAGCAGCGCCAGGTACAGGTCTTCGTGGGCGGCGGGCTGTATCACCTCGCTGCCCATCAGGGCAATGGCGCGGGCCAGCGTGGGGTCGGCCGTTTGCAGGTGAAGCAGGGCGGCACCGTGCCAGTGCGATGCTTGCTCAGGCTGTTCGAGTTTGGGTTCAGTCATAAAAAGGAAGGAGGTTGCCCAATCGGGTAGACCAGTTAGGCTAGGCGTTAAAATCGCGCTCCGCGATGAGGATTGGCAATAATTCTAAAATTTCACCCTCTGCGCTTATTCGGATGCCGGTCAAAACCTGCCCGTGGCCGGCCCCGGTGTCGGCGTAGAGCACGTTGGCCGGGTGGAAATGCTCGGGCCGGCTGCTGGCGGTCGGCGTGTGGCCAACCACTTGCAATTTACCCCGGTTTTGCAGCAATCCACGCCGCCATAGCACACCCTCGCTGCTGGTCGGGTCGAGCGGATTTGGTACGTTGGCAAAGCCGGCGTGGGAAAAAAGCAAATGCTCGGTTTCGTAAAACAGCGGCCGCGCGGCCAGCCAGGCGGCGTGCGGGGCCAGCCACTCGCGGCGCGACTGATATTGCCCCAGCGTGGCGCGCCCGCCCCAGCTCAGCCAGTTCGGAAACGGCCCGCTTGGTCCCAGGTGCTCGGCCATGCCCCAGTCGTGGTTGCCCTGCAAAAACACGGTTTGGGCAGGATGCTCCAGGCTGAGCTGTCGGCACAGCTCCACGGTGTCGGGCGAGTAATTGCCGCGGTCCACGAGGTCGCCGAGCTGCACCAGCTTCTCGGTGGCGGGCTGCCAATGACGCAGCAGCTTGCGCAGCGTGTGCAGGCAGCCGTGGATGTCGGCAATGACGAAGTAGCTCATGCCTTGTTGCTTGTTGCTTGTTGCTTGTTGCTTGTTGCTTGTTGCTTGTTGCTTGTTGCTTGTTGCTTGTTGCTTGTTGCTTGTTGCTTGTTGCTTGTTGAATAGGTTTGAGCAAATTGTTTTAATTAACGCACAGTTTCGGGAACTGCTTCAGGCGCTGTAACTCGGCGAAGCCTTAGACCAGAAACCAGAAACATCAATTCCCCGCCAGCACCGCCGCCACGTGCTCAACTTGCGCGTCGTCCACGTCGAGGTGCAGCACGAAGCGCACCCAGCCGCCCGCCCCGAAACCGCTGGCCCGGATGCCCTGGGCTTCGAGCCGGGCCAGGAAATCGGCCGCCGACAATTGGCTTTCATCGAGCCGAAACAGCAGCAGATTGGTTTCGGGCGTGAGCACTTCGGCCACGTAGGGCAGTGGGCGTAGCACCTCGGCGAGGCGGGCGGCGCGGTGGTGGTCGTCGGCGAGGCGCTCGACGTTGTGCGCCAGCGCATACAGGCCGGCGGCGGCCAGGTAGCCGGCTTGCCGCCAGCCGCCGCCCATGAGCTTGCGCAGCCGCTGACAGCCGGCGATAAACTCGGCCGAGCCGAGCAGCACCGACCCCACCGGCGCGCCCAGCCCCTTACTCAAACACACCGAAATCGAGTCGAACAGCCGGCCGTAGTCCTGGCTTGGCTGGCCGGTGGCGACGAGCGCGTTGAAAATCCGTGCGCCGTCGAGGTGCAGCGCCAAGCCGTGCCGCCGACTGACCTCGGCAATGGCCGCCATCTCGGCCCAGTCGTAGCACGAGCCGCCGCCGCGATTGTGCGTATTTTCGAGGCAAACGAGCCGGGTGCTGGGGTAATGCACGTTGTGGGTGGGCCGGATGGCGGCCTCGACCTGAGCGGCTGTGAGCCGGCCGCGCTCGCCGGGCAGCAGCGCCACTGAGGCGCGGGCGTGGTGGGCGATGCCGCCCGCTTCCCACAGATACACGTGGGCCGTGGCTTCGCAAATGACTTCGGACAGCGGGGGGCAGTGGGCCAGAATGGCGATTTGGTTGGCCATCGTGCCGGAGGCGCAAAACAAGCCAGCTTCGAGGCCGAAGCGGGCGGCCAGCTCCGTTTCGAGCCGCCGCACGGTCGGGTCTTCGCCGTACACGTCGTCGCCGACTTCGGCGGCTTGCATGGCCGCCAGCATGGCCGGCGTGGGCCGCGTCACGGTGTCGGAGCGCAGGTCAATCATTAGTTGTTTGTTGTTGATGGTTGATGGTTGTTCGTTGGTCGAGGCAGTGTGAGGTCAGGTAGCTGCTTCCAAACGGTCGAGTTGGAGCGAT
>JANXNW010000366.1 GCA_025353905.1 Hymenobacter sp.
ATGCAGGAAGCGCTCGAAACAACCAAGATTCACTCCGTGGCCGGCAAGCTCGGCGGTGGACAAGGGCTGATAAGCCAGCGTCCCTTTCGGGCTCCGCACCACACTATTTCGGACGTGGCTTTAGTAGGCGGCGGCTCAAACCCGCAGCCGGGTGAAATCTCGCTGGCCCACAACGGGGTGCTGTTTCTGGACGAGCTGCCCGAATTCAAGCGCAGCGTGCTCGAAGTGATGCGCCAGCCGCTGGAAGAGCGCCGCGTCACGATTTCGCGGGCCAAAGTCAGCATTGACTTTCCGGCCAGCTTCATGCTGATTGCCAGCATGAACCCGTGCCCATGCGGCTACTACAACCACCCCGAGAAGGAGTGCGTCTGCGGCCCCGGCGTGGTGCAGAAGTACTTAAACAAAGTCAGCGGCCCGCTGCTCGACCGCATCGATTTGCACGTCGAGGTGACGCCCGTCACCTTCGACCAGATGACGGAAACGCGCAAAGCCGAAACCAGCCTCGACATTCAACAGCGCGTCGAGAAAGCCCGTCTGGCCCAAACCAACCGCTTTGCCGACTTCCCCGACATCCACTCCAACGCCCTCATGCCGAGCCAGATGGTGAAGGACCTCTGCCAGATAACCGACGCCGGCCGGCTGCTGCTCAAAACGGCGATGGAGCGACTGGGCCTAAGTGCGCGCGCTTACGACCGCATCCTGAAAGTAGCCCGCACCATCGCCGATTTGGCCGGCACCGAAGAAATCCAGATTCAGCACCTGGCCGAAGCTATTCAGTACCGGAGCCTCGACCGGGAAGGCTGGGCGGGGTGATGGTCAATTATCAGGGACCTGTTATCAATTATCACTCCTTTGGGTTAATTTTGATGAGCGCACTTCGGCCTGCCGGCTGATAACTGACGACTGATAATTGATGATTGTCATGACGAAGCCATTGTCTTTAGATTTCATCCGGCAGGTGCTGGCTGAGTATTTCGCCGACAAGCCCGTGCGGCGGGTGGAAATTTTTGGCTCTTACGCCCGGGACGAGGCCACGGCCGAGTCGGACCTGGACGTGCTCATCAGCCGCGCGCCCGGCAGTACAATGTCGTTGTTTGACTTGGTGGATTACCAGGCCGACTTAGAGCAAAAGCTCGGTCTTACCATAGATTTGGGTACCGCCATTGACCCGTATATTCGACGCTACGTGGAGCGAGACCTTACTTTGGCGTATGAAAAAGCAGCAGCGTGATGCCTTCCGGGTGCATCACATGATAGAAGCTTCAGAGTTGATTGCGGAGTTCATCACCAACAAGGGTTTCGGTGACCTGCTGAATGACAGGCTACTCTCATCGGCTGTTGAGCGCCAGCTAGAAATAATTGGCGAGGCAGCCAGTCATGTTTCAGCTGAGACGCAGGCCGAATGGCCCAACATTAATTGGCGGGGCATGAAAGGCACTCGCAATTTTCTGACGCACGAATATTTTCGGGCTGACTACGAGAAGATATGGGATACCGTGCAACACGTGTTACCCGCTGAGTTAGCTGCTCTGCGAGAGCTGTTATCTGACCTGGAATCGCAATTCGGCGGTCCTGACGATGCTCTATAAAGCCCTGCTCAAACCGCTGCTCTTCGGCCTGGAGGCCGAGCGGGCGCACCATGTGGTGTTCGACAACGTGCGGCGGCTGGGGCGGCTGCCGGGCGGGCGGGCGCTGCTACGCGGGCTGTATGATTTTCAGCACCCTGGCCTGGCGCGCGAGGTGTTCGGGCTGCGCTTTCGCAACCCCGTGGGGCTGGCGGCGGGCATGGACAAGAACGGGCTACTCACGGACGAATGGGCCGCGCTGGGCTTTGGCTTCGTGGAAATCGGCACCGTGACGCCCCGGCCGCAGCCCGGCAACCCGACCCCGCGCCTGTTTCGGCTGCCCCAGGATGAAGCGCTTATTAACCGGCTGGGCTTCAACAACGAAGGGGCTGAGGCCGTGGCCGCCCGTCTGGCCCGGCGCACCAACCGGCAGCTCATCGTCGGCGGCAACATCGGCAAGAACAAGGACACGCCCAACGCCGACGCCGCCCAGGACTACGTGGCCGCGTTCCGGGCGCTGGCCGAGGTGGTCGATTATTTCGTGGTCAATGTGTCGTCGCCCAACACGCCCGGTCTGCGCGAGCTGCAGGACAAAAAGCCGCTCATCGAGCTGCTAAGCGCAGTGCAGCAGGTGAACCAGGCCCGCGCCCACCCGCGCCCGCTGCTGCTCAAAATCGCGCCCGACCTGAGCGATGCCCAGCTCGACGACATTCTTGACATCGCCCGCGAAACGCGCCTGAGCGGCCTCGTGGCCACGAACACCACCATTGCCCGGCCCGCCGACCTGCGCACGCCCGCCGCTACGGTGGCCGCCCTCGGCGCGGGCGGCCTCAGCGGGCGGCCGTTGCGCCAGCGCGCCACCGAAGTCATTCGCTACCTGCACCAGCGCAGCCAGGGCGAGCTGCCCATTATCGGCTCGGGCGGCGTTCATTCGGCCCAGGACGCGCGCGAAAAGCTCGCGGCCGGGGCCAGCCTGGTGCAACTCTACACTGGCTTTGTGTATGAAGGGCCGGGGCTGGTGTCAAGCATCAATGAGCAACTAGCCCAGGAAATCAGCGCCAGCCCGTGATGGGGCGTTGCCGGCCCAGCCGAACGCCCAACCGGAGCTCCAGCACGTCGGCCACGGCGCGGTGGGCCTTGAGGTCGAGGGCGGCGAAGCAGTGGTCGGTGAGCTGGTATTTCAGGCCCAACCGCTGGTAATAAGTAGTGCTCGACCGGTAGGGGCTGTAGAAATACGCGCCGAGCTGCGTGTTGACGGCCAGCCGGCCCAGCAGCAGCTCGTGGCCCACGAAAGCGCTGGCCTTGCGCGTGTCGGGCAGCGGGGCGGCGGCCGCGACGGGGACGGCGTAGGCGGGGTCGTCGGCGAGGGTGGTGGGCAGCGAGCGGTCGTCGTAGGCTTCGAGGCCGAGCAGCAAGTTGCTTTTGGCGTTGAGGCGGCGGCCGCCGGCCACGCTCAGCGACGTGACGAGGTAGCGAGTGGGGTCGCCGGGGGTACGCCGTTTCGAGCCCACGCCGGCACTGACGTACAGAAAGTTGTGGCCCACGTCGTTGGGCGCGGGCGCGCGCCCGGAGGCCGGGGGCAGCGCGCGCGGCTGCCGCAGGCGCAGGCCGAGCTGCGCCGTGGGCAGGTTCACGCCGTAGTTGGGCTTCGACGCGCCCCCGTTGGAATAGTGCGTCAGGCCCAGGCCCAGCACCAGGCCCAGGCCCGGTGTAAGGCGGCGCTCGTAATCGAGCCGCACCTGGACGGTGGCGTTGAGCGCCGAGCTGACGAGCGTATTCTGGCGATTGGTGGCCAGGTCGTAGGGCTTCGTGAACCACGCCACGCCAGTGCCCAGGCGCAGGTTCATTTCCTGCCGCGCCCCCCGGTGCAGGGCCTTGCTCAGGTAGAGCGTGGCGGCCAGGCTCTGGCCCAGCACCGGGTTGTGAAAGTCGTAGCTCACCAGGGCCAATCCTACCCGCGGAAACCGGTACCAGCCGTGCCAGGGCGTGCGGCCGGTCGTCTGGCGCTCCACGCTCAGCTCCCAGCCGCTGGGGTGCGAGGCCGCGAGGTGGGCGATGGCCGCCGAGTGGTTCACGATAAACGCGCCCTGCGCGACGACGCTCACGCTCAGCGCGCCCACCCGCACCGTGTCGGCGGCGGCGGGGCTGCCGGGCTGCGCCCATGCCCCGACCGGATAGCCCCACAGCCCCAAAAGCCCGAGCCCCGCGACGAAGCAATACCTGACGCGCCGCCCCGCGCTGCCGGCCCACTCGCCGCCGCCCAACCGCCCACTACGCCCAATTCCGCGGCAAAAACCTGCCTGAGGCGCTGGCTCAAACCAAAATTCTTTCCTCATCCTGTAACCCCTGATAAAACTGGTGAGTATAAGGCACGTTTCCGGTCAAAAACGTACATTATTTTATGCTAGTCTGGCCGGACTTATTTCATTCCAAAAATACCCAATCATGAAGAAGACTCTTCTCTCCCTTGCTCTCCTGACCGGCTTTGCTGGCGCGGCTCAGGCCCAATCTATTACCTACGGCGTAAAAGCCGGCGCATCGCTTACCAACTTTATGGGTAGCGACGTGGATAATAGCAGCGCTAACAAGTTTGGCTTTCACGCCGGGGTTCTGGCCAATTTCGCGGTGAACGACATGTTTTCCATTCAGCCCGAGGTGCTTTATTCGATGAAGGGAGCGCAATCAAGTGCGAACAGCAGCGAAAAATTTAACCTCAACTACATTGATGTGCCCGTATTGGTAAAAGTTGCTACTGGCGCGACAGGGTTGTTTTTTGAGCTGGGACCGCAGGTTGGTTTCCTGGCTACTGCTAAAGCAAAAGACAGCAACAACTCACTTGATGTTAAAGAAATCTACAATACGGTCGATTTCGGTTATGCTGCCGGACTAGGCTTCAAAACCGAGAGCGGCCCGATGGTTGGTTTGCGCTACAACGGCGGTCTTACTAATGTGACAAAAGAAATCCTAGGCTCTCAGATTAAAGCAAGGAACAGTGCTTTTCAGCTGTACGTGGGCTACACGTTCGGCGGCAAATAAGCTGATTTATCGCTGATTTCAAAAGCCGGCCCTCCGTACGTGAGGGCCGGCTTTTTTGTGGGCCGCCAGCTTAGTCGTCCTACCTTTGGCCCCGAACTATTCCGGATTTCTGCTCATGAAAAAGACCTTTTTTCTCCTGGCCGCCGCGTTGAGCCTGGGTGCAACCGCCGCGCAGGCCCAGTACCGTGGGCGCGGCGGCAACGTGTCGCTTGGCCTTAAGGTGGGCGTGGGCCTCACGAATTTCAGGGGAGCCGATGCCAACGCCGACAACCGCTTCGGGTTTCAGGCGGGGGGCTTCGCCAACATTGGTTTCAGTAAGCTTTTCGCTTTTCAGCCCGAGCTGCTTTACTCCCAGAAAGGGGCCAACGACAAGGGCAACTCCGATGCCGGCCTGCGCCTGAGCTACCTCGACCTGCCGCTGGCCTTCCACGTTAATACCGACGGGTTTTTCTTCGAAGCCGGGCCGCAGGTGGGCTTTTTAGTGGCGGCGAGCCGCAACGCGGGCAGCGCCAGCACCGATGTCAAGAGCAGCTTCAACACCGTGGACGTGGGCTACCTTTTCGGCCTGGGCTACCAGCTCAAGCACGGCCCTGGCATTGCCCTGCGCTACAACGGCGGCCTGAGCAACGTCATCGTCGCGGCCACCAACGGCAGCACCACCGTGCAGCCCCGCGTCCGCAACAGCGCGTTTCAGCTCTCCGCTTCGTATTCCTTCAATTAAGTGCTCCCAGTCATTGCGAGCGCAGCGAAGCAATCGCACCTGTTCAGCTCGTTGGGTGTGGCCGTTCTGGTGCGACTGCTTCGCTGTGCTCGCAATGACTGATTCTATCTACTCCCTCGTCGCCGCCGCGTACTCGCGCAAAAACTCCGGGATGGTTTCGATGCCTTTCAGGAAGTTGAACACGCCGTAGTGCTCGTTAGGCGAGTGGATGGCGTCGGAGTCCAGGCCGAAGCCGAGCAGCACCGTATCGAGGCCCAGCTCGGCCTTGAACATGGCCACGATGGGGATGGAGCCGCCGCCGCGCGTGGGCACGGGCCGCTTGCCGAAGGTCGTTTCCATGGCCCGCACGGCGGCCCGGTAGGCGGCCGAATCGGTGGGCGTCACGACGGGCTCGCCGCCGTGGTGGGGCCGTACCCGCACGGTAACGCCCGCCGGGGCGATGCTGACGAGGTGCTTCTGAAAGAGTGCCGAAATCTCGGCCGAAGTCTGGTGCGGCACCAGCCGCATGGATATTTTAGCGAAGGCTTGCGACGGAATCACCGTCTTGGCCCCTTCGCCGGTGTAGCCGCCCCAGATGCCGTTCACGTCGAGCGTGGGCCGGATGCCCGTGCGCTCGGGGGTGCTGTAGCCCGCCTCGCCGGCCGTAGCGGGCAAGCCGATACTTTGTTTGAACTCCGCTTCCGAGAAGGGGGCCAGCGCCATTTCGGCGCGCTCGTCGGCGGATAATTCCTGCACGTTGTCGTAAAAACCGGGGATGGCCACGCGGCCGTGCGCGTCGTGCAGACTGGCAATCATCGCGCACAGCGCGTTGATGGGGTTGGCCACGGCCCCGCCGTAGAGGCCCGAGTGCAGGTCGCGGTTGGGGCCGGCCACTTCCACTTCGTGGTAGCTCAGGCCGCGCAACCCCACTTCGAGGCTGGGCACGTCATTGGCCAGCATCCCGGTGTCGGAAATCAAAATCACATCAGCCTTGATTTTTGCGCGGTTCTCCCGCACGAATATCTCCAGGTTATTGGAGCCGATTTCCTCTTCGCCCTCAAACATGAATTTGAGGTTGCAGGGCACCCCGCTCCCACTCTCGTCGCGCAGCAGCATCTCCAGGGCCTTGACGTGCATGTACACCTGCCCCTTGTCGTCGCAGGCCCCACGGGCGTAGATTTTGCCGTCCTTAATTACCGGCTCGAACGGCGGCGACGTCCACAGCTCATACGGGTCGGCGGGCTGCACGTCGTAGTGCCCATAGACGAGCACGGTGGGCCGGTCGTCGCCCACGAAATACTCGCCGTACACGATGGGGTTGCCGGCCGTCGGGCACAGCTCGACGCGTTGCGCGCCGGCTTCTTCGAGTCGCGCCTTCAAATAATCCGCCGCCCGCAGCACGTCGGCGTGAAACTTGGGGTCGGCCGACACGCTGGGGATGCGCAGCCAGTCTTGGAGTTCTGCTAGGAAGCGGGTTTGGTGCTGGGCGAGGTAGGCGGGGGCGGGCATGGGGGCGAAGCAGTAAGATGAGTAGTGCGCAAAAATAAGCTGGCCGTAGTAAGTCTGTCGTGGCGGTGCCATCTGATGTATCTTGCTTGCTGAATTATTTCGCCCTTATCTCTTTCACCTGATGGCTTCTACTGCTGCTGAGTTGCGACTGGGTGATTACACCTACCCTGTCCTTCACTTCCAAGCCTCTTTCACGCAGGGCACCGACGTGCGGGGCCGACCCAACGCGAAAGTGCGGCACGGGCAGTTGGAGCTAACGATGGACGTACCGGCCGATGAACGGCTATTTGCCTGGGCTGCTGCCCCATTCAAGCAGCTAACCGGCACACTGGTTACGTTTGACGCAGAAGGCAACGCGGCCGAGCACATTGCTTTTGACAAAGGGCATTGCGTACTGTATCAAGAGTTTTTCCAGGCGGGCGACGCCAATGATGGGTCGTATCAATGCCAAGTGCACATTACTGCTCCCCACCGGCTTTACGCTGGGCAGCGGCGCGGGCGGCTCCTACGTTGCTCCGGCCGCCCGCGACCACGGCGCGCCGGTAGCATTCAGCGCTTCTCAGACGCTGTCGATGGCCGGAGATACTTCTACCTGTCCGCCAGATGTAACGGCTCGGTTGCAGGCGCAAGTAGAATTGGCGTGTAAAACGCAGAAATCCAGGTGTACGGGGGAGCAATCATGTGCGGAGCTACTAGCGAGAATACCCGTGGCCGTGGCCTGCATTGCCGCTCGGGAAGCTATTATGCAGCAGTGCTATGGTGGTGGGGATGCAGACCATATAGATGAGTTAAACAGACGAAAGAGAAATTTGAATAACTGTGAAGCCTTATATCTGAGAAAATGTGGCCCCCTCCCTCAACCCGAGCCGGTGCTCCGTCGCCAGCCCGATACGGAGCCTCAGCCTAACAGGCCCAATCCTGCCGTGCCTATTGGTTTGACCGGCGCGGCGCTACTGCTCTACTATCTGCTGGAAATACTGGAAGTTGGCCTAATCATCATATGACCTTTCGCTTATGAACGCGACCGACTTACTTGCTGAAATCACCCGCGCCTTTGAAGGCGAATCGCATCCGGGCGAATTGAACATCGTGTACAGCAATACCAGTGACGACCCGGAGGTTATTCAAATCCGGGAAAGCTTCAAGACGCATACTTGGCAAACTATTCCTGATGCCATCTTGCAATACGAGCAGGGTGGCTATATTTTTCTTAGCAACCAAGGCCTACGTTATTACCTACCGGCTTACATGAGCTATGTTATCAGAGAGTACAGAGAGGCCGATAGCATTCCTGATGGCTTGGTGTTCATTATGGAGTTGCCGACGGAGGTAGATATCCTGTTGTCGGCACTGAGGGAGAGAGAGTTCTCGGCATTCCCCCTTCCTTTTCCTGTAGCAGCCAAAAGTGAGTATGACTATTTTCAACGCTGTTTGCGAGACCTGAATGAAAGCGTCCACCGTTTTATAAATCGTTGGCAGCACTTTAGCCCCGCACAGGGCCGCGCCCTCCTGCACTTTCTGGAGTACCAGCGGGATGAGCATGGGGAAGATTATCTATTTAATGAGCCGGCCATTGCCATTGAGCGCTATTGGTTTCAGTTTGCCTAGCCCCACCGTCCTAGCTCCTTATGAACGCGACCAACCTGCTTACTGAAATTACTCGCGCCTTTCCAGAGGCCCCTCACCCCGACGATGCGGCGCTGCTTTCACCCACTACCGCCGCCAGCCCGGCGGCCCGGCATATCCAGGCCGCTTTGAGCGGAAGGGCTTGGCCCAGCGTCCCCGACGACGTGTTGCACGAACACGTTGCCAGCCTGCCGCTGCTGAGTCCGGTGGGCTTTCGTTACTATCTGCCTGCCTTTCTGAGTGCTACCGTCCGCGAGCCAGCCCAGCCCAGCTCAGAGTCTCTCCTATCCTCGCTCACTCTGCCAATTGGAGTGGTTGGCCCGACGCTCACGCAGTTGCTGGCGCATTTCGAGGCAGGCGGCCCGCCACTCGCCCCCACTCTCCATGACTTGATGCAGCAGCAACTCAGCCAAACTAACCAAGCTTTACACCACTTCATTGCGTGCAGCAGCCGACTCAGCCCCGCACAAGGCAAGACTATTTGCCAGTTTCTTACTTATTTATCCAAGCAGGGGGGGGCGGTCGGCAGCAGCCAGCAGCCGGCACTAGCCCTAGAGCGCTACTGGTTCCAGTTCGCCTGATTTCTCTACCCCCCCCGCGCCCAGGGCAGCGGTACCCGACTTTCCGTCCCCGCCCGCAGCCGCCCGATGTTGGCGCGGTGAGTGTAAATGAGCATCGCGGCCAATAAAAACCCGAACACGACTTGCAGCCAGTTAGCCGGCCGAAACGCGGGCAGCAGCTGCAACAGGGCGAAGACCACGCCCGCGCTCATGCTGCTCAGCGAGACGTAGCGCGAGACGGCGAGCACGACCAGAAACACGCCGATGCACACGCCCACCGGGGCCGGGGCGATGGCCAGCATCATGCCCACGATGGTGGCCACGCCCTTGCCGCCCCGAAACTGGGCCAGCACCGGCCAAATGTGGCCCACGACGGCCAGCACCCCGCAAGCCAGTCGCAGATAAAACAAGCTGTCAGGGCCGATGGAGCCCTGGCTCAGCAGCCAGTTGGGCAGGTAGTACGCCGCCACGTAGCCCTTGAACGCATCGACGACGAGCACGAACGAGCCGGCTTTTTTACCCAGCACCCGGAACGTGTTGGTGGCCCCGGCGTTGCCCGAGCCGTGCTCGCGAATGTCGGGTAAGTTGAAAAAAGCGCGCCCCACCCACAAGGCCGTCGGGATGGAGCCGAGCAGGTAGGCGGCGAGCAGGGCGAGGGCGAGGAGCATAGGGGTAGGACGCAGCCTTTGCTGCGTCACGGCAAAGCAGGCAGGACGCAGCAAAGGCTGCGTCCTACGTCATCAATTACCAAAGGGGTCTTCCTCGGCGGCTTTCTTTTTCTTCTTTGACTTCTTGGCCGGCTCGGTAGCAGGCTCGGCGGGCGGCACGAAATCAGGCTCGGCGGCGGCGGCTTTTTCCTTTTCCTGGGCTTTGCGCTGCTTTTTGCTGAGCGGAGCGGTGGCCGCCGAGTCGGCCGCGGGCTTAGTGGGCGCAACGGGCTTGGCGGTCGCGGGCTGCTTGGCAGGCGCGGCTGCTTTGTCCGGCGCGGCTTTTCCTGGCGCGGCGGCATTAGCCGGCGCACCTTTGGCCGGCGCGGCTTTGGCCGGCGCAGGTTTGGCGGGCGCGGCGGGAACATCCATCACGCCGTCGCCGAAGGGGTCGTCGGCGCGGGACTTTTTCTTTTTACGGGCGGCGGGCACGGGGCTCGCGGCGGGGTCGGCGGCCGGTTTCGCGTTCGGGTCGGCGCCGGGGTCGAAGGTCGGGTCATCGTCGGCCGTGGGCTTGCGCTTCTTATTTTTCTTGGCTTCGATGGCGGCGGCGGCGGCTTCTTCCTCGGCGGCCTTCTCGGCGGCGATGGCGGCTTCGGCGGCGGCCGAAGCCTTGCGGCGAGCCTGCGCGGCTTTGGCCGACTCGCCCAGGTACTTTTTGCGGAAACGCGTCCGGAACGACTCCACCTCGTCAAGGTCGCCGAGAAAGGCCCCATACTCAGTGGCCGTGTTCGGGTCGTATTTCATCTTCGAGCTGATGGCGTAGTTGAACTTCTCGTCCAGCGACTGCATGACGAGAATATTTTTCTCGTAGCGGAAGTAGTAGAATGAGCCCGGCGAAGGCTCCAGGTACAGCTCCACGTAGTCTTGCCCGTCCTGGCGCTTGATTTCGAGCAGGCCCTCCATCATCGCGTTGAAGGGCTGCTTGCCCACGCCGCCCAACCCGAGGCGGCCCACCGAGTACCAGGCCCGCTCCTGCGAATCCCAGCGCAGCTCGGCCTGGTTGAGCACGAGCGTATGCAGCAGCTTGGGCGAGAGCTTTTGCAGGGCATCGGGCGCACTGCCCGCCTTGTGGTCGGCAAAACGGGTAGCGGCCTGATTGCCACCCACCTGCGCCACGTTGTAAATGTCGTCGGGCTGATTGCCGATGCCCGCGAGCGCGCCCTTGGTAAATCTGGTCAGGTTGGCGGCCATCTGCTCAATGGCTTTGGGCGGCATCTCGATGTCGAAACCCAGCAAGGTCCGCATCCGGTACGAGGCCGAATCGGGCACGCCCGAGCCAACGGCACCGCCCACCAGCGTAAAGTTTTTCTTCGACGAGAGCAGCTCCAGCGGGCCGCGCCAGGTCAGGCGCTTGGTGGCTTCGTTGAAGGTCAGCGCCGCGCCCTCGTACTGGGTGGCGTCGGTGGGGTCCAGGCGCGAGAGCGAGTAAATGCCCGTTTTGGTATCGTAGCGCAAGGTACCATCCACCTTCACCACGGGCACGTCGAGCGAGTTGGGCGGCGAGCCGAAGTAGAGCGGGTAGAGGCCCGGCGGGTCTTCGCTGCCGAAAAGGCCCGCCACGAGCGGCGCGCCATCGGGCCCTTTGGCATCTTCGAGGTTGATGGCGATGCTCTTCGGGTTCACGGTGTCCTTCATCGCGACCCACGCGGCGGCGTCCTTGTTCTTGCTGAAATTGAGCTTGATTTCCCCCTGGAAGGCCAACCCGCGCCGCTGCGAGTTCAGCGTGACCTCGCCCCGGTAGCCAATGCGCGGGGCCAGGTTAAACTTGTCGTTGTCGGCTACTTTGGCCGCGCCGGTCAGCGTGACGCCCCCGCGCGGGGGCGCGTCGGCGGGCTTGCCCCGGCCCAGGCTGCTGAGCAAGCCCCGCTTTTTGGCCACCACGGCCTGGGGCCGGAAATTAGATGAGTCGGGCCGAAAGTCACTGAAGGTGAGCGCTACCGAGTCGCCGTTGGCGTACTTGAACGTGTACTTGGCCTGACCCTCAAACTCAACCCGCGTCTTGATGGTGAGATTACCCAAGTACAGCTCGTGGAACTTCGACACCGAATCCATGAGCACCTTGGCGCGCTGCATGCGCTGAAACTTGCCACCCGGCAGCACGGCCACCTTGCCCGAATCGGGCAGCACCCACGAGTCGGCGATAGCGACGTAAGGCACCCCGCTCGCCTGCAGCTTGTACTTGGCCAAGTCGTAAGAGGCCGTCTCGGCCCGGAATTTCAAACCGAACTGCTCGGGCAGAGTCGAGCTGAGGTACGCGCCGAGCGAGTCGGCCCCGCTGGCGCGCAGCAGCACCCGCTTGCGCTTGAAGTCCCAGCGCCCGGCGCTGAGCGAGGAGCGGAAGTCGGTGAATGGCAGCTCGATAGTGGCCTTGCTCGCCTCGTCGCGGGTGAAATTGGCGTAGCCCCGCTTCAGGTCATAGACTAGGTTCATGTCGGGGGCAATGAGCGCCGGCTTGCCCGCCTGGGTCGATTTGATGCTCAGCAGGGCTTTGCCCGCCGTGTACGAGTCGTTGGTAAAGACCAGGCTCTTCGAGCGCACGTAGCTCTGGGGGCCGTCGAGGCGGCCGGCCCCGCCCACCACCTTCGGCGTAAGCAGCAGCGAGCCCTTGAAGGTGTGGTCGCCGTAAACCTTGGCCACGGCCCCGCCCGGCGGCGTGCGCAGGTGCAGCGAGTCGGCCTTGGCCCCCCAGTTGATGAGGAAATTCGGCGGCAACACCACCTTGGGCGCGTTGGGGCCGGCAATGCTGCCGCTCTTGCCCACCCCGGTGAGCGAGTCGTTGTACATCACGAAGCGGTCGCTGCGCAGCGTGGCGCCCACGTAGGTCATGGTGCCGTCGGCTTGCAGGCCCCGGCTGTTGAGCTCCACCCGGGCTCCCCCGTTGAGACGGCCCTTGCCGCCGTAGAGCGCGTAGCCTTCCTTAGGCACGATGTGGACGAAGCCCATCGAGCCGTCTTCCTGAGTCGTGAGCGAGGTTTTGATGGGTGGCAGGGCCGGCGAGTGAAACGTGCCGATAAACTTGCCCGTTGAGCGGCCCGTGGCCATCGAGTCGAAGCTGAAGGGCGGCACGTCAAAATACGTGGTCGAGTCGTACACGCCACCCAGCACGTCGGGCTTGGAGAAATACACGAACGCGCCCGACGAGGAGGTGAACGTCGGGTACTTGGGCATCTTGATGCGGCCCGAGCGGTTGCCGGGGTCGTTCAGGTACAGCCGGCCCGTCTGAAACTTGCCCTTGTTGGTCAGGGTAAACTTGGTGGTCAGCGCCACGCCTTCGGCCCCGATTTTCGACCCCTTCTTGGGCTTGCGGCGAATGGTGAGCGAGTCGATGTGGGGCATCTCGACGTAAAACCCGTCGTAGTTAAACTCGAAATCCTTGCCCTTGAACCCGTAGATGGCCGCCGTCACCCGCCCGCCGAAGCGCAGGTTGCGGTTGCGCCCGAAACGCACCACGCCGCTGTCGGGCCGCACCATCACCGGGTACAGGGCCGTGTCGGCCGAGAAGCTGAACTGCTTCACCCCGCGCACCAGCAGCTGGTTCGAAGTCAGGTTGAGCGTGGCGCTGCGGCCCGAGCCGGCCAGGCTTTTCACCACGAGGTGGTCGTAGTCCTTTTTTTCGCGGGCCGAGCCCACGTAATGCCGGCCTTTACGCAGCAGCAGCACCTCACCGGTGGCGGGCAGCAGGTCCACATAGCCATCGCGGGCCAGGCCGCTGGCCGCCGAGCGCAGGTTGGCCTCCGACACGTGCAGGTCCTCGGCCACGTTGCGCAGATTCAGCACATCGGCCCGGCCGTGGGTATTGCTGTAATTGACGAGCAGCTGCAGCGGGTGCAGCCGGTTGATGGTTTTAAGCTGCTGGTAGCGCACGTTGGAGAAGAAATTCTTGCTCTCGAACGGGGCCGTCACCTGGGTGGGCGTCGTGATGATGCTGAATTCGAGGTTCGGCTCAGCCAGGTTCCAGAGCACCATCTGCGCCCCGATGTCAACCTGGTGGTACGAGTCGGAATAGGCCGTCGTGCGGTACGGCCCTTTGGAATAAAGCAGCTTGAGCTGCTCGGGGCGCTTGGTGTACTTGAGCTCCACGCCGGGGTGAGTGATGGAATCGACCACGCCCTCGTACAAGGCCACCGCCGCGCGCGGCGAGGTAATGACCGAGTCGCCGAGCACAAAATTGCGGCCCACGGCCCGGAAGCGCGCCTGTCCGCCCTGGCTCAGGGTGAGGCGGGCGGGCGAGCCGTCGAGCGCGGCCGAAGCCAGCCGGCGGCCGGCCATCGATAGGCCCCCGCGGTAGCTCAGGCCGGAGCCGAGCTCGCGCAGCACCACGTCGTTGGTGAGGGAAATGAAGCGCGGGTACGGGCTTTCGGGCGCGCCCGGCTTGCGCCGAATGCTCTTGTAGCTGAGCGCGCCCTTGGCCGGGGCCAGCAGCCGGGCCGGGTAGGTGAGCGTCACCGGCTGGGCCGTAAACTCGGGCTTACTGCTCTCGAAATCGAACGCGCCGAGCTCGGCCGCCACCGGCTGGCCCTGAATCGTCCAGGCGAGCTGGGCGCTGCTGGCCACCACGCGGCCCGTGCGCGGCGACAGCACCCCGTTCACCTTGTGCAGCACGAGCGAGTCGCCGGGGGTGCTCATCACCAGCTCGGCATCCTTGAGCTCCACCACCGCGCCACTCACCACGGGCGGCACGTAGGCATCGTAAGCCGCCGCCGCCGAGGGCACGAACGGCTGGTTGGCCTGGTCGAAATCGGCCGAAGTCGGCTCAGGCTGGGCCGGCGCGCCGGCATTTGCGGCCGGCTTGGCAGCGGCATTTGCAGCGGGCTTGGTGCTGGCTTTGGTCCCGGCTTTGGCCATGGGGCGTGGCTTGGCTTTGGGCTTGGGCGGGTTGATGGGCGGCCCCCAGCCATCGTCGGCGACCGCGGCAGCTTTGGGGGAGGCGGCGGCCCAGGGGTCGGCCGAGTCCCAGCCGTCGCTGGCGCGCTTTTTCTTGGGCGCGGATTTCGCGGCTTTGGCCGCAGCTTTGGGGGCGGCTTTGGGCGCGGGCTTGTTTTCGAGAATGGCGCGCTGGTCGGCGGGCAGCAGCTTAACGGCTTTGGGCGGCGCGGCTGGCGCGTCAAACGTGGCATTGGGGTCGGGCGCGGGCGGGCCGGCGCGGTAGGCAAAGCTCAGGCCCTCGCGGCTGAGCAGCCGCAGCCCGTTGAAACCCGAGCGGTACACGTTGCCGGTGCCCAGCAGCCGGGCGCTGCTCACGAGAAAACCCGCCACCTCGGCCGGCGGGTCGTGGGCCAGCGCCTGGGTCAGCGCTTCCAGAAACTGGTCGGTCTGGGCATCGGTCAGGGGCCGGGCCGACCCGGTTTTGGCGCTCACCAGGGCGCTGAAAAACGCCGTCAGGTGGGGCACCGGCTTGAGCTTTTTGTCGAGCAGCGGCTGGCCCAGCCCCGCGATAACGCGCTGCTGGCTGGTGGTGAACTGGTTCGAGCCCCACACCTGGCGCAGCTGGTCGCCGAGGGCTTTGGCCCCGCTGTTGTTGGTGGCCACCATGAGCGTACCCACGTCGAGAATAAACTGAGCGGGGTCGGCCGAAAGGTGCGGCGCCACGTAGCGCCGTACGCTGGCCTGGGCCGGGCGCTCCGTACCGGCCGTGCGCCCGTCGGCGGGCGGAGTAGTAGCCGCCGGGGCCGGCGGCGGGGCAGCTCCGGCGCGGGTCGGGGCCGGAACGGGAGGCTTAACAACTTGAGCAGCAGCGGGCAGCAGCGCCCCGCAAAGGCAGAAAAAGGCGGTAAGTAGTCGCTTCATAGAGTTGGGCAAAAGTCCCGGACCTGCGGTAAAGGTGGGCCGGGCAGCGCGGGCAAAGCCCTAACGGCCTACAATTTCGTGAAAATTGCCGAAACCCAGCCGCGCAGGCTCCGGTGGCGCTCGTAGCGCAGCTGCCGGCGGCTGGCCTCAGCCGAGATAAGCGCTAAATCTTCCTCGTAGAATCCACTGAACAAGATGGGTGCGCCCGTCGGCAGCAAGGCGGCGTAGGCGGCCATGTCTTCGAGCAGCACGTTGCGGTTGATGTTGGCCAGAATAATGTCGAACGGCGCTTCGCCGGCCAGCACCTCCACCCCGCCGAGGCGGCATTCTACGGCCCGGCAGTGGTTTTCGAGGGCGTTGTCGGCCGCGTTTTCCACCGTCCAGGGCTCCACATCGACGGCCAGCACCTGGCGCGCGCCCAGCTTGTCGGCCATGATGGCCAGAATGCCCGTGCCGCAGCCCATGTCGAGCACCCGCTTGCCCCGGTGGTCCACGTCGAGCTGCGTTTCCAGCATCAGGGCCGTCGTTTCATGGTGCCCGGTGCCAAACGACATGCGCGGCATTATTTCGATATCGTACCTGATACCGGCCGGCCGGGGATGAAACGGCGCGCGCACCGAAATTTTATCGGCAATAACCAGCGGCTGAAAGTTATTTTCCCACTCGGCATTCCAGTTCTGGCGTGTAATCACGCGGTCGGAATAATTTAGCTCGCCCATGCTCTCATAGCGACTCATAATACTGGCCACCGCATCGCGGTCGAACGCCGCCTCGGTGGTGTAGGCGCAAAAGCCTGCGTCGTTATCCTCGAAGGTGTCGAAGCCGACTTCGCCCAGTTCGGCCACCAGTATTTCGGCCAGCTCGGGCGGGGCCTGCACGGTGAGTTCAATAAAATCCATAACGAAATAATAACCGGCCGAAGTCAGTCGGCTGGCAAAGTTCGCCGCAAACGCGGTGCCCGGCGCGGCCGCAATTCGCAGGAGGGCGCCGCCAACCGGCTAACACCTTTATTTGCAGCCGAAAACACTTTCGTCCACTTCCCCTTTTCGGTCATGTATCCGTCCCGTATTTCCCTGTTCGTCGCGCTGGCCCTGGCCGGCAGCCTCGCCGCTTGCGGCAACAAAGACAAGGGCCAAGTTGCCGAACAAGCCAGCCAGACTACTTCTACGACTACCACGCCCGCAGCCACTGGCCCGGCCACTGCTTCGGCCGCCGCCGGGCCTGCTACCGTAGCCGATACGGCCACTGCGGCCACCTTCAATATCAGCACGGTGCCGGTTACCAGCGCCGAGCTGGGCAGGTTTCCCTACCTCAGCCCGCTGAAGGGCTACAGCGTGAACACAACCAACAGCGAGGAATATGAATTTGAACGCTCCTACGTGTACGACGGCAAAAACCTGGTGCCCGTCGAAGGCAAAGTTTCGCAGCGACTCATCGATAATGACAACGACGCGAAAAAGGCTTCGGAGTTGATGATTCAGCGCAACTACGAAGACTTGCTCAAGGGCCTAGGAGCCGTCAAAGTGTATTCGGGCGAAACCCCACGAGCCGCCATCGATAAGCTCGGCTCCGATAAAGCCTACAAGTACGGCAAGTGGGTGCTCAGCACCGACCACGCGACGGATACCTACGTCATCCGCCAGAAGAACAAGGAAGTGTGGGTGCAGGTGACCCCACTGGGCAGCGACGGCGACTACGCCATCAACGTGACCGAGCGCGCCGCCATGCCCCAGCAGGCCACCATTATGAAAGCCGACGAACTTAAAAAAAAACTAACGACGGAGGGCCACGTGGCCCTGTATCTGAACTTTGACTCGGACAAGGCCACCCTTCGCCCCGATGCCCAGCCCACGCTGGCCGAGGTGCAGAAGCTGCTCAGCGGCAGCCCTGAGCTGCGCCTGGCCGTGCAGGGCCACACCGACAACACGAGCACCCCGGCCCACAACCAGCAGCTGAGCGAGGCCCGCGCCCAGGCCGT
>JANXNW010000059.1 GCA_025353905.1 Hymenobacter sp.
CACCACATCGGTACCGCGTTCGGCTTTTTCGGTGCTTTGCAGGGTGAAGGAGGTGCTGCCGTCGCAGGTCCAGTGGGCGGCTTCGGTGCCTTCCTGGTGGCTCTGCGAGAAGATTTCAACCTCCTTCGCCACCATGAACGCTGAATAGAAGCCCAGGCCGAACTGCCCGATAATCTGGTCCTTGGTAGCGGCATCTTTCTCCTTATACTGCTCCACAAACTCGGTGGCGCCACTGAAGGCAATCTGGTTGATGTACTTCTTGATTTCCTCGCCGGTCATGCCCAGGCCGTGGTCGGAAATCGTGATTTTGCGGGCCTCTTTGTCCACGGTCACGCGCACTTTCAGCTCGCCGAGCTCGCCGGTGTACTCGCCCAGCTGGGCCAGGCTCTTGAGCTTCTGGGTGGCATCGACGGCGTTGCTGACCAGCTCCCGCAGGAAAATTTCGTGGTCGGAATACAAGAACTTCTTGATAATGGGGAAGATGTTCTCGGTGTGGATGGAGATGGAGCCGGTTTCTTGCATGATATAAAATGGAAACGGTGGAGTACGGACGCAATGGCCGGGCGCGGGGGCACCGGCCACGGGTTCCGTCGCGTTCAAAGGGCGTTCCAAGGGGCAAGCGGCTGTCAGATTGACAGCGGGAGCCGCGGAGCCGCGTCCAGCTCGGCATTCCATTCGGCTTGCAGGCGCTGCGCGGCTCCGGCATTGCCGGCCACCAGCCAGTCGAGGGCGGCGGGCACGGAATCGAAGAGCTGGAGCTGGAACCGCATGAGGTGCTTGCTGACCCAGAACATGGCCTCGGTGGCCATTTGGTTGTGCAGGTGGCCGGAGCGGTACACCAGCGCCACGCAACGCAGCGACTGCCGGGCAATTGGGGGAAACCAGTGCACCGACATCCACAGCTCGTCGGACATACTGATGGGCGGCAGGTCGGTAAAATCGACCAGGACGTGGGTGGGCTGGTGCGTCACCACGAGGTCGCGGCCGTGCATCAGGGCCGGGCGAATAACCCGGTTGGCGGGCCGCAGCCACTGAAAGCGCATCAGCCGGTGGTCTGCGTCGTGCTGGACCAGCAAGTCATCAAATCGCGGAAGCAACGTGCGGCGGGAGAGGGCTTGGGGGCGCGGGTGCGCTACCGACGACCGGAACCGCGGGCAGGGAGCCGTGCACGGCCTGCCATTCGGCCAATAATTCGGGCAGGCGGGCCGCGTGGTTAGAAAGCCATTGCAGGCCGGACTCGGACTGGGGGAAGTACTGAACATCGAACCGGATGATGCCCCGAAACATGGCCAGCAGCGAGTCGATGGCCAGCTGGTTGTGCACCCGCCGGCGGTGGTTCACGAGGACCACCCGCTCCAGGGGCAGCTTCATAATGCCCGGCATCCAGTTCACGCCCAGCCACACTTGGTCGTAGACCGAGATGTCGGGGAAGGTGTTCATGTTGAACAGCAGATGACGAACGTTCAATTCCCGCTGTAGCGCCAGGAGCTGCTCGGCGCTTTGGCGCAGTGTGCGGGTGTCGGCCCCGGAGGCCCATTCAATGCGCAACAGACTCAGCTGTTCGTCGTATTGCAAAGAAAGGTCAGAAATATTGCTAATTATCACAGAAAAAAGGACCAAAAGGCCGTACAGGCAGCAAGTTACTCCACCGTTACGAGAAATGAGGTGTGACGGATTGGTGAACAGTTAGAACACGTAAGATTTATTTACTGAGCAACTTCCGGCGATTACCGCCATCTTTGTATTGTGCAAGTCTTCCGCTCCCATTTCGCCCTGCTGCTGCTGCTCTGCCTCGTGCGGACGCTGCTGCCCGAGGCCTGGATTCTGGCTTTGCACCCCCACGCCCACACCACCGAGGAGCCGGCCCAAGCTCCGGCGTTTCGCCACAAGGGCAAGGCGCTCATCAGCGCCCGGCACCAGCACTGCGAGGTAGAGCAGTTCTACGATGTGGCGTTTCAGGCAGCGGTACCGGTGGCCGTGCCCCGGCCCCGCGTGGCCCCGCGCTACGCCGCCACTCCCGCCCTGCCGCCCGTGCGGCCGGCGGCTGGCGAGGTACTGTTTGCGCGGTCGTTGCGCGGCCCGCCCGCCCGCGCCTAACCTCCGGCGCGTTCCTATTTTCTTCCTGGTGTTACCCTGCCTCGTCCGCAGCCGCGCTTTTGCAGCGGCTGGCGGACCGGGCTGCTTTGGCTTTTTTTTATGTCATTTCTTAATTCCCGCTTCTCTTTATGGATGGGCCTGGCGATGGCGCCAACGGGTCTGTTTGCTCAAACCAGCCCAGCTGTCGCGCCGCGGGTGCGCACGGCTGCCCCGCCCCTCACCGGCCGTATTACTGATGCGGCCACCGGCGAGGGCCTGCCGGGAGCCAACATTATTTTCGACGACCTGAAGCAGGGCACGGCCGCCGGGCCGGACGGCTCGTTCCGCTTCAGCAACCTGCCGCGGGGGCGCTTCACGGTGCAGGTGCGCTCGCTGGGCTACAACACCGTGACCCAGACCGTGGACACGGGCAGCGGCCAGCCGCTCGATTTCAAGCTGACGGTAGCGGCCACCGAGATTGGGCAGGTAGTGGTCACGGGTGTGAGCCAAGCCACGCAGCTACGGCGCTCCCCGGTGCCCACCTCGGTGGTGGACCGCACGCGGCTGAACCAAACCGCTGGCTCTAACCTGGTGGATGCCATTGCGCACACGCCGGGCGTGGCCCAGATTACAACCGGCGCGGCCATCAGCAAGCCCGTCGTGCGCGGGCTAGGCTACAACCGCGTCGTCACCCTGAACAACGGGGCCCGGCAGGAGGGCCAGCAGTGGGGCGACGAGCACGGCATCGAGATTGACGAGTTTAGCGTGGACCGGGCCGAGATTATCAAGGGGCCGGGCTCGCTGCTCTACGGCTCCGATGCCATGGCCGGGGTTATCAACTTCCTGGCCCCCGACCCCATTGCCGAAGGCCACATCACGGGCACGGCCACGGCCAACTACCAAACCAACAACCGCCTGCAAGCCTACTCGTTTCAGAACGCGGGCAACCTCAACGGCCTGAACTGGCTCGTGCGCGGCACCCGCAAGGTGGCCGGCGACTACGAGAACCGCTACGACGGGCGGGTTTTCAACTCGGGCTTCTCGGAGTGGGATGCCAACGGCTATGTAGGATTGAACAAAAGCTGGGGCTACTCGCACCTGACTCTTAGCACGTTCAACCAAAACCTGGGGCTGACCGAGGGCACCCGCGACAGCCTGAGCGGGCGCTTCGTGCGGGATGTAGCGGCGGGCGGCGGGCAGGCACGGAGCCAGACAGTGCCCGACGGCTGGCGCGGCTACGGGCTGGCCGTGCCGCGCCAGCGCATCAACCACCTGCGCCTGGGCCTGGACAACAGCTTCGTTATCGGCCGGCAGGGCGGGCGGCTCACGCTGCAAGTCAATTATCAGCAAAACCTGCGGCGCGAGTTCGGCGACGTGCTCGCCCCCGACACGCCGGGCCTGTATTTCCAGCTGCGCACGCTCGACTACGCGCTGCGGTATTTTCTGCCCGAGCTTAATGGTTGGAACCTGACGGTGGGCAGCACCGGCCTGCGCCAGGAAAACCGCAACCTGGGCCGCGAATTCCTGATTCCGGCCTACGACCAGGTGGAAGGCGGCGTGTTTGGGGTGGTGAAAAAAACGCTCGGCGGAGTTCTGGGCGGCGTGGACCTGAGCGGCGGACTGCGCTACGACGTGCGCCGCATTACGGCCCGGCCGCTGTACCTGGACGGCACCACCGAGCAGCCCGTGCCGGCCGGCACGCTGGGGGCCGACACTAAGTTTCCGGGCTTTCAGAGCACGTTCGGCTCGTACAGCGGCAGCCTCGGGGCGAGCTACAACCTGAGCGAGCGCCTGACCGTGAAAGCCAACGTGGCGCGCGGCTTTCGTGCCCCCAACATCGCCGAGCTGGGGGCCAACGGCGTACACGAGGGCACGATTCGCTACGAGGTGGGCCAGCCGGGGCTGCGGCCCGAAACCAGCCTGCAAGCCGACCTGGGCCTGAGCTACGTCTCGGACCACGTGCGCTTTAGCGTGGACGCGTTCGAGAACCGGGTCAGCAACTACATTTTCGCCCGCCGGGTGCTCGGCCGCGCCGGCCAGGATTCGCTGGTGAGCACCAGTCCCGACATCGGCCTGTTTGCCTTCGGGCAGGGGCAGGCGCGGCTGCTGGGCGGCGAAGTCAGTCTCGACCTGCACCCGCACCCGCTCGACTGGCTGCACTTCGAGAACTCGTTTTCGATGGTGCGCGCCCGGCAGCTCGACGTGCCCGAGGGCCAGCAGTTTCTGCCCTTCATCCCCGCCGACCGCCTGCTGAGCGAGCTGCGCGGCAATTTTCGCCGCCAGGGCCAGCGCCTCACTAACGTCTACGCACGCCTACAATTGGAGCAGACCTTCGCCCAAAACCGCTTCTATTCGGCTTTTGACACCGAAACGGCCACGCCCGCTTACACCTTGTTTAATGCCGGCCTCGGCTCCGACGTGGCCGACGCGAAAGGCAAAACCTTGTTCTCGGTTTATCTGACGGCTAATAATTTATTCGACGTGGCCTATCAGTCGCACCTGAGCCGGCTCAAGTACGCGGATTTTAATTACGCCAGCGGCCGGCGCGGGGTGTTTAACATGGGACGGACGCTGAGCGTGAAAGTGGTTGTGCCGCTCTCATTTAAGTAATGCCCGGCCTCCTGGAGCACGGCGACAGCTGTTCGGCTTTACCTTGGTTGCTGGCTTTCTTACTCCTTGCGCGCTTCCATGTTAAGCTTCCTTCTGTTTGCCGGCCTGCTGCTGGCTCCGCCGCCCACTTATTCAGCGGTCGTGGTGGATGCGGCCACCAACCAACCGCTGGCGGGCGTCAGCGTTCGGACCGGGAGCGCCAGCCCCGCCGCCACGACCGATACGCGTGGTCGCTTCAGCATCGCGGTGGCACCGTCGGCCACGCTGGAGCTGGCGCTGCTGGGCTACGCCCGCCTGCGCCTGCCAGTACCGCCTCAGTCCGCCGGGGCTGACACGCTGCGCCTGCTGCCCCAGGCGTATGCGCTGGCCGACGTGCAGGTGCGCCCTCCGCGCGAGCTGACGTTTTCGTCGGTGAGCGAGCGGGCGCACGAGTTCGGGCACGACCTGTTTCCGGGGCAGGCGCTGGCAATGCTCGTGGCGCGGCCAGCCACCGTGCCGGCCGAGCAGCCCTGCGTGTTGAAGTCAGTGCGGCTCTACCTGCGCGACAAACCCCAAGAAGGCCGGGTGCGCCTGCGCCTGGTTGCCATTCAGCCCGTGGCCGACGGCCACGCCCGGCCCGGCTCAAACGACCTGCTGCCCGTGCCGCTTATTCTCAGCCTCGAGCAACTCCAAGCCGCCCCCAGAAAGCAAGTAGTGATTGACTTCAGCTCGTATAATTTGCTCGTGCCCGCCGCCGGACTGTGCGTGGTGGCCGAATGCCTGACGACCGACCCGGTCGACGTATTTTTCAAATTCCAGTGGGATGAAAAGAAAAAGCGCCCTTCTATTGGGTTAAGCCACAACCCCGGCGGGCCGGCGGAGCGGTTGGTATACTGGCATGATTTTCCTTCATTTACCGCCCGTCAGGGTGTCGGTCCTCAAACCTGGTACCGCGTCCGGCCCCAGGGCGAATGGCAGGATAAAACGCCCGTAACAGGCACGGTTCGCGCCGACATTACCGTGCTCGCTTACTGAACCTGTTCTTGTCCGCCCGTCTGTGACTCCCTGGCTTTATTTACGCGTAGTTAAAAAAGGGGTCCGGGAAGTTTCCGGGAGCAATTTCACGCAGCGGCTGTTGGTGAGCTTCCCGAATTTCTAACTCTGCGCAAAAAACGATGCCTCACGACCACCACGACCATTCTCACGCCGGCCACGTCCACGCCGCGCCGCCCGCCGGGGGCCAGTTCAGCCTGGCCTTTGCCGTCGGCATCGGGCTGAACCTGGCTTTCGTGGTGGCCGAAGTCATCGGCGGGCTGTACGCCAATTCATCGGCCCTGCTCTCCGACGCGGGCCACAACCTGAGCGACGTGCTGAGCTTGGCCCTGGCCTGGGGCGCGGCCTGGCTGGCGGGCCGGCCAGCCACCGGGCGCTACACGTTCGGCTACCGGGGCGCGACGATTCAGGCGGCCTTGCTCAACGCGGCGCTGCTGTACGCCGCGCTGGGCTTCGTGCTCTGGGAAACCCTCGACCACCTGCGCCACCCCGCCCCGGTGAACGGCGCGTTGGTGATGCTGCTGGCCGGAGCCGGCATCCTGGTCAATGGCTTCACGGCCTGGATGTTCCGCAGCGGACAGAAGGGCGACGTGAACGTGCGCGGCGCGTACTTACACATGCTCACCGACGCGCTCGTGAGCCTGGGCGTGGTCGTGGGCGGGGCCATTACCTACTTCACCGGCTGGACCTGGCTCGACCCCCTAATCGGGCTGGGTTTGCTCGGCGTAATTGCGGTCGGCTCCTGGGGTTTGCTGCGCGACACGGTGCGCCTGGGCCTGCAAGCCGTGCCCGAAGGTGTTGAGTATGAGCAGGTCCGCGCCTGGCTGTTGAGCCAGCCCGGCGTGCAAAGCCTGCACGACCTGCACATCTGGAGCCTCAGCTCCGACGGCCACGACGCCGCCCTGATGGCCCACCTCGTGCGTCCCGGTGGGGCCGATGCCGCCTGGCTGGCCGCGCTCTCGGCCGGGCTGCTGCGCGAGTTTCACATCCACCACTCGACGGTGCAGGTCGAAGACGCGGTATTGGCCGAAGGCTGCGTGAGTGGCTGCGAGCACGGATGAGCACGGATTTAAGCAGATTTCGCAGATTTGATGGGTTTGATGGCAAATCTTGGTATTCAACTACCGGTAACCTTTCTTTGTGAATAACAGGGCTAAGGCGTCGTTACAATCCGTGAAATCCGCTTAAATCTGTGCTCATCCGTGCTCATGCAAACGCTTCCGACCTCCGCGCCACCCGCCGTACCCGTCAAGGCTACCGTGCTCTCCGCCGTGGTCATCGTGGCCGCGCTGGGCTATTTCGTCGATATCTACGACTTGATTCTGTTTAGCGTGGTGCGCGTCGAGAGCCTCAAAACTCTGGGCATCGTGGACAAGCTGGCCCTCAAAACCCAGGGCGAGTACCTGATTCAGATGCAGATGGGTGGTATGCTGCTCGGCGGCATTTTATGGGGCGTGCTCGGCGACCGGCGCGGGCGCTTGTCGGTGCTCTTCGGCTCGATTCTGCTTTATTCGCTGGCCAACCTCGCCAACGCCTGGGTGCAGACCCTGGAGCAGTACGCCTGGCTGCGGCTCATCGCGGGCATCGGGCTGGCCGGCGAGCTGGGCGCGGGCATCACGCTCGTGAGCGAGAGCCTGCCCAAAGAAAAGCGCGGTCTCGGCACGATGGTCGTCGCCACGGTGGGCGTGAGCGGGGCCATGCTCGCCTACTGGGTTGGCTCGCGCGCCGACTGGCACCTGCTGGGCCTGACCGCGCGCTGGCGCAACGCCTACCTGGTGGGCGGCGTGCTTGGCCTGGCCCTGCTGAGCCTGCGGGCGAGCGTGTTCGAGTCGGGCATGTTTCAAAAAACCAAAGCCAGCGCCGTGGGCCGGGGCAATTTTCTGAGCCTGTTCACGAGCGCCGACCGGCTGGGGCGCTACGGCCGCTGCCTGCTCATCGGGGTGCCGCTGTGGTTCGTGGTGGGCATTCTCATCACGTTCGCGCCCGAGTTCAGCGAGGCGCTCGGCGTGCGGGTGCCGGCCGGCGAGGCGCCTATCTCGGCCGGGCTGGCCGTGTTCTGGTCGTACTTCGGGCTGGTGTTCGGCGACTTTCTCAGCGGGACGCTCAGCCAAGTGTTGCGCAGTCGGCGGCGGGCCTTGCAGCTGTTTCTGGGCTTGTGCGCGCTGGCCGTGGGCGGCTATCTGTACGGGTTGCGGGGCGCGTCGCCCACCGTTTTCTACGGGGGCTGCTTCGGGCTGGGCGTGTCGGTGGGCTTCTGGGCGTTGTTCGTGACGGTCGCGGCCGAGCAGTTCGGCACCAACCTGCGGGCGACCGTCGCCACGACGGCCCCCAACTTCGCCCGAGGCGCGGTGGTGTTGCTCGTGCCCGCTTTTCGCTGGGCCGAAGCCCACCTGGGCGGCCGCCTGAGTGGAGCCGCCGCGCTGGGCGCGCTCACGCTGGCCGCCGCGCTTTGGGCCGCGAGCTCGTTGCCCGAAACCTTCGGCAAAGAGCTGGACTACGACGAGCCGGTTTGAAGCAAGACAAGAGGCAGCAGACGTTGGACAGCAGCCAGGAGAATCTCGCCGAGAAAAGCCTGCTTTATCCTGTCTAACGTCTGCTGTCTCACCTCCCAACGTCTCAATAGCTCAGCCGCCCGTAACTTTGGCCCGATTAGTGCGTTCAAGGCTTCGTCATTTAACCGACATTCTTTTTTATGAAAAATTTATTCGCCCTGCTGGCCTTTGCTGCCATCAGCCTCGCGGCCACCGCCGCTAATGCCCAGACCACCCCTGGTACCCCCGGCACGACCACGACGACGACGGTGGTAACGCCGACCGCCGCCGAAACGCAGGCCGCGCTCGACGCCCAGCGCGCCAAGACCCAGACCGTCGAGCAATCCGCTAAGGACGCGCGCAAGCAGGAAGGCGACCTCAAAGACCAGCTCAAAGCCCAGCGCGAAGTCGCCGACCGGCAGAAGGAGCAGGCCAAAGCCTCCCGCGACCAGGAGCGCGCCACCAAAGCGCAGCTCAAGGCCCAGCGTCAAGCTGAAAAAGCTCAGAAGCGCATGACTAAATCTGGTTTGTAAGTCAGTCGGTTGCTGCAATCAAGCAGTCTCCGATTGAAAGAATACCTACAAAAGCTCCGGCTCCGGCCGGAGCTTTTTGCGTTTCGTTCGTACTTGCTACGGCCGCTTCCTGACTCCAGCCGCAATACCTGGCTCCAGGCAGCACCTATCAAGCATCCTTAATCTCTAATCCTTCTTTCCTGACCCAAAAAAATGGCTGCCAAAAACCCCGTTCGTCTCTATCCGCTCCATCATTTCGTGCTGCTGCCGCTGCTGTTCGTTATGGTCGTATATACCATTCGCCGCTACTTGAGCGTGGCCGGCGATGACTCCCAAATCTCGCGGCTCTGGTTTTCGCTGGCCGCCGTCACTACGCTCTCTTTCGGAGTGCTCGTCATGCTGCGCCAGCACTACGCCCTCACGTTGCAAGACCGCGTAGCCCGGCTCGAAGTGCGTCAGCGCTACTTTGAGGTAAGTGGCCAGCGCTTCGCCGCGCTCGAAAAAAACCTCACTCTGGCCCAGATTCTGACCCTGCGCCTGGCCGGCGACCAGGAATTGCCCGCCCTGGTCCAGGCCGCCGCCACCCAGAAGCTGGCCCCTAAGGACATTATGGCCCAAATCAATGACTTCCAGCCCGACACGATGCGGGTGTGATGATGTGCTGATGTGGTAAATGTGCGGGTGTGCAAATGATTTTTTCAGAGAAACTACTGCCACCAAAGAAGCCATTTGCACATTTGCACATCTACCATATCGGCACATCAAACAAACCATGATTCTCTACAACGTAACTACCAGCCTGGAGCCGGTCATTGCCGACGCGTGGCTGGCTTATATGCGCGAGCACCACCTGGCCGAAGTGCTTGGCACAGGCTGTTTCGTGCGCTGCCAGCTGTTGCGCCTGCTCGACGAGGAAGATGGCGGCATCACCTACGCCGCTCAGTATTACGCCGTGAGCCTGGCCCAGCTCGAAGCCTACCAAACGCACTTCGCGCCCGCCCTGCGCCAGGACATGGACGCCCGCTTTCGGGGCAAATACCACTCGTTCCGCACGGTGCTCGAAGTGATAGAATAGTGGTTAATGGTTAGTGAGTCTTTGTGAGAAAGCGTCACTAACCGTTGACCATTAACCGCTAATCACTAAAAACTCACTGCCGGGGCACAGGCCTCTCCAGCGTCGGCGACTCGGTGAGGACGCGCTTGTTGGGCACTTGGTTGGCCCGGATGCCGGCCTGGCGGGGAGCGGCCGCGCGGCAGCCACCAAGCAGGCCGACTAGCAGCAAAACAAAGCAATAAAGTGCGCGCATGGGGCCGGCTGAAGGGAAAAGCGTAGTTACGCGGTCGGCCCGGTAGCGGCCGGATTTTCCGGGTAAGTCGCGGTGGGCACCGCCGCGTCGGCGTCGGCGGGCGGGCGGGCAGCGCGGGCAGCTTGAGTAGCTTCAGTTAGACGCTGGGCTATCAGCTCATCCACTTCCCGGCGCTGGGCGGCGGTTAGCTCGGCATAAGGCAGTGGCATCACGTCGCGCCGCAGTTGGCGCAGGGTGCTCGTCAGGCTCCGGCGCAGCAGGGCGTAGAGCACCAGGCTGAGCAGGCTCAGAATCAGGGCCAGCGGGGCAAACAAGCGCGGCAGCACCGACCCACCCGAGTCGGGGCTGCGGCCGGCTGCGCCTGGCTGCCCGTTGCGCGAGCTCGGCGCGGCGCTGGTTTCGGCGGCTTCGGCGGGGCCGCTGAGGGCGGCCGTGGGCCGGCCAGCTTCGGGCGCGGGGGCGGGGTCGGTGGGCGGCAGGCCGGTTTGCACGTAGTCGGTCAGGCGCTTTTCCAGCATTTGCAGAGCGGCCAGCCGGGCCGGGTCGCGCTGGCGGGCCGCCGACGCGCCGAGCTTACCCACGATGGCTTTGGTGAGGGCCGCGAGCCGGGCGGGGTTGTCCTTCAGGCCCCGGTAGATGCGGCCCCGGCCCTCGATGGGCGCGTAGAGCAAGGTGTAGATGCGCAGGCTGTCGGGCCGCAGGCTCGAGGCGAGCGCGGCCAGGTTGCCGCCCTCGCAGCGCAGACTGGCAGCCAGGCGCGGCCGGCCCGCGTCGGCATACACGTAGCGGGCCGTGGCGCACCAGATTTGCACCTTCGCCTCGTCGAGCGAGGGTTGGCCGAGGGGAGTTTGGGCGCGGGCGACGGGGCCGCCGCCGCCAAAAAACGACCCCAGCAGGGCGTTGAGCAGCAGCAAGGAACGGAGAGTACGCAAAACAGACGGGTTGATAAGCGGCCTCAAAGTACGGCGCGGCCGGCTGGCCGCGCGGCGCCCGCGCCCGCCGTACGGCGGGGCTTGCGCCGGGGGCGCGGCAGGCCCGCGCCGGGGCCGGTTATCTTTACGCACTTTTTTCCGGCTTTTATTCGCTGTTTTACTTACTGCCTGATTACGTCTTCGCCTCATGCACATCGAAGTATTAAAATCCAAGCTGCACCGCATCCGCGTGACCCAGGCCGAGCTGAATTACGTGGGCAGCATCACCCTCGACGAAGACCTGCTCGACGCGGCCAACATGGTCGAAAACGAGAAGGTAACCGTGGTGAACGTCAATAACGGCGAGCGTTTCGAGACGTACACCATCCGCGGCGAGCGCGGCACGGGCATGGTCTGCCTCAACGGCCCCGCCGCGCGCCGCGTGGCGGTGGGCGATATCGTCATCGTGTTTTCTTACGGGCTGGTTGACTTTGCCGAGGCCCGCGCCCACCGCCCCACGCTGGTGTTTCCGGACGAGCATAATAGGATTTGAGGATTAGAGACTCAGGATTAGGGATGGGAAATGGAGAATTGGAGACGACCGCATGGTGTATTTTACGCTTTAGGTTCTTTCTCTCTCATTCTTAATCCATAAACCACAACCCTGAATCCATAATCCCTACTCCTGAGTCCCTAATCCTTAAAAATGAAGTTTTTAAAATACGCCTTGCTGCTGGGCATCTCGGCGGCGCTGATGTGGTTTGCGGTGCGCGGGCAGGATTTGTCGCGCGTGGGGCACTACATCCGCACGGCGAATTATTTCTGGCTGGGGCTGACGCTCGTGATTTCCACGCTGGGCTACTTCAGCCGCGGCTATCGCTGGCAGATGCAGCTGGCCGCCTCGGGCACGCCGGCCCCGTTCTGGACGGTCTACCACGCCATGATGGTGGGCTATTTGGCTAACCTCGTGCTGCCGCGCGCGGGCGAAGTCATTCGCTGCTCGGTGCTGCGGCGCACGGGCGGCGTGCCGGTGCAGGTGGCGCTGGGCACCGTCGTGACCGAGCGCGTCATCGACGTGCTGGTGCTGCTGAGCCTGCTGGGCCTCACGCTGGCTTTGGATTTCAAAACGTTCTGGGTGTTCGTCACCGAGCAGCTGCTGGCCGGGCGGGCCGACGCGCTGGCCCGCAACCGCACCCCGCTGCTGTTGGCCGCGCTGGGCGGACTGCTGCTGCTGGGCGCGGCCGCCTTCGCCTTGGTGCGCAACCTGGAGCGCCTGCGGCAACTCGCGTTTTTCAACCGGGCGGTGGTGTTCGCGCGGGGCCTGCTGGCGGGCGTGTTCAGCGTCCGGCGGCTGGAGCACAAGTGGCTCTTCGTGGCGCACACGCTCTTCACCTGGGGCGTGTATTTTTTGCTCGATTACCTGGCCTTTTTTTGCTTTCCCGAGACTTACGGGCTGGGAATGAAAGCCGGGCTGGCGGTGCTCACTTTCGGCTCATTCGGCATGGCCGCGCCGGTGGCGGGTGGCATCGGGCCGTTTCACGTGCTGGTGCAGGGCATTTTGCTGGCTTACGGCATCAGCAAGGAAGCCGGCATTGCCTACGCGCTCGTCGTGCACGGCGCCCAGACGCTGCTCGTGGTGCTGCTCGGCGGCATCAGCTTCGTGGCTGTGGCCGCTCACGATAAAGGCACCCTCAGCGCCGAAGCCGCCGCGCTGGCCCAGGAGCCGATAATTACAATGAGCAATGAGCAATGAACAATGAGCAATGAGCAATTCAGAACAGACCCAGCATGGTCAAAGCTGAATTGCTCATTGCTCATTGCTCACTGTTCATTGCTCATTGCCGCAGCAGCCCGTATTTGAGGATGCAATAAATAGCGCGGAAGCCATCGCGCCAGCCGATTTTCTTGCCTTCGGCGTAGGTGCGGCCGTAGTAGCTGATGCCGACCTCGTAGATGCGGACGCCCGGCACCCGCGCCACTTTGGCCGTTACTTCCGGCTCGAAGCCGAAGCGCTGCTCTTCCAGCTTCAGGCCCTGAATGATGTCGCGTCGGAAGAGCTTGTAGCAGGTTTCCATGTCGGTCAGGTTGAGGTCCGTCACGGCGTTGGAGAGGAAGGTGAGCACGGCGTTGCCCAGGCTGTGCCAGAAAAACAGGATGCGGTGCGGATTGCCGCCCATGAAGCGCGAGCCGTACACAACGTCGGCAAAGCCTTTGAGGACGGGCTTGAGCAGCAGGTTGTATTCTTCCGGGTCGTATTCGAGGTCGGCATCCTGGATGATAACGTACTCGCCGGTGGCTTCGCGGATGCCCGTGTGCAGGGCCGCGCCCTTGCCCTGATTCACGGCGTGGCGCAGCAGGCGCAGGCCCCGGGCAGGGTGGGCGGCGGCGTAGGCTTCGATAACCTGGGCCGAGCCGTCGGTCGAGCAGTCGTCCACCAGAATAACTTCCTGCCCGATGCCGCCCGTCAGCGCCACGGCCCCGAGCGCATCGAGAATCTCGTGAATCGTGCGCGCCTCGTTGTAAACCGGGATGACGATGCTGAGCGTACGGAAAGAATTCACGGGCAAGTAAAGAATTGAACTGTCAAAACTAGCGCGAAGCCGCCGACCCAGCTGCCAATCCAGCGGCCACCCCAGTAGTCAATACCTGAGCGCACGGGCGTACTTTTCGCCCTCAATGACTCTCGCATGACCCCCGCGTTGCCCGCCCGCCGCCTGCCCACCCTGCCCGCCGAACCCACCGAACGCCCCTCGCTCGGGGCCTGCCTGCTGCTGGCCGTGGCCTGGTACGTGGCCCTGGTGGGGCTGGTCCTGGCCCTGGATGCGGCCCTGAGTGCGGCTCAGCTCGGCCCGCGCCACCTCACGGCAGCGGCCTTCGGCAACTGGGATGCTGAGCATTACCAATACATCCGCGACCATGGCTACGACGTGCAGCGCACGGCGTTTTTCCCGCTCTTCCCGCTGCTGTGGCGGGCGCTCGGCGTGGGGCCGGTGGTCATGGGTCTGCTCAACGGGCTGCTTTTCGCGGGCAGCTTCGCCGCCCTGGCCTGGGCCTTTGCCTGGAGCCGTCGGCAGCAGCTGCTGGCGCTGGCCGTGCCGCAGCTGCTGTTCATGTTTTTGCCGTTCAGCGAGGCGGTGTTTTTTGGCAGCGGCGCGCTGGTGCTCATCGGCTTGCGGCGCGCCCACGGCGGTTGGTGCGCCCTGGGGCTGGTGTTGAGCTGCCTGAGCCGGCCGGCCGCGTTCGTGCTGCTGCCGGCTATTGGGGCCACGGCCGTGCTCACGCGCCCGGCCGGGCTGGTGGGTTGGCGCAGTTGGGCGGTGGCCGCGCGACGGGCCGGCCTGGGCGGGGCGCTGGCGGCGTTGGGCCTGGGCCTGAGCCTGGTGGTTCAGCACCACGACACGGGCCATTGGCTGGGGTTTCTTGAAGCTCAGAAATACTGGGACAACCATTTGCAATGGCCCCACTTGCCACTGCGCAACTGGGGCACCACACTGCCGCGCCTGGTCGAGGCCAGCGCGTTTGCCGTCGTGCTGGCCGCGCTCGGCTACCTGGGTTACGTGGCCCGGCACCATTGGACACGGCCGTTGCCGGCGACCGCCGCGCCGGTCGTGTTTGCCGCCACTTACCTGGTCAGCGTAACGGCCATCGTGCTGGCCACGCGCGGCGGGCTGCTCGTCAGCCTGAGCCGCTACGTGTACGCCACGCCGTATTTCTTGCTGCTGCTGGCCCAGGTGGTGGGGCAGGTCCGGCTCACGGGCCGGCAGCTCGGCGGGTTGGCCCTGGCCCTGGAAATCCTCTGGCTGACCCTGTTTGGCGCCACCGAGCACATTCGTACCACGCTGCAATTCACGCTCGTTACGCTCATCGTAACGCTATGGCTGGCCAATGCCCACCGCAGTCCGCTGCTACGGCAGCGGGTGCTGCTGCCTACGCTGCTGCTCGGCCTGGGCCTGGGCCTGCTGCTGCTGCTGCGGTTTCTGAGCCACGAGTGGGTGGCGTGAGTTGGTTGTTGGTTGTTGGTTGTTTTAAGATTAAGCCAGCCAAGTTAGAGCAGTCAGTTCAACTCCGCGAAACTCTGCCACCTTTGCGGAACCCTACGCGAACCGGCATCCTGAAAACAATCAACAATCAACAATCAGCAAAAAACAACAAGCCCCATGCCCATCGCCCGCCCGTTCAACTTCCCGCAGTGGATTGCCGACCACCGCCACCTGCTCAAGCCGCCTGTGGGCAACCAGCAGGTGTTTACCGGCAACGATGATTTTATCGTCATGGTCGTGGGCGGCCCCAATGCCCGCAAAGACTACCACGTCGATGCCGGCGAGGAGGTATTTTACCAAATCGAAGGCGATATTACGGTCAAGATTATCGAGGATGGCCGGCCGGTGGATATGCTCATCAAAGCCGGTGACCTGTTTCTGCTGCCGGCCAACGTGCCGCACTCGCCCCGTCGCCCGGCCGGCACGCTGGGCCTGGTATTGGAGCGCAACCGCCGCCCCGGCGAACTGGACGGTTTTCAATGGTACTGCGAAAACTGCGGTAACAAGCTCCACGAGGAGTTCGCCGAAATCACTGACATCGTGGCTCAGCTGCCGCCCATCATGAACGGGTTTTGGGCTAATGATGCCTTGCGCACGTGCCAGCGGTGCGGCACGTACCTGGAAGCGCCAAAGTAGCGTGGCGCGGAGCCTTCGCTCCGCGCACGGATGGGCAGTACGCGGAGCAAAGGCTCCGCGCTACGTAACCTAACCGTAACCCAGGGCCGGCCAAAGCGGCGGGTATCTTTGCCGGCCTCGCTTTACCGGCTTTCAAATGAAAAAAATAGTGTTGTTGAGCCTGCTGGCCCTGCCCGCCCTGGCCCAGAAAGCGGCCCCAACAGCGGCCCAGAAACCGGCCCTGTCGCGCCCCGCCCTGGCCGCGCCCGCCGCCCTGGCCCCGCTGGCCCGGCCGCGTCTCGTGGTGGGCATCGTCGTGGACCAGATGCGCTACGACTACCTCTACCGCTACTGGAGCAAGTTTGGGGCGGGCGGCTTCCGGCGGTTGCTCGGCCAGGGGTTCAGCTTTGAGACCTGCCACTACAACTTCGTGCCGACCTACACCGCGCCCGGCCACAGCAGCATCTACACCGGCACGACGCCCGCCACCAACGGCATCGTGGGCAACAACTGGTTCGTGCGCGAAACCGGCCGCCCCACCTATTGCACCGACGACAAAACGGTGCAGGCCGTGGGCGGCTCAACGGCGGCCGGCCAGATGTCGCCGCGCCTGCTGCTGAGCACCACCATCACCGACGAGCTGCGCCTGGCCACCAATTTCCAGAGCAAAGTCATCGGGGTCTGCATCAAAGACCGGGGCAGTATCCTGCCGGCGGGCCACGCCGCGTCGGCCGCCTACTGGTATGACGGCACCAACGGGGCCTTCATTACCAGCACGTTCTACGCCAAAGAGTTGCCGGGCTGGGTGCAGAAGTTCAACGCCGCCGGCCACGCCGCCCGCTACCTGAGCCAGCCCTGGACGACGTTGCTGCCCATCGGCCAATACACTGAAAGCTCGCCCGACGACGTGCCCTGGGAGGTGCCCTACAAAGGCGAAGAAAAACCGGTTTTCCCGCACGAGCTGCCCCGGCTCAGCGGCACGCTGCCGGCGGGCGTAGTGGCCACCAAAGCCGCCTCGGGCGAAAAACCCAGCGGCGCGCCCACCCAGAATTTGGATTTGATTCGCTCGACCCCGTTTGGCAACTCGCTCACCTGCGACTTTGCCCTCGAAACTTTGCGTCAGGAGCAGATGGGGCAGCGCCCCGGCCAGACCGATTTTCTGGCCCTGAGCTTCAGTTCGACCGATTACGTGGGCCACCAGTTCGGCACGACGGCCATTGAAACCGAAGACACCTACCTGCGCCTCGACCGCGACCTGGCCCGCCTGCTGACGGCTATTGACAAGCAGGCCGGCGCGGGCCAGGCGCTCGTCTTTCTGACCGCCGACCACGGCGCCGACCAGGCCGCCGCTTTCTTGCAAGCGCACCGGCTGCCGGGCGGCGGCGTGAGCGCGGCGGCCGTGCGCGACACGCTCACGCGCACGCTCGTGCGCCGCCACGGCCCCGGCCAGTGGCTGCTCGATTTCGAGAACCAGCAGGTCTATCTCAACCGCCCGCTGCTGGCCCAGAAAAACCTCAAGCTGACTGATTTTCAAGACGAAGTAGCCGAGATTCTGCGCGCCCAGCCCCACATCACGCAAGCCATCACGGCCACCGCCCTGCAAGCCAACGCCTCGACCACCGGCCTGAACCGCTACCAGACCAACGGCTTCTACGCCCCGCGCTCGGGCGACGTGCTCTGCGTGCTCGACCCCGGCTACCTCGAAGGCAGTGGCCCCGTGCTGCGCGGCACCACCCACGGCGCGAGCTGGGCCTACGACACCCACGTGCCGCTGCTTTTCTGGGGTTGGCACGTACCCCACGGCGAGTCGGCCCGCGCCGTCGAAGTGGTGGATATCGCGCCGACAGTCGCCCGTTTTTTACACATCCAGGAACCCAGCGGCAATTCCGGCGTACCGTTGCTGGAAGTTCTGAAGTAACGCCCAGTCATTGCGAGCATGTTGCGCATCGAGCAAGGGACGAAACAATTGCACTAGAACGGTGCGTTGTTGAGCTCGTCAGACGCGGCTCAACAGGTGCGATTGCTTCGTCCCTTGCTCGATGCGCAACATGCTCGCAATGACCGACCATAAACCAAAAACCACCAACCAAAAACAATCAATTTGACCCCTATTTTCAACCCCTGGCACCACGTTTCGTTCGGCGAAAACCTGCCTCAGACCGTGCAGGCCATCATCGAAATCCCGAAAGGCTCGAAGGGCAAGTACGAGCTGGACAAAGACAGCGGCTTGCTCAAGCTCGACCGGGTGCTGTTTTCGGCCGTGCACTACCCGGCCGCCTACGGCTTTATCCCGCAGACTTTTTGCGACGACCACGACCCGCTCGACATCCTCGTGCTGTGCTCGGTGGACGTGCCCCACATGTGCCTCATCGAGGCCAAAGTCATCGGCGTGATGCAGATGGTGGACCAGGACGAGGAGGACGACAAGATTATCGCCGTGGCCGCCCACGACGTCTCCTTCAACCATTACAACGAGCTGGAAGACCTGCCGCCCCACCTCATGCTGGAAATGCAGCGTTTCTTCGAGGACTACAAAGCCCTCGAAAACAAGCAGGTAACGGTGAAGCAGTTTCTGGGCCGCGAGGCCGCCTACCGCATCATCGAAGACAGCGTGGCGCTCTATCAGCAGTCGTTTCGGGGCGGGCTGTAGCGGTGAATGAGCGAATGACTGATTGAGTGAGTTGGTGTGGACTTTTGAGAGGCATCTTGGCTTTTTGCTGCCAATCGGAACTGGCTTGACGAAACTAGCCAACGCACCCACGCTGCTGTGCCTTACATGACCTCCCAGCCCAATCACTCAGTCACTCAGTCACTCAGTCACTGCCTGGACGCGCTGCTTTACAGCAGCAGCTGGCTGGCGCTGGCGGCAGCGGCCCAGACGGCGGCCACGCTGCGGCAGCTGCCGGGCAATAATGGGTTGGCCGATTGGCCCACGGTGGCCCTGGTGGGGGCCGCCACGCTGCTGGCTTACAACCTCGACGCGGTGCTGCCCTACAAGTTTGGGCAGCCGCCGGGTGGCTCGGTTCGCAAGGCATGGCAGCAGCGCCACCGCCGGGCGCTGGTCGGGCTGGCCGGCGTGGCGGCCCTGACTACGGCCGGGCTGCTGGTGCGCGGCGGCTGGCTGCCGCGGCTGCCCCGGCTGCTGCCGCTGGCCGCGCTGGCGCTGGGCTACTCGTGGCCGCTGCTGCCGGGGCGCGGCCGTCGCTACGCCCTGCGCGAAGTGCCGCTGTTAAAAGTATTTCTGATTGCGGGGGTGTGGACGGCCGTCACGGGCGGGCTGCCGGCGCTGGCCCTGCGGCAGCCGCTGACGGCGGTGGGTGCGCTGCTGGCCCAGCGGTTTTGCCTGGTGGCGGCGCTGGCCATTGTGTTCGACATCCGCGACGTGGCCGCTGACCGGGCGGCCGGGCTGCGCACCTTTCCGACCTGGCTGGGCCTGGGCGGGGCGCGGGCCGTGGCGCTGGGGCTGCTGGCGGCTTCGGTGGCGGCGGGGCTGGCGCGGGGGGCCGCCCCGCTGGCCGTGCTGGGGCCGGGTGTGCTGGCGGTCGGCGTCATCGGGGCGGCCCACCCGGCGCGGGGCGAGTATTTCTTCGCCCTGCTCACCGACGGCGTACTGCTGGCGCAGGCCGGGGCGCAGCTGCTGGGCTGCTGCTAAATTAGGGTGAGCAGTAAGGCGTTTAGCAGGAAATGATTACCTGAGTTCTTGCGCAGTTAAAAACTGCTAACTTGCCGCCTCATCATTCCCCCTTTTTTAGCCATGAGTCTGAATTTTCTGGAACTCGCGCAAGAATACCTGGGCGGCGACGCGGCCCGCCAAGCCAGTGCCGCGCTCGGTGGTGGCGAAAGCGAAAGCGGCATCAGCAGCGCATTGCGCGGCCTCGTGCCGGTGGTGCTGGGTGGCGTGGCCGCACGGGCGCAGCAGCCCGGCGGCGCGGCCGAAGTGCTGGACCTGGCCCAACAAGCCCACGGCAGCGGCATCCTCAACAACCTGAGCGGCCTGCTGGGCGGAACGGGCGGGCTGGGCAACAGCCCCGATGCCGCTAGTGGCGGCGGGCTGCTGAGCCGGGGCACCGACCTGCTGCACTCGGCGTTGGGCCCGCAGCTGGAACCAGCCGTGGCCGGCATCGGCCAGCAGGCGGGCGTGTCGTCGTCCACGATGAGCAGCCTGCTGGGCATGGCCACGCCGATGGTGCTGGGCCTGCTGGGCCGCCACGCCGCCGACAATCACCTTGATGCCGGCGGCTTAAGCACCATGCTGAGCGGCCTGGGCGGAAACATGGGTGGCACTATGGGCAGCAGCACGGGCAGCCTGACCGACGGCCTCGGCACGATGGCGGCCAGCTTGGGCCTGGGCGGTGCGGCGGCCAGCCTCAGCCAGGCCACCACGAGCGTGGCGACCACCACCCGCGAAACCGCTTCGGCCGCCGGGGCTACGGCGTCGGCGGCTGCCGGCCGGGTGGGCGAGGCCGTGCGCGGCCCGGCCCGCGACGTGGTGCACGAAGTAGAGGACCCCGGCCCCAAGGGCTGGCCCTGGCTGGTGCTGGCGCTGCTGAGCATCGGGGTGATATTTTACTTCATGCGCGACCGCATCGCGTCGTCGCCCAACACGACGGCTGCGGCCCCGGTGGCCGTCGCCGACACGGCCCCCGCCACTACCCCCGCCGCCACTACTGCCACCGGCCGCTACGATGCCGCTACTGGCAATTACGTCTATGACACCGGCGCCAGCGCCGCGCTTACGCTGCCCGACGGCACCGTGCTCAACGTAGGTGGCAATTCGACCGAAGCCCGCCTGGTGCGCTTTCTCAGCGATAAGAGCCAGACCGTGAGCACGGACAAAACCCAGGGCTGGATTAGCCTCGACCGGGTGTATTTCGATACCGGCAAGGCCACGCTCACGGCCGCCTCGCTGGAGCAGCTTCAGCATATGGGGGCCATTCTCAAGGCTTTCCCGGAGGCTAGCTTCAAGCTGGGCGGCTACACCGACAATCAGGGTCAGCCCAAGAATAACCTGCTGCTGAGCACCGACCGCGCCAACGCTGCCCGCATGGCCGCCGTGGCGGGCGGCACCGCCCCCGGCCGCGTCACCGCCGAAGGCTACGGCCAGGAGCACCCGCTGGCCAGCAACGACACGCCCGAAGGCCGCGCCCAAAACCGCCGCGTCGATGTGCGCGTGACCAAAAAGTAAACGGGACTTATTTTTCAACGAGGCGCTCTCCGCTCAGCGGGTGAGCGCCTCGTTTTTTTGGGGCAGGGCACGGCCACGCTGTGCCGCTGTCCGCGTACTTTTAGGCTATGAACGCCGTCCTCACGCCGCCCGTCGTTACCAGCTTCGCCCAGCTCGACCCCGAGGCTACGTACTCCTACGCCGATTACCTGAGCTGGAAATTCACTGACTGGGTCGAGCTGCTGCGTGGCAAAGTGGTGCGGCGCATGAGTGGCCCCGCCGACCCGCACCAGTTGGTAGCGGGCAATTTCCACGGCTTTCTGCATTATTACTTGCGGCGCAAACGCTGCCAGGTGCGCATGGCCCCCTACGACGTGCGCCTGGTGCCAGGCGGCGGCGACCCGGCCGACGCCGCCGTGCTGACCGTGGTGCAACCCGACGTGTGCGTTATCCGCGACCCCGCCAAGCTGGAGCACCGCGGCTGCCTGGGTGCGCCCGACCTGATTGTCGAGGTGACCTCACCCGGCACCCAGTCCCGCGACTGGAAAGACAAGTTCGACCTTTACGAGGAAAACGGGCTGCGCGAATACTGGCTCGCCGACCCACTGGCCCACAGCCTGAGCGTGTTCGTGCTGGACGAGGCCACCGCCCACTACCGTCTCGTGGGCGAATACGCCGGCCCCGGCCCCGTGCCCTGCGCCACGCTGCCCGAATTGAACTTACAGTGGGAAGATGTCTTTCCGGCGGCCGACGAACCGCCCCGCGACCCCGAGGCCAAGTAGCGCGGGTCTCCGACCTGCTTTTGATTGCGCATCACCCCAGAAGCGGGTAGCAGACCCGCGCTACCTGGTCAGCTCGCGCAAGGCCGGCCCGAGAAAGCGCACGATGTCGCCCGCTATCAACCCCGCCTCGCCTACCTCCTGAGCTGCCAGGTCGCCGGCGCGGCCGTGGGCGAGCACGGCCAGGCGGGAGGCCGTCAGCGCGGGCAGGCGTTGGTCGGCGCGCAGGGCCAGCAGCAGCCCGGTGAGGCAGTCGCCACTGCCGCCGCTAGCCATGCCGGGGTTGCCGGTGGGATTGAAATATACCTGCCCGTCGGGCGCGGCCACGGCCGAATACGCGCCCTTGAGCACGACGATGACGCGGTACTTCTGGGCGAATTTGCGCAGCAAGGCCAGGCGGTGGTAGTCGTCGCGGGCCGGCTCGGTGAGGCGCGTAAACTCGCCAACGTGGGGCGTGAGCACGGTGTTTTCGGGCAATAAACCTAGCAGCTCGCGGTGCGCGCCGAGTAGGTTGAGCGCGTCGGCATCGAGCACGAGCGGCAGCGGGTGGGGCCGGGCGGCACCGGGCGCGGCGGCTTTGAGCAGCGCCCGCAGCACGGCGGCCGTGGCCGGATTTTGCCCCACGCCCGGTCCCAGGCCCACGGCCTGGTAGGGCGACAGGTTGGGCAGCTCACTAATAAAATCGGGGTTGGGGTCGGGCAGACTCATGGCTTCGGGCTGGCTGATTTGCAGCACGGCCAGGCCCGCGCCGGGCACCCGCACGGTGAGCAGGCCCACGCCGCCGCGCAAACACGCCCCGGCCGCGAGCACGGCCGCGCCCATCTTACCGAGACTGCCAGCCAGCAGCAGCGCGTGGCCAAACGTGTTTTTGTAGGCAAACTTTTCGCGGCGCGGCAGGCTGATTTCCGGCAGTCGCGGTAAAATGGGCGCGGGGCGCGGCGGCCAGGTTACGTCCACCGTGTTCGGGTCGGCTTGGCCGAAGTCAGTCAGGTGCCAGGGCGTGTCGGCGCTGTCGATAAACGCCTGGCTCAGCCCAATGTCCTCCACGTGCCACTCGCCCACGAAGGCCGCGTTTTGCGGCAGCAGAAACGCCAGGTGCGGCTGGCCGAAGCTCACCGTGTGGGTGGCCCGCACCACGGCGGCGGGCAGGTCGGTGGCCGTGGACGTGCCCAGCGGCTCCGAGTCGGTGGCCAGGCCGCTGGGCACGTCCACGGCCACCACGGCCGCGCCGCTCGCGTTCAGGTGGCGCACCAGCCCGGCCGCCAGCCCGGCAAGCGGCCGCGTGAGGCCGGCTCCGAAGAGCGCATCCACCACGAGCGTCGTGGGCTGAATGGCGGGCAGCGCATCGGCCCAGATTTCCACTTGCGGCACGGCGGCAGGCAGGCGCG
>JANXNW010000069.1 GCA_025353905.1 Hymenobacter sp.
CGGGGTTAGCCACGCCTTCGGCGCGAACCACGGTTACGTCGGTCAGGCCCAGGAAGCCAAAAAAGGCTTTCAGGTAAGGACCGCTGAAATCGTAGCCCTTGGCCGGGCCTTCGGAATACACCCCGCCGCTGGCCAGCGCGACGTACACTTTCTTGTCGTGCAGCAAGCCTTCGGGGCCGTTGGCTCCGTAGCGAAACGTTACCCCGGCGCGGGAAATATGGTCAATCCAGGCTTTGAGCGTGGAGGGGATGCTGAAATTGTAGAAGGGGGCATCGACGATGAGTACGTCGGCGGCCTGCACCTCGGCAATAACCTCGTCGGAGCGGCGCAGGGCGGCCTGCTGGTCGGGCGTGTGCTGGTCGGGGGGCGTGTTAAAGGACTGGATGCCGGCTTCTTCGAGGTGTGGGAAGGGGTGCTCGACCAGGTTGCGCTCGCGGACGGTGCTGCCGGGGTGGGCGGCTTGGAGCTTTTCGATGATGCCCGTGCCGAGGCGGCGGCTGTAGGAACTGGTGCGGGGGCTGGAAATGACGTGCAGGATACGCATGAGAAAACTAAACGAAGAAATGAGTTAGTGAAAAGGACGCGACGACTGGTCGCGGCGTGATACGGCGCTAGAAATAGGGCAAGACCCTGAAAGGTTTTTTCAAATCGCGAACGTGGACGCGCGGCAGTCTGGCGAAAAGACTGCTAAGCCGCTGCTTTTCTAAAGTCTTGTAGCTTAGTGCTGGCCTTTTTGGCGGCCAATGAGCTGCAAATTGCCACCGGCTGAGTTGAGCTTCTGGCTTAGTTCGCGGACTTTATCGCCGAGGCCCTGGAAGGAATGGATGGGCAGCGCGGCGCGGGCCGTGAGGTCGGCCAGTTTCTGGAACGAGTCGCCCATGGCGGCCGCGTTGCCCTGGCGCAGGTGGTCCTGGAAGGCGGCCAGCTCTTCGGCCACGGGCTGCACGGCGGGGTTGTCGCTGGCGCGGAGCATTTCGAGCCAATGGGCGACGTGCTGCTGGCCGGCTTCGGGGTCCTGCTCGAAGCCGGCGCTGATGGAGTCAAACAGCAGGCGGATGCTGCTTTCGATTTCGGAGGCGTAATTCATGGGGCAAAGGTAGGGGCGGCTCGCAGCCGCCCGCTGCGGGCGGGTTGGCCCAATGGGGTTGGTTTTGTTGCCCTACGGACGCGATGAGCCGGACGTTTCCGGTCCGGGCTTCATCTTTACGAAACCCAACGGCCATTGCCGCCCGGCCCACGACCCAGCCTCATGCCCCTGATTACCCTCTCCGACATCTACGAGGCCCGAGCGCGCCTGAAGAATCTGGCGCGCCCCACGCCGCTCTTGCCGCTGGCCCTGCCCGAACTGGGCGCGGAGCAAGTCTGGCTCAAGCCCGAAAGCCTGCAAGCCATCGGCTCGTTCAAGATTCGCGGGGCCGGCAACCGGCTCGTGGCCCTGACGACTGAGGAGCGGGCGCGGGGTGTGCTGGCCTACAGCAGCGGCAACCACGCACAGGGCGTAGCCTACGCGGCGCGGGCGCTGGGCATTCGGGCCACGATTATCATGCCCACCACTGCGCCCCAGGTAAAGATTGCAGCTACGCGGGCGCTGGGGGCGGAAGTGATTTTGTACGACCCGGCCCACGAAAAGCGCGAGGCCGTGGCCGCCCAGCTGCTGGCCGCCGCGCCCGCTCCGCCGGTGCTCGTGCCGCCCTTCGACGACCCGTACGTCATCGCCGGGCAGGGCACGGTGGGGCTGGAGATTTTCGAGCAGCTGCCGGCCGTGGACCTCGTGCTGGCCCCGGTGGGCGGCGGCGGGCTGCTAAGCGGGGTAGGAGCGGCGCTGAAAACGCTGCGGCCGGGCGTCAAAATCATCGGCGTGGAGCCGGAGCTAGCTGCCGATGCGCAAGCCTCGTGGCGCGCGGGCCGCGTGGTGGAGTGGGCTGCCGCCGACACCGGCCGCACCCTGGCCGACGGCGCGCGCACGCTGGCCGTGAGCGAGCTGACCCTGGCGCATCTGCGGGCTTACGCCGACGACATCGTCACCGTGAGCGAGGCCGAAATCCGCGCTGCCGCGCGCCGGCTGCTGCTCGAAGCCCGACTGGTGGTGGAGCCGACCGCCGCCCTGCCGCTGGCGGCGCTGCTGCGCCACCGGGCCACGCTGCCCGCGAGCGCCAACACGGTGCTGATTCTGACCGGCGGCAACGTGGACCCGGCCGTGCTGGCGGAATTGCTGGCGTAGGTTGTCGCCTGCAAGCCCCACCTCTGAGCCGCCTCGCCGCCCGCAAACCCCATCCCCTTAGCCCCCTTCCCCGATGGGGAAGGGGAACTAGTTCTAGACTCTGGTTTTACGTCCGTTCTACAGCTAGAACTAGTCCCTCCTTCCCCATCGGGGAAGGGGGCTAGGGGGATGGGGTTTACAGGCGGCGAGTTAGCAGCGAGCCGTCTCAACAACTCTGCGCCATTCCACTAAACAAGTGTCGCCCCGTCCGTTTAAGCAGTGCTTCGACAAAATCCAACCCCGATTCTTATGCGATTCCGCTACCTGCTTCTGCTTTTCAGCCTGCTGACCCTGACCAGCGCCCAGGCCCAAAGTACGGGCACTATCACCGGTCTCGTGCGCGACCGGCTCACCCAGGAAACGCTGCCCGGCGTGACGGTGCTGCTCGAAGGCACGAACCCGAGCCTGGGCACGGCCACCGACGCGACGGGCCGCTACCGGCTCACGGGCATTCCGGTCGGCTCGTACAACCTGCGGGCGACGGCCGTGGGCTACGAGCCGCTGCTGCGAGCCAACGTGCTCATTAATAGCGGTAACGGCAACGTGATTGACCTGGAGCTGAGCGCCGGCTCCCAGGCCCTGGGCGAAGTGACCGTGACGGCGAGCCGCGCCATTCGCGTGGCTACGCCCGAAACGCCGCTCAGCGTGCAGCGCATCAACACCGAGGAAATCCGCTCGAACCCCGGCGGCAACTTTGACATTTCCAAAGTGCTGCAAACCCTGCCCGGCGTGGGCGGCGGGGGCACTGGCGGCACGGCGGGCTTTCGCAACGACATCATCATTCGCGGCGGCGCGCCCAATGAAAATGTCTATTATCTCGACGGAATTGAGGTGCCCGTTATCAACCACTTTCAGACCCAGGGCAGCGCGGGCGGGCCGGCGGGCATTCTCAACGTGTCGTTCATCGAAGACGTTACGGTAAGCACGTCGGCCTTCAATGCTCGCTACGACAATGCGTTAAGCTCGGTGTTGCAGTTTCGGCAGCGCGAGGGTAACCCCGACCGGTTCCAGGGCAACCTGCGCACTTCGGCCACTGAGGTGGCGCTCACCACGGAGGGGCCGCTGACCAAGAACACCACCTTTCTGGCTTCGGCGCGGCGCTCGTACTTGCAGCTGCTGTTCAGCGCGTTGGATTTGCCGATTCGGCCCGCGTTCTGGGATTTTCAGTTCAAGACGAGTACCAAGCTCTCGCCCAAAACCACGCTCACTACGCTCGGCCTGGGCGCGATTGACGATTTCACGGTAGTGGCTCCCCGGAACTCGACCCCGGAAAAGGAATTCGCCCTGCGTTCGAACCCCAAAGTGCGGCAGTGGAACTACACGGTGGGGGCCAACGTGCGCCAGTTGCTCGGCAAAGGGTATTTCAACCTGGCCATGAGCCGGACGCAGTTTTTTATTCAGGCCGACCAGTTTCAGGACGGGGTAGTGGGCGACGAGAGCCGGCGCATTTTGCAGGCGCGCTCGGGCGAGACGGAAAACAAGGTGCGGGCCGACGTGAACGGCACTTCTGGCGGCTGGCAGTACAGCTACGGCGTGATGGGGCAGTTTGTGCAGTACGAGAACCGCTTTTTTCAGCGCCTGCGCCGGGCCGTGTTCAATGCCCAGGGCCAGCCGGTGTCGCCCGACGTAGACGTGCGCTTTCAGACCAACATTGACTTCGGGCGCTTCGGGGCCTTCGGGCAGCTCACGCGCTCGTTTCTGGATGGCAACCGGCTCACCGTGTCGGCGGGCTTGCGCACCGACGGCAACACGTTCACCGACGACGGCTACAACCTGCTGCGCACGCTCTCGCCCCGGCTCAGCGCGAGCTACGCCCTGCTGCCAACGCTCAACGTGAACGCGTCGGTGGGGCGCTACTACAAGATTCCGATTAGCACCGTGCTCGGTTTCCGCGACGACGCGGGCCGGCTCGTGAACCGCGACAACCGCTATATTCGCTCCGACCACTACGTGGCCGGGCTGGAGTGGCTGCCCGGCCCGGCCACGCGCTTCACGCTCGAAGGGTTTTACAAAAAGTACGACTTCTACCCCGTAACCCGGCGCGATGGTATCAGCCTGGCTAACCTCGGCTCCGACTTCGGGGCCATTGGCAACGAGGCCGTTACGAGCACCGGCCGGGGCCGCACCTACGGCCTGGAGCTGTTTTTTCAGCAGAAGCTGACCCGCAAGGTGTTCGCCGTGTTTTCGCTCACCGGGTTTCGGTCGGAGTTCAGCGGGCGGAGCGGTCAATACGTGCCCTCGGCCTGGGATTCGCGGTTTTTGCTCTCGGCCCTGCTCGGGCGCAAGTTTAACCGAGGCTGGGAGATGGGGTTCAAGTACCGCGCGGCCGGTGGCTCGCCCTACACGCCGTTCGACGCGGCCGTGTCGCAGGCCAGCTACCTGGCCACTGGCCGGGGCGTGCTTGATTTTCAGCAGCTCAACACGCTGCGGCTGGGCAATTTCCAGCAGTTCGACTTTCGGCTCGATAAGCGCGTAAACTGGCGGCGACTCTCGCTGGACTTGTTTCTGGATGTCCAGAACGCGTTCGTGCTGCGCAACCCCGGCCTGCCCGACTACACCTTCCAGCGCCTGGCCGACAATTCCGGCTTCGCCACCACCAACGGCCAGCCCATCCAGCCCAACGGCAGCAACGCCATCCCAACGCTGCTGGCCAACAACGACCCCGTCGTGACGCCCACGATTGGGTTCATTCTGGAGTTTTGAGGCGGAAGAGCGGGGCGTATTTTTGCCGGCCCACGCGCTAACCGCCCCTTCATGCCAGAGCATACGCTTATCATCGAGCAGCTGGACGACGACGTAGTGTATTTTTCTTTTGAAGTGGCGGGCCGGCGAGTGGAGTGCATGACGCATTTTGAGCGGCAAGGCGAGGAGCTGCACCTAACCCAATTGCACCTGGATGGTGACGCTCGTAACCTGGTCGGGCGGGCGGCATTATGGGAGGCAGCTTACCAATTGGGCCGTTACTTTGGGGTGAAAACGCTGCGTGTAGAGGGCGGCCGACGTGCTACTGGTCGTTATAAAGGCCGAATGCCCACGCCGCTTACCATCATCATTCCTGCCGTCTGATTCTTATGGTTACCGTTCTTTTGATTGGCTGGCGCTATGGGTTGCGAAAAATCGCCCTGACCCGGCTGCAACAAAACCTGCTGCACCTCTCCCTGAAGGAAGCTAAGGAAAATACAGACAAGCTGCTTACGGCGGATATGGACGTGCTGCACCTGTCGGGGCTGGTGCGTCTGGAGGTTCCAGCCGAAGTGGCGGCCGATTTCATTGTCCAGGCTAACCAGTTGGGAGCTGTCGCCCGCGAAGGCCAGTTACTCGTCGAGTCCTCAGTTGCCTCCTCCCAAGCAGCCTGACCAGCAGAAGCTTATTCTTTTTTCTTTTCCTCCCCACATGAAAATTATCGTCCCGATGGCGGGCATGGGCAAGCGGATGCGTCCGCATACGCTCACCGTGCCCAAACCCCTGATTCCGATTGCCGGCAAGCCCATCGTGCGGCGGCTGGTCGAGGACATTGCCCGCGTTTGCAACGAGCCGGTCGAGGAAGTGGCCTTCATTATCGGCCGGGCCTTCGGGGCGGCCGTCGAGAAGAGCCTCGTCGCCATCGCCGAGTCAGTGGGCGCGCGCGGCACCATCGTTTATCAGGACGAGCCGCTGGGCACGGCCCACGCCATTCTGTGCGCTAAAGAGTCGTTGAGCGGGCCGCTGGTGGTGGCTTTCGCTGATACGCTTTTCAAGGCCGATTTCAAGCTTGACAGCTCGGTGCCGGGCACCATCTGGGTGCAGAAAGTGGCCGACCCGAAGCCCTTCGGCGTGGTGCGGCTCAACGAGCAGGGCCAGATAACGGAGTTCGTGGAAAAGCCCGAAACCTTCGTCTCGGACCTGGCTATTATTGGCATCTACTACTTCCAGGACGGCGCGTATCTGCGGCGCGAATTGCAGTATCTGCTCGATAACGACATCAAGGACAAGGGCGAATATCAGCTTACCAACGCGCTGGAAAACATGAAGAACCAGGGCACCGTATTCGTGCCCGGCCAGGTGACCGAGTGGCTCGATTGCGGCAACAAGGACGCGACGGTCTTCACCAACCAGCGCTACCTGGAATACTTGCGCGAGCGCGGCGAAAAACTGGTCGCCGACTCGGCCAGGATTACCAACTCGGTGATTATCGAGCCGGTCTATCTGGGCGAAAACGTGGTCATTACCAATTCTGTCGTTGGTCCGCACGTGTCGGTGAGCAAGGGCGCGGTAATAGAAGATGCGCGCCTGAGCAACGCCATCGTGCAGACGGCGGCCGTGGTGCGCGCGGTGAACGTGACTAATTCGATGATTGGTAATTACGCCAGCGTGGTCGGGCAGCCGGCCGATTTGAGCTTGGGCGATTACAACGTGCTGAAGATGTAAAACGGCGTGGTACTCCGTTTTGCCGCGCAGCGGCAGGGGCGGGCAACGAGTGCGGGCGACGGGCAGCGTGCGCTGCTCGTCGCCCGCGCCTTATCGCAAGCAGCCGTAACTTGCCGCTGCGCGGCAAAACGGAGTGCCACTCCGTTTTACATCTTCAGCAGTTATGCGTCAGGTTATTCTTTTTTTATGGATGCTGTGCGCCCTGGCCCTGGCCGGCCACGCGCAAACGCCCGACCCGCTGGCCCCGCCCAAGCCCACGCGGGCCGAGCGGCGGGCCCTGGCCCAGCGCCTCCGGCAGGAAGCCAAGCGGGCGGCGGCCCACCCGCCGCTTTCGGCCCGCGAGCGCGAGCTGAGCGAATCGCTCTTCACCGATGGCGTGAAATACGTTATTCTCGAAGACTATCCGCGCGCGCTGGAGCGCTTGCTCAAGGCCTACACGCTCATGCCCGACAACGCGGCCGTGAATTACAAGCTGGCCGAAGCCAACATGCTGAGCGGCAACCTGCGCGAGGCCACTTCCTACGCCGAAGCGGCCGTGCGCTTCGAGCCCAAAAACCCGTATTATTATTTGCTGCTGGCCCAGACGCAGGCCAGCCAGAAGCAGTACGAGGCCGCCACGGCTACCTACGCCAGCCTCGTGCGCGAGGTGCCGAACGCGGGCAGCTACCTGTTTCAGCTGGCCAACCTGTACCTGGTGCAAAACAAGCTGCCCGAAGCGTTGGCCGTGCTCGACAAAGCCCAGGCGCAGTTTGGGCAGCTCGATGAGATTTCCTTCAAAAAGCAGCAGATATACCTGCGGCAGAACAACTTGCCGCTGGCTCTGCGGGAGGGCGAGCGGCTCATCGCGGCCAATCCTTCGGAGCCGCGCTTCGTGCTGGCGCAAGCTGAGATGTACGCCGCCAACAACCGCCTGCCCGACGCGCAGCGCGTGGCCGGGCAGGCCCTGCGCCTCGACCCCGGCAACGCGTCGGCCCACCTGATTCTGGCCGACGTGGCCCGCCAGCAAAATCAGCCGGCCGAAGTGGAGAAGCAGCTGCGACTGGCTTTCGACAGCCCGGCGCTGGAAACCGACCAGGCCGTGCGCATTCTCAACGGCTATGCCAAGCAGTTGCCCGACCCGAAAATCGCGCCCCTGGCCCTCGACCTGGCCGCCGCCGCCGTGCGCAACCACCCGCGCGAAGCCAAAGTATACAGCATTGCCGGCGACATCGAGCTGCAAACCGGCCGCAAGCGCGAGGCGCGCAATTCCTACGCCCGGGCCTTGCGCTACGACCGGGCCAAGTATCCGCTCTGGCAGCAGGTAGTGGGCCTCGACTACGAACTGAATCAGACCGACTCGCTGCTTACCCACACCGACCAAGCCCTGGAATTATTCCCCAATCAGGCCCCGCTTTGGTTTTATAACGGCGTGGCGCACAGTCTCAAGAAGCAGTACCAGCCGGCCGTGCAGGCCCTGGAGCACGGCCGCCGCCTGGCGGCCGGCAGCGCCGGTCAGCTCAGTCAGTTCGACGCGCTGCTCGGCGAGGCGTACCAGGAGCTGAAGGATTATCCCAGGTCGGATGCCGCCTTTGAGGCCGCTCTCGCCAGTGACCCCGACAACTACGGCGTACTCAACAATTTCAGTTATTTCCTGAGCCTGCGCGCCGACAAGCTCGACAAAGCCAAAGACATGGCGGGCCGCACGGTGCGCAAATTTCCCGACAACGACACTTACCTCGACACCTACGCCTGGGTGCTCTACAAGCTCAGAGACTACGCTGGCGCGCGCCAGAGCTTGGAAAAAGCCGCGAAGAACACCAAAGACGGTGGCATCCTGGAGCACTACGGCGACGTACTGTGGCAGCTCGGCGACCGCCCCGGCGCGCTCGCCGCCTGGCAGCGTGCCCATCGCGTCGGGCGCGGTACCTCGCCGCTACTCGACCGCAAAATCAAGGACCAGAAACTGTATGAATAAAACCGCGCTGCTGCTCGCCAGCTTACTCGGACTACTGGGGGCCGGCTGCCACCGCAAGCTGGTACCCGCGCCGACGGCCAAGACGACTCCCGTTGGTACTCCGGCCCCGGCTGGCCTCAAAGTCGCCAATACCACCTTTGCCCACCTGAGCGGCCGGGGCAAGGTGCGCTTCCAGCGCGGCGACGCCGACCAGTCGGCCAATTTCAACCTGCGGGTGCGGCGCGACTCGGCTATCTGGCTCTCGGGCTCGCTGCTGGGCATCGAGGGCGTCCGCGCCTTGCTCACGCCCGACTCGGTGCGGGTGGTCAATCGGCTGGAGAAGACATACTTCGTGGGTAGCTACTCGTATTTGAGCCAGCTGCTGGGCGTGCCCGTCGCCTACCGGCAGGTGCAGGCCATCTTGCTTGGCGATTACCTGCCCCCGCCGGCCGGCACCCAGCCCACGGTGCAGGCCGAAGCCGACAACCAGGCCGTGCGCTACCCCGTGGCTGCGCTGCTGCTGGAGCAGCTGCTGAGCCAAAGCACCGGCCGCGTCCAGCAGCTCAAAATCAGCGAAGCCGCCGCCCCGCGCTCGCTCACGGTGAGCTACACTGATTTCCAGGTGCCCACCGGTGCTGATATGCCGCTCGCTTTCACGGTGAGCGTGGTGGGCCAGCAAAGCGGCGCGCCCACGACTAATGCCACGCTGAGCTTCAACCGCGTCGAGGTCGGGGCCGGGCGGCTGGAGTTTCCCTTCAACGTGCCGAAAGGGTACGAGCGGCAGACGAAGCTGGGGAAGTAGGCGGTTAGCTCGGGACGGGGCGGGCGAGGAAATTGGTGTACACGAAATCGAGTATTGCCAGCCACAATACCGCGTGCGGAACCAGGGCAATGTCTTTCGGTACCCAATGCAGGTAAACGGCCACCGTGCATCCTATGGCCGTCAGCACCCAAAGCAGCTTGAGTATATCCAGGCGCTTTTTGGCTTTCTTGCTGTAAAACCAACTGGTATAAGCCACTGCTTCACCCGCTAAGCCGCTAATTAACAGCAGGTCAGCCCCGGCCCAATGTTCTATTTTGAATAGTACGCCGACGAGTATCAGCGAGACGAACAGCAACACCAGCCGGAAGTAGGGCGTGGTGATGAGTGTGCCGTTGCGGAGCAATAGCGCTAACCCGCTCCACTCGGCTGCTTGCGGCCCCCAACTACAAAGCTGGTAGGCGGCGGGGTAAGCCAGTAATGTTTCTCCGAGGGCCAGCCCGACGGCGGTAATAAATAGCGCCGCGCCAATGACGAGCAATAGAAAACGGTCAGTCATTCGCTAATTAAACCAACGCCAGCATCCGCGACGAATTTTACCCAGCCGCGTACAGCAGCACGGCCCGAAAGTCAGCTGGCTCCAATTCCGGATATTCGTAAATTAATTCAGCTTCGGACTGCCCGGCGGCCAGGGCCTTGAGCAGTTGCTCGACTGATATGCGCAAGCCTCGAATGACGGGCTTGCCGCCAAGCACAACGGGGTCGGCGGTGATGCGGTCGAGTAGGGTAGAAGACGCTGACATGGCAGGTAAAATTAACTCGTAATTACCGGCCCGCCACCACCGGCAGCACCGCCGCGCTCTCGTGCCCGGCGGCCCCGACGCTCACCACGCCGAAAATGTAGTTGTCCTTGCTCAGCGGCAAGTCGGCCGTGAGGCCCGTTACCGAAAAGCGCTGCTGCCACTGGGGGGCGCTGGTTTCGCGGGCCAATACCACGTAGCCGGCGGGCGCGGGGCCGCCCTGGGGGGCGAGCCAGCGGAGCTGGGTGCGGTTGGTCAGCTCGGCGGTGAGTACCTCGACCTGGCGCGGG
>JANXNW010000091.1 GCA_025353905.1 Hymenobacter sp.
ACACTGATGATTTTGGCACCGTTGCGTTTGGCTTTTTGCAGCGCCGTGAGCATCCGGGGGTGGTTGGTGCCGGGGTTTTGGCCGATGACGAGGATGACCTCCGCCTCGTAAAAGTCGTTGAGCGTAACCGAGCCTTTGCCCAGCCCCAGCGTCGGGCTCAGGGCCGAGCCGCTGCTCTCGTGGCACATATTCGAGCAGTCGGGCAGATTATTCGTCCCAAACTCACGCACGAACCGCTGAAACTGGAACGCCGGCTCGTTGGGCACCTTGCCCGAGGTGTAAAAAATGGCCTCGTCGGGGCTTTTGAGCGCGTTCAGCTCCTCGGCGATAATGCCGAACGCGTCGGCCCAGGCGATGGGCGAATAGTGGTTGTCGTCGGGCCGCTTCACCATCGGATGGGTCAGACGGCCGGCGTTGTTTTGGTCGCGGTCGGTCATCCGCGAGAGCTCAGCCAGCGAGTGGCGGGCGAAAAACTCCGGCCCGGCGGCCTTATCGTCGGCATCGGAGGCGGAGGCTTTGGCCCCGTTCTCGCAAAACTCGGCAATCGAGCGGTGCTCGTCGGGGTCGGGCCAGGCGCACGACGAGCAGTCGAAACCATCTTTCTGGTTCATGCGCATGAGCACCTTCGTGCCGCGCCCCACGCCGTCCTGCCCCCAGCTGAACTGCATCGACTTGAGCACGGCCGTTACGCCGGCCGCCACCGTCTGGCGCGGCTCCAGGCGCAGGCCGGTCAGGGCTTCGGGGGGCTGGGCCAGCACTGGCTCGCGGTACTTGGCCCCCGTGTTGTCGGGGGCGGGAATGTGTTGTTTGGGCACGGCGGCGTTGGCTTGATGTTCTGGTTTGTCGGGTCGGTCGGCGTTTGGAATCTCGTAATCGGCCACGGGCGCGTTGCCCTGGTCGGGCCGCTCGCCGCTTTTGGGGGCCTGGCTGGCCTTTTGTTCTTCTACCTTACCCGCTTTGCTCGGGTCGGTTTGGGGGGAATCTTCCATGTGGAATGAGAGAAGGAGTGGATAGTTTGAAAGAGTACGCGAACTGCTGACCACCAGCCAAAAGTTTGGTTTATGCCCCGCCGCTGCTGACTCACTGGCGCGACGGCTTTCAGTGCCGACAATCTAAATCTTTTTCGACCAATATACGGAGCCGTTGATTTTCAGCCACCAGAATTTCGCCCTCCAACCCGTTGCGCGCCGTGCCCGTCCACTCGTCGGCCAGCCCCGCCGGCACGCGCACCGTAATGTTGCCGGGAGCGTAGTTCAGCGCAAGGCCGTCAGCGGTAGTGCCTTCGGTAATTGGGTCCACCGCGGCTGTTGCTGTCGTGCGCTCCAGCGCGTAGCACAATTGCTGGTCAGGGCCGAAGCCAAAATTTGTGCTGCCCAGCACGCGCCCGGTGGCAGCAAACTCGGTTACTTCTGTCTCGGAAAGGCGCAGGCGCAGGGTATTGTCTTCCAGTCTTAGTTTCATAGAGCACGGATTGGCACGAATTAAAGCGGATTTCACGGATTTTGTGGACGAATATTCAGTCCTACTCTTACTCAGGGCACGGAGCGGGCGGCGCAAAGCCACTCACCGCGCCACGCCGGTACCACACAAGTCTACGCGAAGCAAAAAATAAGCGTCGTCCACAAAATCCGTGAAATCCGCTTTAATTCGTGCCAATCCGTGCTCCGTGGGTGTAGATGTTGAAGCGCCCATCGCGCACGAAGCCCAGCAGTGTCAGCCCGAATTCTTCGGCCGCTTCGACGGCCAGGCTGCTCGGCGCGCCCACGGCCGCCAGAATAGCCACGCCCGCCACGGCCGCTTTCTGCACCAGCTCGAAGCTGGCGCGCCCGCTCAGCAGCACGACGTGCTGATTTAGCGGCAGCAAGCCGGCTTGCAAGGCCGCGCCCACTACTTTATCGAACGCATTATGGCGGCCCACATCCTCGCGCAACAGCAATAACTCGCCGTCGTGAGCGCTGAAAAGCGCGGTGGCGTGCAGGCCGCCGGTTTGCTCGAACACGGCTTGCGCGGCGCGCTGCCGGCCGGGCAGCGCGTGAATGAGCGCGGCCGATACGCGCGGCCGGTCAGGCGCGGGCGGCAGCGGGCACGAGACGGCCCGCACGGCAGCGATGCTGGTTTTGCCGCACACGCCGCAGCTCGACGTAGTGTAGAAATGCCGCTCCAGGCGGCCCAAATCAACTTTCACACTTGGGGCCAGCTCGGCGCGGATGACGTTGCCACGCTCCTCGGGCCGGCGCGGGTCGGCGTGGTGCTCGATGCGGAGCACGTCCGCCGGACCTTGGATAATGCCCTCGCTGAGCAGAAAGCCCGCCACCAGCTCGGCATCGTGGCCGGGCGTGCGCATCGTTACGGCCAGGCTGTGCGTTCGGCGCTGGCCGTCCGGCCCGTAGCCAAGGCTGATTTCGAGCGGAGCCTCCACAGCCAGCAGGTCGGTGGCGCGGGTCAGGCCGGAGC
>JANXNW010000121.1 GCA_025353905.1 Hymenobacter sp.
GCTGGTATTCCGACAGCGCCACCGGCGCGGCGACTTCAGCGGCGGGTTCCGGCGTGCCATCCGGTGCGGCATTTAGGATAGGGGAGCTAGGGTCCATTTCGGCAAATAAGTTGAATTGGGTGAGAAGGTCAAATAAGGCCAGGTATTGGTACACCGTCGCCCGCAGCGCGTAATCAAACGCCTGCGCGGTACTCAGTTTCCCGGCTTGGTTGTTATCGTAGATGTTGCCGTAGGCCGGGTAGCGCCGGTAGCGGTGGCATAGCACCACCTCGCTAAAATGCCCGAACAGCGCCGCCCGCCGCACCGGCCGCCGCTCTAGTATCTGCTTGAAGAGCAGTAGCGCTGCGTTGCGCTTCTCTTTGTCCTTGCGCACCGGCACCAGCCCGTACACGGTGTAGAAGTTGAAGCTCACCGGCTCCATCACCTCTGCCCAAGGCAGCTCCGGTACCTGCCGCCACGTCGCATCCAGCCGTTGGCACGCCGCTACCAGCCGCGAGAAATACGTCTGGCTGACTCCCGCAATCAGGTTGATGGTTTTGAAAAAATTGCCATCCGACTCAAAACCCAAGAACGTAATCCAGTACACATCCGAGTCAAGCTGCAACTCTTTTTCAGCTTCCGTTATTTTCTTGTACTGAAAGAGCAAGTCTGCCCTGCGGTTTAACTCGGGCAAGTAGCTTTCCACGGCAGTATCATCCGTACTCAGCAGTTGGGGCACTAGGCAGTGGTCGATGCCGGCAATCCTAATCTTGTAGCGCTCCAGCAGCTTTTTTGAGCCGCGCTCCAATAGCTGCTGCGCGGCCGCGCTCACCTGGTACTGCTGCTGGTAGTCGCTCTTGGCAAAGTTGGGAGCGTAGTGCAGCGTCGTCGTCACGAACATCTTGTTGAGGCTGTACCGCTCGCTGATGTCCAGTTCCCCCGCGTCATCCACGACATTTCCGGTCGCGTAGCACAACCCGCCCGCACCAGTGCCCGGCGTTGCGCTCTTTCTCACGTAGCGACTTTGAATGAAATCGGCGTACCCGCCCACCCCCAACAGTTCGCCCTCGCGCAATTCCGCCAGCGGTGCAAACTCCGGCAAGGCCAGCTCCGCACATTTCACTTCCGCGTACACCAGCACGACCCGCTCGTCGGGCTTCAGCTTCTTGGTATCGGTCAGCTTCTTGAGTGTCGCCTCGTTTTTCTCATTCAGTGCCAGCGCCCCGAAGGCTGCCCGCAACGGGTGCATCCGCCCCAATACTTCGGCCAGGGGGCTATCGCTCAACCCCGGCACCTTTTGCAATTCGTTCAGCAACTCACCACGCTTGGATTCCATCGATTTGCCAAAAAATGTCTTGACAAATTGCCCCATATTCTTGCGCCCGTCCACGCACACGTACACCGAGGGGTTGTTACCTCCGCCCACGGCCAAGTTAAACAACTCCCGTGCGCTGCCGCTGTGGAACTCCCGCAAGTCGCCCAAGGCCACCGTCCCGGCATCCAGGTCAAAGCGCACCGGCAGGCAGTAGTTACGGAGCGGCCCGTTCTTGCCTTCCGTTTCTACAGACGGAAACTTTAAAATATCATCCCACGCGCCCCGGCTTTCGCCACCTTGCTGGCCCAGTTTAAGTAGTGTTTGTAGCATGGCAGATTGTTTCGCTCAAATGTATGTTCGCCTCCGTGACAACTACTGACACCACCGCGCCCGCGCCGCTTTTTCCCGCAGAAACACCCGGAACGCCTCCGGCTCCACCGCCCGCACCTCCGTGGGCAGCCCCAGCACAAACCGCCCGATGCCCAGGTAGCTGCGCACTTCGCCCCGAAACACGTAGCCCGGCTCGCCGCCGGCCAGGTCTGGGCTGGTGTATTGCCGCGCCCCCGCGTTTTCCTCCACCAACAGCCGGTAGGCCCGCTCGGTGAGGCGCAATTCCACCGGCAGCCACGCCGGCCCCGACATCCCAAACAGGTCCAGGTGTTCTTCCGTCACCGGATGCCCGCACGGTTGGTCCAGCACCTGCACGTCTTCCATCCGCCGGATTTTGTAGGTCCGCAGCTGCCCGCTGCTCACCTCCACGGCGTTGAGTTGTTCGAAGCCTTCGGTCAGCGCCACCGGCTCCACCACCCGGTCGCGCACGGTGCCCGAATCGGCCGACTGGTAGCGCACCAGGCGCACCTGCCGCCGCAACCGCACGGCCTCACTCAGCTGCTGCACCATCCGGCCCCGCTGCAAGTCCACCAGCTCGTCGGCCAGCGGAATCAGTTCCGTCGTGCGGCGAAGCTTCTGCCGGAGGCTGATGCCCAGCGGATGGCCCTCTGCCAACCCCGCCAGCGCCTGCTCCAGCAGAGCGCTTTCTTCCACCGTGAAAAATGGGGCTTGCTCCGGTTCCCCCTCGAACAAGAAAAAGTGGCCCCGCCGGTCTATTCGCTCATCCACCAGGTAGCCCACCTCCGTCAGCAGGTTGAGGTAGCGGCGCACGGTGCGTGTCGAGCAGTCCAGAGCCTGTGCCAGTTGGTCGAGTGAGCGTCCTCGGGTGCCCCGCAACAGCCGGATGAGTTGCAGCACCCGCAACAATTTTGCTTGTTCTACCATCTCATCATTGCAGCGTGGTGCTTGTCAGCCCGTAGCTCGTGCTGCGCCCCCCACCCGGAGCCTTTGCTAACACCCCCTGGTCCACAAGTCCTTGAATATCCCGACCGGCGGTATCCTGGGAACACTTTACTAGTTTAGCCCATTTAGAGGATGTGAGCTTGCCTTCAAAGCCGTCGAGCAGGCGATTCAGCAGTTGCCGCTGCCGCTCGTTGAAGGGTTGGGCAGCGTGCGCAGCCCAGAACTGCGCCTTGGCCAATACCGTGACTAGCGTTTGTTCGGCAGCGGCTATTGCCCGGCCCAGGCATTCCAGAAACCAGCGTAGCCAGGCGGTAATATCCAGGTCGTCGCGCTGCTGGGTTTGCTCTAGCAGCTGGTAGTACGTGTTACGCTCGGCCTGAATCTGCGCCGACATGCTGTAGCCGCGTTGGGCGCTGGCATCGGCGCGGGCCAGCTGCTGGTCGGCCAGCGCGCGGGCGATGCGGCCGTTGCCGTCGTCGAAGGGGTGAATGGTCACGAACCAAAGGTGCGCGATACCGGCTTTAAGTACCGCATCGAGCGGGCCGGGTGCGTTGAACCAGTCCAGAAACTTCTGCATCTGCGCGGCTACCAGCTCGGCAGCCGGGGCCTCAAAATGGACCCGCTCCCGGCCCATCGCCCCCGATACTACCTGCATGCTGCCCGTGCGCCAGGCCCCGACCAGCACCCGGTGCAGACCACTGCGGCCAGCCGGAAACAAGGCCCCGTGCCAGCTAAAGAGCCGCTCACTCGTCAGCGGCTGGTCGTAGCTCCGGGTCGCGTCGAGCAGCAGGTCCACTAGGCCTTCTACGCGCCGGTCAGCGGAGGCCAGGCCTCCGGCATCAAGGCCCAGCCGACGCGCTAGTGAGGAACGCACCGATTCGGGTGGCAGCAGCTCGCCCTCAATCTCGCTTGACTTGAGTACGTCAAGGGTAAGCGTTCGCCAAGTAGCCTCCGTACGGGGTTCAAAGCCGAGTGCATCCAGTCGCCCGAGCAGGTGCCCTTGCTGGTGACGAACCTGGCCGAGTAGCGGTTCGAGTGCGTGGGCCTGCCAAGTGAAAGCTGGCCACTCGGGCAACTGGTGAATGTATTGCATTATTCTCCGCAAATTAAGCGGTGAATATAGCCCTTATTCTCCGCAACAGACTCAAGCTTATGCGCTCAGGTCTGCGTGATACAACTCATGTAATGTGATGCCTATTATCATACCTCCTTATCAGAGTTGGTAATGGCCGGGTCGTTCACCAGTTCCCACACTTGCAGTCCGAGAGCACGACTCAAAGAGATAAGCAGGTCGAGGGTGGGAGCTAACTGGACCAGTTCGATGCGTCTGATGGTGGACTGCTCGACGTTGGCAATGTCGGCCAATTTCTGCTGGGAGTATCCCTGCTGCTTGCGGAGCAAGCGCAGCCGCTCGGAGAAAGCTCGTAAGCCTGCGGGATTTTTCACTCGGCAAGCTGCCGCCTGAAAACACGCCAATTAAGGGCGCATACGCCCTTAATTGGTTTTTGTAGTTTATCTTGCCGGCACTTCGCCCAAAGAGGCTTAACCCGCTTTCTCCTTCGACGTGTTTAATTTTCTTCTACCCAACTTACCAGACCCACTAGTTCACTGGTTTGAGCGCCCTGCGCCACCCGGACACGCGGCGGCCACTGTAGTCGGCTCCTGCCTGGTCGCCCAGCTTGTCTTCTCAAGCAGCCCGCTTTCACACACTTGGCGCTACGTTCTCATGCTGACTGCGATGTACTTGTTGGCTCGCTATTGCTCCTCCCCTCGCGAGCGCTGGACGTGGCTGGTGTGCGTGGCAGTTTTCACGTTAGGGCTGTTTCTGGAGTTGGTAAGCGTATTTATCGAGTAGCTCTCGTCGATTTCCCCCTCTACTCTAGAAGAGTTGACTCCGTGAAATCCACCAGTTCGCGCAACGGAATTTCTAGGCCCTGCGCCAACGAAGTCAGCACATCAAGCGTGACAGAATAGTGAGCTTTCTCGATGCGATAGATGGTCGGCTTCGACACGTCAGACACGTCGGCCAATGCTTGCTGACTCCAGCCCCGCGCCTCCCGCAAGCGGCGCAAATGCCGGCCAAACGCTTGCAAAACAGCCTCGTTCTTCACGCCGGCAAGCTGGGACCCAAACAGCCGCCGCATGTAATCACATATGATTACAATTCTGTTTTTGCGCGTATCTTGCTGCCCAGATATTTTTCGCTTAACCTTCTCCAGTAGTGGCTGCCCCTACCCCTTCTCCGCAAAACCCGGCTTCTTCGAGCATTCCGTTCGCAGCTGCCACCCCACTTCAGTGCTGTTATGTCTTGCATTACGTGGCCTATCAGTTAGAGGAAAATTTTTCTGACTTACCCTGGCTGATTTGGGCAAAGGCCCTGGAGCATCTGCAACCCGTACTCTACCTGAGAGAAGGCACCATTTGTCTGGGACCGCTTGACCTCGCCCGCCTCAAAGCCCTTCTAACAACCGGGGAAGACTTGTTTGAAACTGACCCGCTGGTTTTTGGCTCGGAAGCGCATTACCTGGCTCGCCGACTAGATAATTATGCCCATGAAGCGGTGAACGCGCTTCAAGAAGTGGAAGCAAATCCTGGCCTGTACGGAGAGGCTGTCTATAACCTGCTGACAAGCCTGGTTGGTGGCAACTCCATAGTCACACAAGTTCTGTTCACCACCGAGCCCGACCGGTCGCATGAAAGGTACAACAACCCATCGCTGGTAGAATCACAGCCGGGCAGTTCTACCATCAACGCACGAGTGGCGGACCTGGCCAGAACTCGGTGGCGCATTCAGTACCCCAAAATCCCCCATCTGCTCGAACCGAAAAATGGTTAGTGCTTTCTTCGACAAGTAGGTCAGTTCGCGCCGACACCTTCAGCTATTGCTCGGTGCCCCTAGGCTTCCATGCTGCCCCCTCCTAGAACTTAGGTAGCGGGCTTACTACTGCATACCCCCTTGCTGCGCCTTTCTCCTTTTACTATCTGCTTCGCTTACGAACTCCTGCATGAAGTTTTTTTACTTCTTTCTCTTTGCCGGCTCCCTGACGGGGCCGGCTGCCCACGCCCAAATTTTCGGCAAGTCCGTGGCGGAGTTCACGACCCGCGCCGGCACGGTGGTCCACGTGGGTGATACGCTTCGGTTGGGTCGCGGGACGCTGCCCACGGGCGAGTTCCAGTTCCTCTACGTGCCGGAGAACCTATTCACTGGCTCCAAACAGGTCAACTTCTCCTCCCAGCTCAACAACCTCACCGTGCGGGTCAAGGACCTACGCGCCCAGCACTCGAAGCTCTACGGCGACAAAACCGTGGCCGTGGTCAAGGCCAACACCCTCAACGGGTGCGTGGACCTGAACGCGGCCGAGGACGCGGGCGAAATCATCACGGCCCATACCCGCCAAGCCGTCGTGTCGGCGGCCGCGCCCGCCCCAGCCGCCGCCCCGCCGCTGAGCACGGCCGACGAGCTGGCCAAACTTAAGAAACTCTACGACCAGCAGGTGCTCACCAAAGCCGAGTACGAAGCCCAAAAGGCCAAACTTCTCAAATAACCCCTTCTCCTACCCCTGCCCGATGAATCGTACCCTTACCTACTTGTGCATCACCGTGAGCCTGGCCCTGGTCTTCGTGCTGGGGGCGTGCTCCCATTCGGCTCCGAAAGATGCGGCCGCCGCTGCTTCTGGCACTGGGGCTGCTACGCCTGCTGCCCCGGTCCCGACCTCCTTCGGTGCTCGCGCCGACTCGCTCAACGGCATGCAGGGTCACACCTTTGGCGAGCCAGTTCGCGCTTTTACCCGCTTGCGGCTCTATGCCAACCAAACGCCGCCCTTGACTGCTTACTTTCGCGACCTGGGCCAAGAAAGCGGCTGGTTCGGCAAGCACACCAGCACCGAGTATGACTTTCTGGACGGCCAATTTGTGCGCTTCTCGGCCTCAGCTCTGAATAACAACCGCCCCTTGCTGCTGGCCCATGCCCAGTACCTATTCGGACCCGGCCAACGACTCGACGACCAGCACTACCTCTGGGAGGGGCAGCGGGTGCGGGCCGAATACTGGCTCAATGAACGCAGCCCGGAGCGCCCAGCCGTGCTCACGGTCACTACGCAGGCCGGTATAGCCCGCTTAGCGGCCGCGCAGAAAGCCCGGCAGGCCGCCGAAGACGCGGCCCCTATCCAGCGCTAACCGCCAAAATCCGGCCACCCCCCCGTTACTGCTTATCTGCCGTAGATGCTGAGCCTTTACCTACTGTTTTGCAGACTCCTGGTGCCCGCTCCTGCCGGTCTTTCGGCCACGGTAGTGGATGCCACCACCTCCCGTCCACTGGCCGGGGCCGTCGTGCGAACCCAGACCTCCGCCCAGACGAGCACGACGGATGAGCGGGGTCATTTCTCACTTGACCCCCGCCCCGACGACCAGTCCCTGACCATCAGCCGGCTGGGCTACGCGCCGCTGGTACTCACGCGGGCGCAGTTTCAACAGGCTGATACCTTGCGGCTGTTGCCCCGGGCGTACGTGCTGGGGGAGGTAGCTGTCGGGGCGCAGACACCGAAGACGCGCCTGATTTCGTCCGTGCCCGCGAAAAGACCCGTGGTGGGCAAGCTACTCCTGCCCGGTCAGTCCGAGGCGACAGTCCTGTTTCGCCCGGCCGAACTGGGCCCCAACCAGACCTGCGTGCTCAACCAAGCCAGCTTCTACCTGCTCGGCAAGCCCCGCCCGGGTCAGCTCCGGGTGCGGCTCGTGGCCCTCTCCGCGCAAGCGGGTCCTCAGGCCTCGGCCGAGCTGCTGCCCGTGCCCGTGTACGTCTCGGCCGCCCAGGTTAGTGGCCACCGCGTCCGCCTCGACCTGAGCGCCTATAATATCATCCTGCCGGCCGAAGGGCTGTGCCTGGTCGTGGAGTGCCTGCCGACCGCAACTGACCCGACCGCTATTTCGCCGAACGCTTCCCCGCAGGGAGCGGGCTACCCGTCTATCGAGGCCCGCGGCTACACGCTCGCCGAAGCTCCCACCCGCCTGACCTGGTTTCGCAAAACGGCCGATGCCGCCTGGTACCAGCCCACCCCGCTGCTGCACTGTATGCGCTGGGATGTCGAATTAGCCGTTTATTAGCGAACGCCATCCGGCTGCTACTGCCGACGCGCAATCTGTACCTAGTAATCGAGTCTCTACCCATCAGACCGGCTGGTACTGGCGTAACCAGGTTGTGCGAAGGCAAAACGAGCGCTTTACCGTGCTAGTGCCGCGGCCCCCGTCCAGCGCTAGGGCGTGAGGACAATAAAAAAACAGTTATTCATCTAAGCCAATCAAGCGCTGCTCCGATATGCCAGAAAGCCAGGAAGGATACCACGGTTTTGTCGTAGCGCGTGGCCAAGCGCCGATACTGCTTCAAGCGCCCGAAAAAGCGCTCGACCTTGTTGCGTTCGCGGTAGGCATTCTCGTCCAGGGGCAGTGCCTCGGGGCGGCTGGGATGGCTGGGAATGACGGCTTCGATGCCGTTTTCGGCGCAGTAGGCGCGGATTTCGTTGCTGTCGTAGGCCGTGTCGGCCACGGCTTGGCCCGGGGACAGGCCCGCGAGCAGGGGCAGGGCCTGGGGGCTGTCACCGGCCTGGCCAGGGGTGGCAATCAGGCGTACGGCGTTGCCCAGCGACTCGACGCAGGCATGGATTTTGGTGCCGTTGCCACCCCGGCTGCGTCCAAGGCACTCGGTTTGGGCGTCGCTTTTTTTTGGCCTGCCGCGTGCTGGTGCGCCCGCACGACGGTCGAATCGAGCAGCACCCAGTCGAATTCGGGCGTTTGGACGGCCGCGAAGAGGCGTTGCCACACGCCTTTTTGGGCGAGTCGGCGGAAGCGTTTGCTCACGGTGTTGGACTTGCCGAAGCGTTCGGGCAGGTCGGCCCACGGGCAACCGGTACGCATTATCCAGACCACGGCGTTGAAAAACAGGCGGTTGTCCTTGGCCGTCGCGCCGCCGTCTTCGGCTTTGCCGGACAGGTGCGGGGCAACCAGTTCCCAGGTGGGGTCAGAAATTTCGTGACGGCGCATGAAAAAGAGTGCTTTAAAATAAAGATACATTCAATTTATTAATGTCCTCACGCCCTAGTCTTTAGCTTAACGTCTGATTTAGAGTTAGAACTAGAACTAGTCCTCCTCTTTTTTGGAGAGGGGGCTAGGGGGTGAGGTGACGTTGCTGAGCCGCGTCAGCTTAACAAGTCTTTGTCAGTAAGTAATTTAAACGCCGCATAATCCCTTTCCACCTCCGCCTGCATCGCCTCAGCCGAAGCCAGCAACGCGGGCTGCCAGCGGGCAGCGGCCTGGCCGAAGGCGCGCAGTTCGTCGGGGCCGGCAGCCCCGCGGTGGGCGGCGGCGCGCAGGTGGGCCCAGGCCAGCAGGTGGGCCAAATCGGGCAGGGTGGCTTCAAAGGCGGCGGGGTCTTGGGCGAGGCGGGCGAAGTCGAGTTTATCGGCCACCGGCTGCAAGGCCCGCAGCACGAACGGCCGCCCACCCAGTTCCAGCGGCTGGAGCAGGGCCGGCCCGACGGCTTGTAGGTACGTTTGGGCGGCCACCACGCGGGCGGCCTCGCTGGGCCAAACCGGCTGAGCGGGCCGGGCGGGCACGTAGGGCGCGGGCGCGGCGGGCAAGGCCAGCTTGAGGTCGAGCAGGCGGGGCAGCTTGCCGGGGTGCAGGCTGCGCACCAGCAGCACGTAGCGCGGGGCCCCGAGGCTGCCCACGCCCGCTACCCGCCCGGCCACATCAAGCAGCGGCCCGAACGGCGGGCTGGGCTGGGCGGCGCGCCAGCTCTCGACCACCGCGCGCACGGCTAGCCGCTCGCCCAGCGGCAAGGGCCGCAGCAGCGGCGCTTTGGTAGCGCGCAGGTGCCAGCCGCCGCGCCGGCTCGCGCGTCCGGCCAGCAGCTCGCCCTGCCGCCGGGCGCGCACCTGCCCCAGCAGCCGGCGCACTTCGCCCCGCGCCGTGGCCCGCTCCAGCTGATACGCCTTGCCCTGGGCCAGCGCGGCGGCGTAAGCGGCCAGCACCGTAACGGCGGCGCGCTGCTGCCCGTCGGCCGGTTGGCCGGCCTGGGCGGCGGCCAGGCGGGCGCTTACGGCCAGCCGGCCCAGGTCCCAGCCCAGCGGGCCGAGTACGGCCTCATCGAAGTCGTTCAAATCAAAATAAACCAGGCCGTTGTCGCCCCGGTACGAGCCGAAGTTTTCCAGGTGTGCGTCGCCGCAAACCCAGCCCAGGGGCGAGGCGGCCAGGGCCGGGTCGTGGGCGCGGCGGGCGTAAAAGAGCGGGGCGCTGCCGCGGAAAAAGGCGAACGCGTCGGCCCGCATCCGCTCGTAGCGCAGCGGCAACAGCGTCGGCACCCGCCCGGCATCGTGGGTTTGGAAAAAAGCGGCCAGCGCGGCGGGCGTAGCGGCCGGCGGCGAAACAAACTCGGTCAGCATGGGTAACAATTCAGTAATCAGGCGCAACCTACGACGAGTTGCCTGGACGGCTAAATGGCGGCTTGCTGATGCGCGGTGTTTCAGGGGTGGCTTGGGGGTGCGGGGTGCGGGGTATTAGGTATTCACCCAACCTTCAGTCCCGTATCCCTCTCAATAGCACCCGCGCGGGCGCGCCATCGCTGCCCACAATTTTGAGCGGCAGGCAGAGCAGCTCGTACTCGCCGGGCGCGACGGCCCCCAGCGCCAGCCCTTCGATGACGCAGATGCCCGCGTCGAGCAGCGTGTGGTGGGTATTGGCCCGGCCGACCGACAAATAATCGACCCCGACGCAGACCACGCCCGCCTCGCGCAGGTGCCGGGCCGCGTCGGCATCGAGGGCCACGAAATCCGTTTTGAACGGCTCCTGGCTCCAGTCGCTGTCGGAGTTGCGGGTTTTGAACAGCACCCGCGCGCCGGGCGCCAACGTCAGCTTTTGCACCTCGGCCAGGCTGATGCTCACCGGGTCGGTGATGGCTACGACGAGCGCTGGCCCCAGGAGTTGGCTCAGGCTCAGGGTTGTGACGTCGGGCGCGCCGCTGGTGAAGTGCAGTGGGGCATCGACGTGGGTGCCGGTGTGGGCGCTCAGGTGCAGCTCCGTCACGTTGGCCGCGTCGCCGCGGTCCTGGCTCAGGGTGCGGCGTACGCTCACGCCGAGGTTATCGGGCCAGTGCGTCATGCCGTCGCGGATGGGCAGGGTGATGTCGAGGTAGGTCATGGAAGTAGGACGCAGCCTTTGCTGCGTCAAGCAAGTGGAATACAGCCTTTGCTGCGTCAAGCATCCGCGCCGACGGCTCGTTCAACGATTGACGCAGCAAAGGCTGCGTCCCACCCCCCGACACAGCAAAGGTTACGCCCTGGGCTGCAAGAGCTTCGCAATCAAGCCCGTCCAACCCGTTTGGTGGCTGGCTCCCAGGCCCTGGCCGGTGTCGCCGTGGAAGTATTCGTGGAAGAAGAGGTAGTCGCGGAAATGCGGGTCGTGCTGCCACTGCTCATTGGGGCCGAAGCAGGCGCGGCGGCCGGTCTGCGGGTCGCGCAGAAACAGGCGCGTCAGGCGCTCGGTCAGCGCGTCGGCCACGGCCAGCAAGGTTGTAAACTGCCCGGAATGCGTGGGGTACTCGACCAGGAAATCGTCGCCGTAGTAGTGGTGAAACCGCTGCAAGGACTCAATGAGCAGGAAATTGACCGGCAGCCAGACCGGCCCGCGCCAGTTCGAGTTGCCGCCAAACAGGTCGCTGTCCGACTCGGCCGGGGTGTAGCGCACGGTCGCGCCCGTGTCAGCAAACACGAACGGCGTGGCCTCGTACACTTTGGAGAGGCTGCGAATGCCGTGGTCCGACAAGAACTCGTTTTCGTCGAGCATCCGGGCCAGCAGGCGCTTCATGCGGTGGCCGCGCAACAGGCTCAGCAGGCGGGTGTCGCCGCGGCCCGGCTCCTGCCAGTGCGAGACGAGCGCGGCCATTTCAGGACGATGGGTGAGCAGCCAGTCCATGCGGGCGCGGAAAACGGGCGCGTTTTTTAGCAATTCCTCATCAATGACTTCGACGGCGAAAAGCGGAATCAACCCCACCATGCTCCGCAGCCGCAGCAGCTCGTGGCCGCCGTCCGGGGTGCGCAGCGCGTCGTAATAAAACTTGTCCTGCTCGTCCCAGAGGTCGAGCGCGTCGCTGCCGTCGGCGCTGGTGCCGGCCTTTGTCATGGCGGCGGCGATGTAGAGAAAGTGCTCGAAAAACTTGCTCGCCAGGTCCTGATAGACCGGGTTGGTCTGGCTCAGCTCCAGGGCGATGCGCATCATGTTGAGCGCGAACGTGGCCATCCAGGCCGTGCCGTCGGCTTGCTCCAGGTGCGCACCGCCCGGCAGCGGGGCCGAGCGGTCGAACACCCCGATATTGTCCAGCCCCAGAAAGCCGCCCTCGAAAATGTTGCGCCCGTCGCGGTCCTTGCGGTTCACCCACCAGGTGAAGTTGAGCAGCAGGCGGTGGAACAGGGTTTGCAAAAACTCAGTGTCTCCTGGGTCATTGGCGTTAGTTGCGCCGCGCTGCTTCTGGTCCATCTTGAACACGCGGAACGTGGCCCAGGCGTGGACCGGTGGGTTCACGTCGCCGAAGCGCCACTCGTAGGCCGGCAGCTGCCCGTTGGGGTGCATGTACCAATCCAGACACAGCAGCCGGAGCTGGTTCTTAGCAAACCCAGCATCGAGCTGCGCCAGCGGCAGGCAGTGAAAAGCCAGGTCCCAGGCCGCGTACCAGGGGTATTCCCAGGTGTCGGGCATGGAGATGATGTCGGCATTGTCGAGCGTTTGCCAGTCGGCGTTGCGCCCGGCGAGGCGCTCAGCCGGCGGGGGCGGGTAAGCCGGGTCGCCGGCCAGCCAGCGGCCCACGTTGTAATGGTAGAACTGCTTGCTCCACAGCATCCCGGCCCACGCCTGCCGCTGCACCCGCCGCGCGTCCGCATCGGCCAGCCCAGTTTGCAAGTCGGCGTAAAACGCGTCGGCCTCGTCGCGCCGCTGCTGCATCAGCTCATCGAAATCAGCGAACGGGGCGGCCGAAACCGCTGCCTCAACTGTCGTCGGGCGCATGCGCAGCCGCAGCTGCCGCGTCTCGCCCGGCCCCAGCGTGAAGGCGTAGTGGGCGGCGGCTTTGGTGCCCGTGCGAGCCGGATTCACCGCGTCGGCCTGATTTTCTACGACGTAGTTATTTATCCCGTCTTTGAAAAACCGCTCCGGCGAAGCCGCGCCGTACAGGCGCTCACAGTTGATGTGGTTATCCGTGAACAGCCACTCCGGCGCGCCCTCGGCGAAGCAGGTCCACTCGCCCAGCTCGCGGTGCGCGACTTCGACGCGGCCCGCCGCGCCAGCCGTGAGCGTGGGCCGCTGCTCAATCATATCGGCGTTCTTCCAGCTCCAGGTATTGCGAAACCAGAGCTGCGGCAGCACCCGCAGCGGGGCCGCGTCCGGCCCCCGATTCACCACGGTTATCAGCATCAACAAGTCATCCGCGTCCGCTTTGGCGTATTCCACGAACACGTCGAAGTAGCGGTTGTCGGCAAAAACCCCGGTGTCGCTCAGCTCGAACTCGGGCTGCGAGCGGTCGCGCCGGGCGTTTTCCTGCCGCAGCTCCTCATACGGAAAAGCCGCCTGCGGATACTTGTACAGCAGATTTTGGTAGGAATGCGTGGGCGTGGCGTCGAGGTAGTAATAGATTTCCTTGACATCCTCGCCGTGGTTGCCCTGCGGCCCGCTCAGCCCGAAGAGCTGCTCCTTCAAAATCGGGTCGCGCTCGTTCCACAGCGCCAGACCCAGGCACAGGCGCTGCCGGTCGTCGCTGAAGCCGGCCAGCCCTTCCTCGCCCCAGCGGTAGGCCCGGCTGCGGGCCTGCTCGAAGGTCGAGTAGCCCCAGGCATCGCCGCCGGCCGAGTAGTCCTCGCGCACCGTCCCCCACTGCCGCTCAGATAAATACGGCCCCCAGCGTCGCCAGGGGGTTTGGGCGGTGTCGGCTTCGCGGAGGCGTTGCTGTTCGGGGTTCATGGAATGAATTGGAAATGAACTGGCCGCCGTTTAGCGCGCCAGCGCGCAACGGCAGGCCGATAAGTGGGGCGAGTTTCCAAACTCGCTGCCGCGAAGCGGCAATCGGCGTTCGAGGCTAAAATGAGCGTTGCGCGAACGGAGCGACCGTAGCTGGCCGCTACGCGGCCGGAAGTCAGAGACTTCCCCCACTGGTCGGCCTGCCGTTACGCGCTGGCGCGCTAAACGGCGGCCAGTTACCAGTTACCCAATTACCCGTTCGTCGCAAAGCCCGGATACAAGGTCATCCCACCGTCCATAAAAATGGTCTGCCCGGTAATGTAATCCGCCTCGTCCGAGCAGAGCCAGGCAGCCAGATTGCCGATATCCTCCGGCACGCCGACGCGGTTGTAGGGAATGAGCGTGAGCAGCTTGGCTTCGGCTTCGGGCGTGGCCCAGGCGTCGTGGTTGATGGGCGTTTTGATGGCCCCCGGCCCGATGCTGTTCACCCGGATTTTGTGCGGGGCCAGCTCCTGGGCGGTGCTTTTCATAAGCTGCAGAATGCCGCCTTTGCTGGTGGCGTAGTTCACGTGGCCGGCCCACGGAATGACTTCGTGGACGCTGCTCATGCAGAGCAATTTACCCAGGGCCTTCGAGATGTCTGGCTGCGGGCCGCGCCGCACGAACTCGCGCGCCCCTTCGCGCAGGCACAAAAACTGGCCGGTCAGGTTCACGTCTATCACTTTCTGCCACTGCGCCAGGGTCATGTCGAGGAAAGAGGAATCGACCTGAATGCCGGCGTTGGCCACCACAATGTGCAGCGTGCCGAAGCGCTGAATGGCCTGCTGAAACATGGCCTGCACCTGGTCTTCCTTGCTGACATCGGCTTGCAGGGCCAGGGCCTGCCCGCCCGCGTCGGTAATGTCCTTGACCACGGCCTGGGCCGCCTCGGGGTTGCCGATGTAATTGACGACCACGCCCGCGCCCTGCGCGGCGAGGGCTTTGGCCACGGCCGCCCCGATGCCGGAGCTGGCCCCGGTCACGAGGGCGAATTGGCCCGCCAGGCGGGTGGAGTTGTCGGTAGCCATGAGTTTGATGTGCTAATGTGCAGATGTGCTAATGTGCGGATACCTGCCTGGAGCGGGCTGCCCGGCCCAACGAGACTTGACGGGGCGAAGTTGGGGGCGCGCGAACAAAGTCCGGCCAAGCGGCTATTCCTCCTGACCTTTGCTTTCCTTGAGGGCGGCCCCAAATAGTCTTCGTAGCCGCCGAGTGTTTCCATGCCCCTGACCCCCGACCTGACGCTGCCGCTGCCGACCGCGCCCGCGCTGCCCGGCCTACCTACTACGGTCGCCGATTTTGAGCTGACTTTTCACAAGAAGGAAACCCTGCTGGCCGGCTACCTGGCCGCGTTTGCCGTGGTCTGCTACCGGCAGAGCGCCGAGCGCGGGCCGGCCCAGCTGCCGGCCACGCTGCGCGTCGAAAACGCGCTGACGGCCTTTCCGCCCGCCACGGTTACGCTCGCGCTGAGCGACGCGCTCACGCTGGCCGAAGTGGAAGCGGAGGCCGCCGCCCAGCTCAACATGGCCCTGGCCGGCGTGGCCGACGCGCTGGGCGCGGCCATCACCCGCGGCCGCCTCTCCTTCGCCGCCCCCGAAGCCCAGACCGCCGACCAGCTCTGGTGCGCCACGCTGGCCTTCGAGGCCGCCGACCCCGGCCGGGCCGAAGTCAGCTTCGACTGCGGCAGCAGTACCCACACGCGCTTTCTGCCGGCTCATGTGCGGGCCGTGTTCGAGCAGCTGCGCCAGCACCCGACGGCCACCGTGGGCCAGGTGTTTTTTCTGGCCGACGAAGAAGTAGGGCTGCTGCGGCAGTTCGGGCACAGCCCGCATCAGCTGCCCGCCCCTACTGCTTCCGCTGCCGACGAGCCGCGGCTGCTGCACCAGCTTTTCGAGCACTCGGCGCAGCTCTATCCCAACCAAACCGCCGTGCAGTGGCTGGGCCAGAGCGTGAGTTACCGCGAACTGGACGAGCAGGCCGCGCGCCTCGCCGCCCACTTGCAAAACCAGGGCGTGCGGGCCGGCGACTTCGTGGGGGTGCTGCTGGCTAAGTCCGTCGAGCTGTACGTCGGGATGCTGGCCGTGCTCAAAGCGGGAGCCGCTTACGTGCCGCTCGATTTGTCGTTTCCGGCCGAGCGCATTACGTTTATTTTGGGTGACTGCGGGGCGCGGGCCTTGCTCCTGTCGAAGTCTGATGCCGGCCCCGCGCCGAACGCGCTCAGCGCCTGGCCGGGGCTGGCCGTGGACGTGGCCGCCGCGCTCGCCGCCGCTGCGCCTGCGCTCGCGCCGGCCCTCGCTCCGGTGGCCGGCGGGCCGGATTCCATCGCTTACGTCATTTACACGTCGGGCACGACCGGGCAGCCGAAGGGCGTACTCATTCCGCACCGCAGCATCTGCCACCTCGTGCGGGCCGAGCAGGTGCTGTTCGCGCCCACCCCGCAGGACCGCGTGGCGCAGGGTTTTTCGGTGGCCTTCGATGCGTCTCTGGAAGAAATCTGGCTGGCCTGGGGCAGCGGCGGCACCCTGGTGCCGGTGCCCGAAGACACGATGAAAGCGCCCGACGCGCTGCCCGAATTCCTGACCCAGCACCAGGTAACCGTGTTTTCGACGGTGCCCACGCTGCTCTCGCTGCTCACCGAAAGCTTGCCGAGCGTGCGGCTGCTCATCCTGGGCGGCGAGTTTTGTCCGCCCGAATTGCTCGTCCGCTGGGCCAGCCGGCAGTGCCGGGTGGTGAACACCTACGGCCCCACCGAAGCCACGGTCGTGGCCACGGCCGACGATTTCGTGCCCGGCCGCAAGCTCACCATCGGCCGGCCGCTAGCCGGCTACGAGGCGCTGCTGCTCGACCAGAACGGGCAGCTCGTGCCGCTGGGCGCGGCCGGCGAGCTGTGCCTGGGCGGAGCCGCGCTGGCCGCCGGCTACCTCAACCGCCCCGAGCTGACGGCCGCCAAGTTCAACACAGTGAGCGAGTTGGCCACCGGCTTCAGCGGCCGCCTGTACCGCACCGGCGATTTGGCCCGTTTCGAGACCGAGGGCGGGATTGATTTTCTGGGGAGGATAGATACGCAGGTAAAAATCCGGGGCTTCCGGGTCGAGCTGGCCGAAATCGAAAGCCTGCTGCTGCAATGGCCCGGCGTCCGCAACGCGGCCGTTGCCCTGAAGGGCGCGGCCGACGGGGTGCAGAAGCTCATCGCCTACCTGATTCTCGAAGAAGGCAAACCGCTGGACACCCCGGCCGTGCGCACGTATTTGCGCGAGCGGCTGGCCCCGTACATGCTGCCCGCCGCGCTCGTGCCGCTGGCCGCGTTTCCGCTGCTCACCTCCGGCAAAGTGGACCGCAAGGCCCTGCCCTACCCCGTGCCGGGAACTGACGCGGCCGCGCCCACCCGCGAATTATCCTTGCCCCGCAACCCGCTCGAAACCGCCATCTACGCCGCCTGGCAAAAGCGCTTCGACACGGCCGACCTGAGCATTACGGACGACTTTTTCGACATCGGCGGCAACTCGCTGCTCGCCTCGCTCATCATCTCGGAGTTGCGTCAGCAACCTGCTTTCGCCGGCCTCTCGGTGAAGGAAATGTACGTGCGCCGCACCATCGAGGCCCTGGCGGCGGCCGTGAGCGCGAGCGCCACCGCGGCCGCCGCCGCCACGGCGAGCGGCGCGCCGGCCGACGAGCCGTCGCTGCTGCCGCTGCCGCGCGTGTCCACGGCCACGCGCGTGGCCACTGGCGCGCTGCAATTGCTGACGGTGGCTCTGTTTTTCACCGTGCCCGTCTGGCTGCTGAATCTGTCGGTGCTTTACCGGCCGCTGTATTGGGACTGGCCCACGCCGGGGCTGCTGGCGGCGGCGGCGGCGGTCGTGCTGCTGGCTCTGCCCGCGCTGTGCCTGGTGGCGGTGGCCGTGAAGTGGCTGGTTATCGGCCGGTTCCGGGCCGGCGAGTACCCACTTTGGGGCTGGTATTTCCTGCGCTTCTGGGTGGTGAAGCGCGTGGTGGAAACCGTGCCAATTGCGTTGCTGGCAGCCACGCCCTTCCTGGCCGTGTTCTACCGCTTGCTGGGCGCCAACATTGGCCGCAATGTGTACGTGGGCACCACCCGGCTCATGTGCTTTGATTTATTGACCATCGGCGACGGCGCGAGCCTGGCCCGCGAAGCGGCCCTACTGGGCTACCGGCTGGAGCGCGACCGGCTCATCATCGGCCCCATCACGGTGGGCGCGGAAGCCTACGTCGGCCTGCGCTCGATTCTGGAAGGCGACACCAGCCTCGGCGACGGGGCCGAGCTGGACGACCTCTCCGTGCTGCCCGCCGGCCGCCGCGTCCCCGCCCACGAGCGCTGGCAAGGCTCGCCCGCCGCCTTCGCGGCCGCCGTTGAAGCTATTGCAACAGTCAATAACCAGCCAGAAGCCAGCAATCAACCAGAAACAATCAACCAGAAACAAGAAACAAGAAACAAGAAACAAACCCCCGGCATCGGCTACTTAACCGCCCAGCTCCTGGCCTTGTGCCTGATGCTACTCGTGCCCTCCCTGGCGCTGCTGCCTGTGCTCACGACGGCCTACATCGTGGAGAGTTTTTTCGGGGCCAACGCTTCGCTGCTGGCCCTGCTGCCGCTCTCGGCGCTCTACGTGCCGCTGCTCATGGTCGTGCTCGTCGGCATCAAGCGCGTGGTGGCCGGCCGGCAAACGGACGGCGTGCTGCCGCTTTACAGCCTGGCCTACGTGCGCCACTGGGTAGCCGATGCCGTGCTGGGCCAGAGCCTGACCTCGCTGCGTTCGCTCTACGCCACAATTTACACCCCGTTCTGGCTGCGGCTGCTGGGGGCCAAAATCGGCCACCGGGCCGAGGTTTCCACCCTCAACCACATTTCGGCCGAGCACCTCACCGTGGGGGCCGGCGCGTTTCTGGCCGATTCGGTCAGCGTCGGCGCGCCGCGAGTGCAGGGCGGGCTGGTCTCGATTCTGCCCACCGTGGTGGGCGAGCGCACGTTCATCGGCAACGGGGCCGTGCTGGCGGGCGGCACGGTGCTCGGCACCAACAACCTGATTGGGGCGCTCTCGTCGGCCCCGGCCACCACGCCCGCCGATGGCACGTCGTGGGTCGGCTCGCCGGCGTTTCTGCTGCCCAACCGGCCCACTTCCACCGCCTTCGCCCCGGAGCTGACCTTCGCCCCGCCGGCCCGTTTGGTGGCCGCGCGCTGCGTCATCGAGTTTTTCAAGGTCGTGCTGCCGTTTACGTTCAGCTTCGTCACGTTTGCCGTCAGCTACCATTACTCGCATTGGCACCTGCTGCACTTCCCGTTCTGGAGCAGCGTGGCGGCAGGCGCGGCCGCGCTGGCGGGCCTCATCTTCGGCTTCACGGCCCTCACCGCGCTCATCAAGTGGGTACTCATCGGGCGCTACCGGCCCCAGGAGCGGCCGCTGTGGTCGTCGTTCGTGTGGCGCAACGAGCTGGTTAATTCCTTGTGCGAGAGCTACGTGTATCCGTTCTGGGTGGGGCCGCTGCTGGGCACGCCGTTCGCGCCCTGGTTTTTCCAGCTCATGGGCAGCCGCTTCGGCCGTTCAGTTTACATGGACACGACCGAAATTACGGAATTCGACCTGGCCTGGGTCGCCGACCACGCCGTGCTCAACAACGGGGCCACCATCCAAACCCACCTGTTCGAGGACCGGGTGATGAAAATGTCCACCCTGCGCATCGGCCGCTACGCCACCGTGGGCACGTCCTCGGTTGTGCTCTACGACTCGGTTATCGGGCCGGGGGCCACGCTCAAGAGCTTGTCTTTATTGATGAAGGGCGAGCAATTGCCGGCTAATACGCGCTGGCAGGGGATACCGAGTGCGTTTATTTCGAATGCGTGAGGTTTTGTGCCGCTGTTTTCTATTCCGTGAAGAACTAAAAGGCTGTCCAAAGTAAGTGCCGACTTTAAACACCCACTCCTGTTATGACGATTAAGCGATTGACTTGGCAAATTATTTTTCCATTGACAATTATTGCTTTCGGAACAGTTACGAAGTGGTGGTACGTGTTGCCTTTGCCGCAGGGTGATGCTCCAGATACCATGATGACAGGCTTTCCGTTGGCTTTTGCAAGCGACGGATGGGGTTCTTCTGGGTCTTTACAGATTTTCTTGACCGAATTACTAGTTGATTTTGCAATTTATTTCCTGTTCTGGTTCGCGCTTGCGCTTTTACTCAAACGTTATTTAAAAATAGAAGGCATTTCAAAGCTAGCACCGCGTATTTTATGGTCACTATCAAGTGCAGTTTTAATCTGCATCATTTTTATTGGGAGTATTGCAGATATACTTCTCAAAAAGAATCGGGACTGGGACAGACAGATTTTAGCAACGGGTTTCAAATTCACATGGACTAATAAGGTGAAGCCCAGTTTAGTTGAGAATGATTGGGAGAAAAAATAAATGCGTTTGTGCGCCGTAAATAACTGATGTTACGCAGTAGTTTTCTGGTCTAACTACGCTTTTCGATGGCCTGCACGCTAGATTTATACACGGATTACCTCATCAGCTCAACGGGCCAAACGTCGGCCACGGGCCTTTCCCGGCTTTTCGATGGGCAGTTG
>JANXNW010000122.1 GCA_025353905.1 Hymenobacter sp.
CAACTGCCCATCGAAAAGCCGGGAAAGGCCCGTGGCCGACGTTTGGCCCGTTGAGCTGATGAGGTAATCCGTGTATAAATCTAGCGTGCAGGCCATCGAAAAGCGTAGTTAGACCAGAAAACTACTGCGTAACATCAGTTAATAGCAAGCGAGATGATTTTGCTCAAATGGGAATTCATGCCCCGCATTCGGTGTTTACTCAGCAACCTTCACCGCGTCTTTTCCAGTTCATGAAAAACCCCGCTGATTACCTCGCCGACCATGTATTCGAAGCCCGTCGGCCGCGCCGCGAATTGCAAGCCGTAGTCGCCTACGACGAAGCGCTGCGAGCCATCACCCAGGCGCTGGCTGACGCTGAGAAGTACAAGTATCTGCTTATGCGCGCGCTGCGCCGCCACGCCGACGAGCCAGCTGTTTCCAGCACGCCGCCGGCCGTGGTCAATCCCAGCCAGCCCTGGCCCGATACCACGCCCGTGCTGCCCATGTATCCGGCCGGCTTGCCCATGGCAGCTTGACAAGTCGACCACTTTTTGCCTGGAAAAGCCCGCTTTGGCACTGCCAGAGCGGGCTTTCTAGTGCGCTTCTTGGCCGAATCGGCGAGCCAGCACTCCGGCCAGCGTAGCCGCCTGCTGCCGCAGCTCCGGCACGGCCGTGGATTCGAAGTAGGCCGGCCGGCGACTGGCCCCGAGCGTGAACAGCCCGCCCGCGCTCGGTTGCCCGGTGGGGTCGAGTAGCGCGCCGTCCGCGTCAGTGAGTATGCCTAGGCCCAGCGGGTCGGGCGTGAGGCAGCCATTGGCGCGCAGCTGCCGTACGAGCGGCGAGTCGAGGCGGTCGTAATCGAGCAGCGGGCCAGTGCAGCACATGACGTGCCGCGCCATGAGCCACTGCGTGGGTTGGCCAGGGGCCGCCAGCTCCACGCGCAGCTCATCGCCCGCCGGCTCGATGGCCACAGCCCGGCCGTGAATAGTAACCAGCTGCCCATCAGCCGTGAGCGTGGCCAGCGCGGCGGCCCCGCTGGGCGCGACGCGGTGTCGCGCTTGCGCCCACGGCCCCGCTAGGTGCCGCAGAAACCGGGCTTGCTCGGCCAGCGGCCAGCCGGCCCAAATCCGGCCCAGGTCGGGCCGGAGCGCGTCGAGCACGGGCCGCCAGTCGAGACCCTGCGCCCCGGCGGCGGCCAGGTGGCGACGCACCCCGCGCAACACGCCGGCCACGGTGCGCTCGGCGGCCAGCTCGGGGTAGAAATTGGGGTAGGCGGGGGCATCGGCGGGGCCGTGGGCGGCGGGCCAGCGGCCGTGGCGGGCTACCACCCGCACCGGCGCGCGGTGGCCGCGCGCCCGCAAGGCCAGCAGCGTATCCACCGCAGTCAGGCCCGCGCCGATGAGCAGCACCTTGTCGTCGGGACCGATTCCGGCCAGCGCGCCGGGTGCCCAGGGGTCGGGGTGGTAGCTGGGGTGCGTGAGGTAGCGCAGGTCGGAGCCGGTGGGTGGCGGGGGCGGAAAATTGCCCAGAGCCAGCACCACGGCATGGCTAAGTAGCTCGTCGCCATCTGCCAGGACTATGGCGCGGCGGCCATCGGCTTGCAGCGGCGCGGCCAGCGCCTCGCCGCGAAAGTGCCGCACGCGAACGCCATTGGCCGCCGGCTGGGCCGATACGGCAGCTAGCTCTTCAGCCAGGTAGCGTCCGTAGAGACCACGCGGGGCAAACTCGGCGGGCGCGTTGGTCCCCGACGACTCGGGTTGCCGGGTGAGCCAAGAGGCGAAGTGGCCAGGGTCATCGGCCCAGACGCTCATACTTTTGGCCCGTACGTTGAGCAACAGCTCCGGCTCGGCGGGTGAATAGGCCAGGCCAGGACCGGGTGCGGGGCGCGGCTCAACCAACGCCACATCGAGCGGCAATCGGCCGGGCTGTCGCGTCAGGTGCAGGGCCAGAGCCGCGCCCGCGAACCCACCTCCCACGATGGTAACAGTAGCGCGGACGGCGGCGGCAGTAGTCATAAACGAGTGGAATAGGAGACGGTAAAACGGGCAGGCGCCCCGGATGTTGGTTTGTAAAGAAAGCCCCCACCGCCCGAACTTGCCGCCCGCTTACGTTCGCTCATGCCGCATCTTCTGCTTTCACTCGAAACTTCGTCGCCGATTTGCGCCGTTGCCTTGCACCAGCTCGCCACCGGCCGCCTGCTCGGCCAAACCGAGTTGCGCCTCGACAAGTCGCACTCCTCGCACCTCACCGTGCTCATTGAGCAACTCGTTATCAACGCCGGCTACCAGCTCGCCGACCTCGGCGCGGTCGCCGTCAGCGACGGCCCCGGCTCCTACACCGGCCTGCGCATCGGCGCGGCGGCGGCCAAAGGCTTGTGTTTCGCGCTCGATGTGCCGCTGCTGGCCGTGGGTACGCTGCCCGCGCTGGCCCACCAGGTAGCCGCCCGCACTGCGCGAGCCGACTATTATCTATACGCCCCGATGCTCGACGCCCGCCGCGACGAGGTTTACACCGCGCTCTACCGCGCCGACGGCCACGAAATCGCCCCGCCCGCGCCGTTGCTGCTCACCCCCGCCGTGCTGGCCGAACAATTTTCTCAGCAACCCGTGTTGTTCTTCGGTTCCGGGGCCGTGAAACTTCAAGTTTTAATCGAAGACAACCCCCATGCTGTTTTTCTGGCTGATGTGCAGCCCTCGGCCGTTAGCGTGGGCGAGCTGGCGCTGGTCGCGTTCGAGAAACGCCAGTTTCAGGACGTGGCTTATTACGAGCCGTTTTATTTGAAGGAAGTGTACACGACTACGCCTCGTCCCGGCAGTTGATTTCAGTGCCGGTAGCCCTGCCAGGTGCCGCCGTAGCGGTAGCCCGGCCGCGGCTTAGCTTTGATACAGCACGCCTCGCACACGAAAACCCACTGCTTACCACCCGCCGAAGTCTGAATCCGATACAGGGTAGTAGCCTCTACCTGGCAGTGCGCGCAAATCTTGGTCTTCATAGGCAGCCGGTAAATTCAGAATTGCTCATTGCTCATTGATAATTGAAAAATATGGAGCCGCTCTTCACAAATCGCGTCGCCAACAGCGGCCTTGTCACGCTCAACCTCGAAGAATTTATTCACCCAGGCGAGCGCGTGGTGTACGATATCAAGGATAATCTCTTTCACGGCCTGATGCTACGCGAGAAAGATTTCCGCGAATTTATCAAAACCCACGACTGGAGCCAGTACGACGGCCGTAACGTGGCCATCGTGTGCTCGGCCGATGCCATCGTGCCCACTTGGGCCTACATGCTGCTGGCCAGCAAGCTGCAAGGCTACGCCCACCGCTACGTGTTCGGCGACCTTGCCGCCCTGGAGCAGTCGCTTTTCGAGGAAGCCATCGCTGGCCTCGACCCTGAAGACTACCGCGATGCCAAGCTGGTGGTAAAAGGCTGCGGCGAGCGGCCCGTGCCCACGTTCGCCTACGTGGCCATCATGCAGCGGCTGCTGCCGGTGGCCGCCAGCCTCATGTACGGTGAGCCGTGCAGCACCGTGCCGCTCTACAAAAAGCCCAAAGCCGCAGCGGAAGTGGCCTGAGACGCTGATGTTGCAGGCGCTTTAGTTGTCAGTCGTTAGCTGCCAGTTGTCAGTTTTAAGGCAAAACCCCAACCCACAACTGACAACGAACAACCGACAACTGGCAGCTGAAAGCTGCTAACCGGCGCATCTTTGTCGCCGTGCAAGCCCCATCTTACAAGCTGGATTTTCGAACCGGCGCGGCCATCGTCATCGCCAACATGGTCGGGACGGGCGTTTTTACCAGCCTCGGCTTTCAGCTCCTGGGTATGCAGAGCGGCTTCGCGCTGCTGCTGCTCTGGGTAGTAGGCGGCACTATCGCCCTGTGCGGGGCCGTCTGCTACGGCGAGCTGGCGGCGGCCATGCCCCGCTCGGGCGGCGAGTATCATTATCTGAGCGAGATTTATCATCCCGCGCTGGGTTTTTTATCGGGCTGGGTGTCAGCCACGGTCGGTTTTGCCGCGCCCACGGCCCTGGCCTCGCTGGCGCTGGCCCGCTACGCGCAAGGCGTGTGGCCGGCGCTGGCCGCTCCGCTGCTGCCGGGTCTGAATTTGAGTGGCGGCTCGGCGCTGGCCGTGGCCGTGGTGTTGGGCCTGGCTCTGGTCCACGGCCGAAGCGCCCGCGCCGGCAGCCGCTTGCAGGTGGTCATCACCACGCTTAAAGTGGTGGTGCTGGTGGCCTTCATCGGGGCGGGACTGGTGCTGGGGCAGGCCCAGCCGCTGTCGTTCGCGCCCGACGCGGCGGCCTGGCGGGTTGTGTTCAGCCCCACCTTCGCCGTGTCGCTGGTGTATGTCAGCTACGCCTATTCGGGCTGGAACGCGGCTGCCTACCTTACTGGCGAAATCGCCAATCCTGGCCGTAACCTCTCGCGTATTCTGCTCACGGGCACGGCTGTGGTGTTGGTGCTTTATGTGGGGCTGAATTTCGTGTTTTTGCGGGCCGCGCCGGTCGGGGTGCTGCGCGGGCAGCTCGAAGTGGGCTACCTGGCCGCCAACTGGCTGTTCGGCCCCGCGCTGGGCCGGCTTACGGGCGGAGTCATCGCGGCGCTGCTCGTGTCCACCATCAGCGCCATGATTTTCGCCGGCCCGCGCATCGTCCAAACGATGGGGGAGGACCTGCCCGCCTTGAGCTGGCTGGCCCACCGCAGCCCGGCCGGTCTGCCCGTGCGGGCGCTGCTGCTGCAAGTGGCCATTACGTTGGTATTCATTTTGAAGCCTGACTTCGAGGCCGTGCTTGTCTATGCCGGCTTCGTGCTGAACCTGTTCACGTTTCTCACCGTGCTGGGCGTGTTCGTGCTGCGCTGGCGACAGCCCGCGCTGCCGCGCCCGTACCGCGCCTGGGGCTATCCGCTCACGCCGCTGCTCTTCCTCGCCCTCAGCGCCTGGACGCTCGCTTTCATCATCAAGGACAAGCCCCATGAGTCGGCTTACGGCTTGGCTACCGTGGCGGCGGGCCTGCTGGTCTATTTTGCTGCCCGGCGGGTGCGCCCGGCGTAGTACGCTACTGCTTTCTTTTGGTCAAATAACCAGCGGTTTCAGGTTCCGGCTTTACCTTTCCGGCCTCACTTTTTACTTTCCGCGAAACTTCGCGCGAACCCCATGCGCTTTCGTCTGCTACCTGCCCTGGCCCTGCTGGCCGCCTGCTCCAACCCCACCACTGAGCAGCAAGCCACAACCACCACGCCCACTGTCAAACCAACTGCTAAGGCTACCGCCAAGCCCTCTCTGGCATCTTCTGCCAACAAGCCCGCGCCCAAAACCGATACGGTCGCCGTCGCCGTCCCCGACACCGCCGCGCCGGCCGCCGTTCAAAATGTGGCCGCTTACCTCGCCGGCCGGCCTCCGCAAGCGGGCAGCCCGCTCGCCGTCCTCGCTGCCCAGCCCGCCTGGCAAGCCTTCGCCAAAGACCAGGATAAAAGCTGGGCCAGATACGGCAGCACCCACACCAGCCGCATGGAAAAATGGGCCGCCCGCGAGCTGGATTCGGTGCGCGCGGCCAGCACCACGCTGTTTTACCCCTTCAGCGGCCCCGATTTCCTGAACGCCTACACGCTCTTCCCCAGCAGCCGCACCTACGTGCTTTTCGGCTTGGAGCCAGTCGGCAGCGTACCGAGCCAGGCCGCGCTGCGCAACCCGGCCCTATTTCGAGCCGTCAAGACCTCGCTCTGGTCGGTGCTGAATTTCAGCTTCTTCCGCACCAACGACATGGCCGTGGACCTCAAGTCGGTGAACCTCGACGGGGCCGTGCCCTTGCTGATGCTCTTCGCCGCCCGCACCAATTGCCAGGTACTCGCCGTGCGCCAAGTGCAGCTCGATGCTGAGGGAAATTTGCAGGCAGCCAGCGCCAGTACCGATGCTAAAACCATCCCCGGAGCCGAGCTACAGCTTCGCGCCGCCGATGGCTCGCCCAAAACCGTCTATTATTTCTCGGCCGACCTCTCCGACTACAAGCTCAACACCAAAGACGCGCCCCTGCGCTACGCCCGCACCCTCGGCCCGGTCACGACCTACCTCAAGTCGGCCACTTACCTGATGCACAAGAGCTACTTCTCGAAAATCCGCAACCTCGTGCTCGACCAAAGCCAGTACATTTTGCAAGACGACTCGGGCATCGCCATGAAATATTTCCCGCGCAAGAGCTGGGAATTCACGTACTACGGCACCTACCGCCGCCCCATCCCGCTCTTCGCCAAGCAGTACCAGCCCGCCCTCACCGTCGCCTACCAAGACAGCCTGCGCCGCCCGCGCCCGCTGCCCTTCGGCACCGGCTACAACTGGCAGCAAACCAACAGCAACCTGCTCCTGGCTCGTCGCAAGCGGTAGGGCAGGAGTCAGCTTTTCTCGCGTAGGGCCGTGGTAGCAATAGCACGGCCCTCTTTTATGCCGCGTCCGCGCCAACTGGTCGCCCGACTCTGCGAACCTCTGCGCATAACCTCCGCGAACCTCTGCGGGAACTTAC
>JANXNW010000132.1 GCA_025353905.1 Hymenobacter sp.
CAACTGCCCATCGAAAAGCCGGGAAAGGCCCGTGGCCGACGTTTGGCCCGTTGAGCTGATGAGGTAATCCGTGTATAAATCTAGCGTGCAGGCCATCGAAAAGCGTAGTTAGACCAGAAAACTACTGCGTAACATCAGATATTAAAACCCAGGACGCCTCCGCCCGGCGATTTATTGATGGTGATTATTTGATAAGTGTCCGTACCGTTTTGTATGCGGACCTCAGGGCCGTTGAGGCGGGGCAGCGGCAGGTTGTCGACGCCGACCGTGCCGCCCGAGCCGAGCAGCACGTCGTTCGTATTGCCCACGTTATAGGTCTGCGTGAGCCCGTTGAGAATCACTGGGTTGTCAATACCTATTACGCCATTAGTAGATATTTTAATGATGGCCACGCCTTGGGCAGAGAGTTGGTTGGTCAACCCCGCCCGCAGGCCGGGGTGAGCGCGTCCGTCCGATATCATGAAGATACTCGTTTCGATTCCCCCTGGCAGGGCCACGGCGGGCACTGGTGCTCCTACGGCCAAGTCAATCTGGTTGGCGTAGAAACCCGCCTGCGCCAGGGTGTTTTCTCCGCCCAGTACGTGGGCATTGTTTGAAAACTGAAACAAGGAGCCCTGCCCGCTGCTGTTGGTGTTCACCACCGTGTCGAAGTTGAAGCCAAAGTCCACCCCCGTCACGGGCGTATTCCCCACCGTCACCGTGGCTTGGGCTTGGGCCACTCGGCGGACCTTATTCAGGCTATCCAGCGGCAGGGCCTTTGTATTGAGCGGCGCGTCGACTTTTTGCGGCGCCTCACCTCCCACGTGGTCGGTGGTTCCGTTGTAGGTGGGCACCGGCAGTGGTTCACGTGCGAAACTAGGCGCCAGGGGTCGGCTGCTGCTCACCGTGCTACACACCACGCGCACCGTGTAGGTGCCCGGCGCGGGGTTTAACGTGTACACCCCCACCGAGTTCGTCACCGCCGCAGCCACGAAGGCCCCGGCCGCGTCATAAAGCTCGACCGTGGCCCCCGACCGGGCGCTGGCCCCGGCCCCGCTCGCGGCCAGGCTGCGGCCGGCCCCGCCCCCGTAGTTGGCGTCTTCGAAGACGGTGCCCGATAAATTTTGGCCGTAGCACCACGTCGGTACCAGAGCCAGGATTAGCAGCGTAAATGTTATTTTTATCATAAGCGAGCACTTGGTCAAGCATTGGCAATACTGGTCCGTTGGCAGAAAGAACCCCTTATACCGTTGTTTTGCAGCCACTGTAATGTCTAAATCAACCTATTGAGCACCTTCACTCACAAGCCATTGAGCGCCTTAACTCATGCGAGCAAATGTATTCTCAAACAGGTGTAATCCAACGCCGCGCTGCCTGATTTCGGACCAGATTGACCTTGGGCGCGACCCCGGGCTTTTCAGGGCGCAGTGCAAATGCCCCGGTTGGCCCAACTCATTGTCGGACCAGCGCGGCTTGTTTGGTTGCAAGCGTGCCCCGGGCCGGGTGGGGGCGCACTGAACCAGTAGCCAGGGTCGAGAAGGTGTCGGGGGCCAGGGCGGGGCATTGGGCGGCAAAACTAACTCAAAGCGGTGCGTAAGAACGGCACCTGAGCGCCTGCTACGAAGCGCCGCTGAGCCGCCGCCGAAACAGCCAGTATACGGGCAGGCCCAGCGCGACCAGGCCCAGGCCGATGCGCGAGTATTCGGCCGTGTCGGGGGCCAGCAGCAGTATCAGGCAGAAGGCCGAGGCCAGCCCCACGTAGAGGCCCGGCAGCACGGGGTAGCCCCAGGCGCGGTAGGGGCGCGGGGCTTCGGGCCGGGTGCGGCGCAACACGAAAATGCCCACTATGGTGATGATATAGAAGAGGATAACCGAGAACATGACGTAGTTGAGCAGCTGCCCATACGAGCCGCTCAGACACAGCAGGCTGGCCCAGAGCGCCTGCGCCCACAGGGCCCGGCCGGGCACCCCGGCCCGGTTGAGGCGCGCCAGGCTGGGAAAAAACAGCCCGTCCTGGGCCATGGCAAAATAGGCCCGCGCCCCGCTCAGGATAATGCCGTTGTTGGCCCCGAACGTGCTGAGCATGATGAGCACGGCCATGAGCCGGGCCCCGATGCCGCCGAGCACGACTTCGGCCACGGCGGTGGCCACGCGGTCGTCGGTGGCATACTGAATGCCGCGCCCGGCCAGGGTCGTCGCCTCGGGCGAGCCGTGGAGCGGCAGCACGAGCAGGTACACCACGTTAATCAAAATGTAAAGCGCCGTGACGATGGCCGTGCCCAGGGCCATGCTGCGCACGAGCGTCCGCTCGGGGCGCTGAATCTCCTCGCCCGCGAAGCCAATGTTGTTCCACGAGTCGGACGAGAAGAGCGAGCCCGTCATGGCCATGCCGATGGCGAAAATCAGTCCGCCCAGGTTCAGCGGCAAGCCACTCGGGCCGGTAGTGCCCGGCGCCGGCGAGCGCGTGGCTGTCCACAGGTCGTGGAAATTGGCCTGCACGGCGTCGGCGTTAGCCCCGAGCAGCAACCCGAAAATAATTATCAGCGCCAGGGCCACGAGCTTGGTCGAGCTGAGCACGTTCTGGATGAGCTTGCCCGCCTGCACGCCGCGCGCATTGATGGCCGTAATGCCCACGATGAGCGCGATAGCCAGCAATTGTACGGTCGAGAATTTAAAATCCCAGCCGCCCAGTTGCGCGGAAAACAGGATATTCTTCACCGAAAACCAGGGCAGCAGCACCCCCGTAAATTTGCCGAAAGCCACGGCGACGGCCGCGATAACGCCGGTCTGAATCACCAGAAACAGCGTCCAGCCGTAGAGAAATGCGGTGAGTTTGCCAAAAGCCTCACGCAGGTACACGTACTGCCCGCCCACCTTGGGGAACATGGCCGCCAGCTCGCCGTAGCTGATGGCCCCGGCCATCGTAATGAGGCCCGTGAGCAGCCACACCACCAGCAGCCAGCCCGCCGAGCCCACCTGCCGGCTGATGTCGGCCGAAACCAGAAAAATGCCCGACCCAATCATGGAGCCGGTCACCAGCATCACGGCATCGAAGAGCGTAAGCGCGCGGCGGAACTGGGTAGGGGCGGCAGTGGCGGGCGCAGTTACGGGTAGGGGAGTGGGGCTCATGTAGAATACGGTATTTTTGCCAAAGAACGGGTCGGGGGCTCGTTTGCAACGGGAAGGCTTGGTGGCAGTTTATGCACATCACGGCCGCGAGAGTTCTACCGACTGCTGTTACGCACGGCTCAAACCCCAACGGGGTTTGAGCCGTGCGTAACAGCAGTTACTCATTACACCGCTGTGCTTCGTGCGGGGAGGCCGTGGCCGCCCGCCCTACTTTTACGGCCATGAACCGCCAGCTGCTGGCCGGGCTGACGGCCGCCTTGCTGCTGCTGACGCTGGCCACCTACGTCTATTACCGCCGGACCCTGGCCGCCCGGCCCCTGGACCCCTACGCCCTGGTGCCGACCGATGCGGTGCTCGTGCTCACCACCCGCGACCACCCCGCCCTGGTGCGCCGCTTGCAGGAAGCCGGCCTTTGGGACAAGCTCAGCGCGACGCGCGCGGCCCAGCAGCTGGCCGGGGTGTTCGCGCTGGCCGACAGCCTCGACAGCGGCGGGCGGCCCGGCAGTCGGCGCCGGGGCCTGCTCGATTTGCTGGGCCGGCAATTGGTGCTCACCTCCTGGCACCAGACGGGGCCGCGGCAGGTAGATGCGCTGGTGCAGGTGCCGCTGGGCAGCGTACTCGACTACCGCCGGGCGCGGGGCCTGCTCGAAGCGCTGGGCCGCGACCCGCGCTACTCGCTGCGCACCCGCCGCTACGAGGGCTACGACCTGCAAGTGCTTACGGCCCGGGCGGGCGGCGCACTCACGGTACTCAATTACCGCAACCACCTGGTGATGAGCACGTCGGCGGCGCTCGTGGAGGCCGTCGTGCGGCGCCTCAACCAGCCCGACCAGCCGACCGGGCAGGCGGGCTTTGGGCCGACCGACTTACTGCGGCTGCCTGGGGTAGATGCCACGCTGCTCGTCAATTTCCGGCGCCTGCCGGGCCTGCTCGACGTGTATTTTCAGCCGGGCACCCACGCCCGGCTCGACCAGGCGGCCGGCCTGGCGGGCGAGGCGCTGCTGGGCTTGCAATTTGGGCCTGGTCAGCTCACGCTCACCGGCTTCGCCAACCCCGACCCGGCCGGTGCCTGGCAGCGGCAGCTGGCGGGGCAGCCCGCCGCGTCTCTGCACCCGCTGGCCGACGTGCTGCCCCTGCGCGCGGCGCTGGTGCTGGCCGTAGGCGGGCAGCTGCGGGTATCCGCGCCCGCGCCGTCGCCGTTTTCGGGCGCGCCCAGAGCCGGGACCGCGCCTGATTCGGCCGGGAGCGCGGCCCGCGCTGGCGCGCTCGACAGCTTGCGGGCTGGGTTGGAGCCGGGGGGCGCGCTGGTATACCTGGCCGCGTCGGCGCCGGGCGTGGCCCCGGCGGGCGTGGCGCTGCGCCGCTGCCGGGTGCCGGCCCGCACGGCCCGCTGGCTGGCCCGGCTGCGGCGACTAAACCGAGTATCGCCGGCCTTTGGGCGGGTGAGCGGCTACGTGCTCTACGCGGCGGGCTTCGCTGAAAGCCAGGTGCTGGGCGAGCTGGCGACCACGGACGCGCCCCCCGGCAGTGGCCCGACCGGGAGCGTGGCGCTCGTAGACGGTTACCTGGCCCTGGGCGACGAGGCCACAATGCGCGGCTACCTGGCCGAGGTAGCCGCCGGGCGGGTCTGGAGCCGTTCGGCGGCGCAGGTCGCGCTTTTGCAGCAGGCCCAGCCGGCGGCCCGGCTCACGGTGCTGGCCGACTTGCGCCTGGGCTGGAACGCGCTGCTCGGCAGCCTGGCCGAAGCCAATCGGGCCGAGCTGCTGCGCAATGAAAGCCTGCTGCGCTATTTTCCGCAGTTGGCCTGGCAGCTCGTGCCGCCCGCTGCCCCGTCCGAAGAAACGCGCCCCGGCAGCCAGTACCACGCGCAGCTGCTGCTGCGCCGCCCCGCCCCGCTCAGCACGGCCGACCCTGCCCTAGCGGCCGGCGGGGGCGCGGCAACGCGGTTCCGTCAGCCGTTGGCCGGCCAGCCGCTGCTGCTGCCGGCCAACCAATCAGCCATTCAACCAACCAACCCGCCAGCGACGGCCGAGTTTGCTGCCCCGATTGCCGCCGCTGACGCGCCGGCCGTGCTGCTGGCCGACTCGGCTGGTGTGCTCAGAGCCTTGGTGAGGCGGCCAGGTGCGGCCGCGGGCTGGACCACGGCCTGGGCCGATAGCCTGCCCGGCCTCGTGGTGGGGGCAGGACCCCAGCTCTGGCGGGGCCGACTGCTGCTGGCCACCGCCCACCGCTTGCACTGGCTCAGCCCAGCTGATGGGAGCGAAGCGCCCGGTTTTCCGCTCAACCTGCCCGATTCGGTCACCGTGGCTGCCGTGGTGGGTAGCGCCGGCTCGGCCCGGCTGGTAGTCGCCACCACCGCCAACGAGCTGCTGCTGCTCGATGCCCGGGGCCGGCGCTTTGCTGGCTGGCCGCGGCGGCTCGAAGCGCCGCTGGCCGGCCCGCCGCTGCTGCTGAGCGTGGGCGGGCGCGAGGTGGTAGTGGCGGCCCTCACCAACGGCTACGTGTACGCGTTTGACGAAGCCGGCGGGCGCTATCCCGGTTTTCCGGTCAGCGCCGGGGCGCGGCTGGCCGGGCCGGCGCTGGCTACGGCCGGGGCCACGCTGGCTGGCAGCACGCTGCGCCTCGTCAATCAGCACGGCGAGCTGCTGAGCCTGAGCCTGAGCGGCGACGTGCTCGCCCGCCGCCGCATCGCCACCTGGAGCCGCACGGCTACCTTCCGGCTCGTGCCAGCCGAGACGAGTGGAGTGGGTGGGACGGGTGGGACGGGCGCTTCCTTCGTGGTCGTGCGCCAGGACGGCGGCCAGCTCGACGTGTTTGGCCCCGGCGGCGGCGCGCTGCTGTTGCGGCGGCTCGCGCTCAGCTCGGGCGAGCAGCGGGTGCAGTGGTTTACTTTCGGGGCGGATAACCACGTGCTGGCCCTGACCGAAGCGCTCCCTGGTCAGGTCAGCTTGTTTGATGGCCGGGGGCGGCCGCTGGGCGCTGGCTTGGGCTTGGGCACGGTCTGGCCCAGCACCGGTGTCGGCGTGGCCTTGCGCTACGATGCGCCCACCCGTCGCTACCTGCTGCTGCGCTACGTCCGGCGCGAGCTGCGGCAGGACGAGGTGCGGGCGGAGTAGCGTGGCCGCCACACGTCGCTTTATGTCAGTCGCTTATGAGCAATTCAATTCCCGTTGTCATTCCGCGTCTGGTGCTGCTGGGGGCCGAAAGCAGCGGCAAAACCACGTTGAGCCAGGCGCTGGCGGAAGCGCTGGGCACGGTCTGGGTGCCCGAATACGGCCGGCTGCTCACCGAGCAAAAACACGGCGCACTGGTGTTTGAGGACCTGCTCGCCATCGGCCGCCGCCAAGTAGAAATGGAGGACGCGGCCGCGCACCGGGCGCGCGGCTGGCTCGTGTGCGACACCAACGCGGCCACCACGGCGCTCTATTCCTACTACTATTTTCACCGTTGCGACCCGGCCCTGCAAGCGCTGGCCCGCGCCAGCGCCGGGCGCTACGCCCGCACCTTCGTGTGCCAGCCCACGGTGCCATTCGAGGCCGACGGCTGGCGCGGCCCCGAAGCGCTGCGTCAGTTTCAGCACGGCGCTATTTTGCTGCAGCTCGACCTGTTGGGCATTGCGTATACCCTGCTCGACGGCTCCGTGGCCGAGCGCGTGGCCCAGGTGCGAGGAGCGTTGGGGTGAGCTGCGACAGCGAGAGCAGGAAAGGAGTTGCCGGTTCAGGCAACCAGGTTATCTTTGTGGAATGCCAGGTAAAAAACGCACCATCGTTTTCTACAAAACTTATTTCGATGAGTTCTTCATTCGGCAGCGGCCTAAAGTACGCGACAAGATTGTCTGGACTTTAGAACTAATTGAACAGCTCGATACCATCCCCGAAACCTATCTGAAGCATTTGGAGGGCACCACGGGTCTCTACGAAATCAGGGTGCAGCAAGCAAGCGACATCTTCCGCATCTTTTGCTGCTTCGACGAAGGAAAGCTGGTAGTTTTATTCAACGGCTTTCATAAAAAATCGCAGAAGACGCCGCGGGCGGAAATAAAAAAAGCCGAGTTATTAAAAGCTGCTTATTATGAAGACAAAACCTAACCTGCGCACCCTCGACCAGTTCAAAGAAGTGCACTATGGCCAGCCCGGCACCCCCAAGCGCGATAAACTGGAGCAGGGGTTCGAAGCGTTTAAGCTGGGGGCGCTGCTGCACGAAGCCCGTCTCAAAAAGGGCCTGACCCAGGAGCAGCTCGCCGCGCGCTGCGGCACCAACAAAGCCTACATTTCGCGTATCGAAAACAACATCAAGGAAGTGCGCCTCTCCACGCTGCAACGAATTGTAGAAGTGGGCCTGGGCGGGCAGCTTAATTTGTCGGTCAGCTTGTAGGTTCCGAAGCCGAAATTAGCTTCGACACAAACGTTGGCAGCGGCCGCGCAATCAGCTAATAAACGCCACCACGAACGCCGCGCCCCGGCCCACCGCCGACTCTACGCGCAGTGTGGCCCCGTGAAACTGGGCGATGGTTTGGGCAATGGGCAGGCCCAGGCCGTAGCCTTCCGGCGCTGCTGAGCCGCCGGCCGTGAAGCGGCGGAAGCGGTCGAAGAGCAGCGGCAGGTTTTCCGGGGCGATGCCGGGGCCATCGTCCTCTACGCGCAGCTCGTAGCCGCCGGTAGGAGTGGGGCGGCCCAGTATGCGGACGTGCCCGTCGGCGTGGTTGTACTTGATGGCGTTAGCCAGCAGGTTGCGCAGCAGCGTGTGCAGCAGCGTGGCGTTGGCGCGGGGCACGGTGTAGTCGGGCTCCAGGTCGATGTCAAGCCGGATGCCGCGCTGCTGGCGGCGGTCGTCGAGCTCCTCGGCCACCTCGTGGGCCGTGACGGAGAGGCTCACGCTTTCGTGGCGCAGGTACTGCTCGTTTTCGATGTTGGCGATGAGCAGCAGCGTCCGCACGGTATTGCGCAGCCGGTAGAGGTTGCGCTGGCTTTCCACGATTTGGGCGGCGTGGGTTTCGGGCAGGGTGGGGTCCTGGAGCATATTTTCGAAGCGCGATTGCAGGATGCTGGTGGGCGTGAGCAGCTCGTGGCTCACGTTGCTCATAAAGTCGCGCTCCTTCTCAAACGAGGCTTGCAACTGGCGCATCAGGGCCGAGAGCGAGTCGTCGAGCTGCCGAAAATCGGTGGTGTTGGTGTCGAGGCGCTCGAACGAGAACTCGCCCGGCAGCCGGATGCCGCGCAGCTTACGCGAGATTAATTCGCGCAAGGGCCGCAGCAGGTGGCGAGCGAAGGCCGCGTCGGTAAACACGGTGAGCCCGGCCCCGGCCACGAGCACCCACAGCGCGAGCCGCCGCAGCGTGGCCGTGAGCAGCTCGATGGTAGCCAGCGACGAGCCAATTTCGAGGCGGTAGCGCCCGGCGGCCCTAACCCCAGAAATTCCAGAAACCCCAGAAAATCCGGCAGCTCCGATATCGGGCAGTGGCGCTTCGTAGCGCAGAATGCGAAAGTCCTCGGCCGGGCGGCCCAGCGTGCGCGGCTCCTCGAATACCCGCTCGATAGCCGGGGCGGGCGGGACGGTGGGCGAGCCGGCTATCAAGCCGGACCCGGCGGCGGGCAGCACGGTGAGCGTTACGAATTCATCGCGCAGCAGCAGCGAGCCGGCGCCCGTGTCGGCGCGGCCAGGAGCCAGCGCCGCTTGCAGCCGGGCCAATCCCTGGCCGTGCCCGATGCGGCGCAGCAGCAGCTGCTTCTGGGCTTGCAGACGCTCGTCGGTGTGGGCCACGGCCACGCGCTGCACCACGGGCGGAATCAGCAGCGCCCCGAGCATCACCAGCAGTAGCTTCGACAGGCCGTTGAAGAGGCCCAGCTTGGTTTCAAGTCTCATTCAACAGGTGTCAATCAACAATAGGGCTTACTCAAAACGTCCGTCATTGCGAGCGCAGCGAAGCAATCACACCAGTTAAGTGCGTTCGACGACTTCTCCTGGTAGTAGGGGCCGTAGAAGTCGCGCTCGACCTTGTTGCCAA
>JANXNW010000227.1 GCA_025353905.1 Hymenobacter sp.
ACCTCCTGGTTCAGACGGGTGTATTCGGCTTTCGACACCTCGTTTTTGTCGCTGGCCACCAGTTCCAAGGACTTAGTAGCGGCGGCGATGGCTTCGGCTTTTTTGCCCTGCTTTTGCAGCAGCTTAGCCTTCCAATAGTAACCGTAGTATTCAGTCGGGTTAGCTTTGATGAACTCCTCGACCCAGCCCAGGGCGGGCGTGAGGTCCTTGCCAGTGTTGTAGTAGTACTGCGCGGCGGTGATATAGGGCTTCTTTTCGCCGAGCATGGCCGCTTTAATCTGGGCCATCACTACGCGGTCGGGGTCGGCGGTGAGGGGCAGCGCTACGCGGACGCGGTCCCAGCTCAGAACAAGGTCGGCGGCGTCGGGACGCAGGTTTTCGACGGTGAGGGCCATCGTCTCGACCGGGGCGGCCAATCGGCTCGGCGTGGCCGGCACCCGCAGCACGTCGAGCGCCTGCTTGTACTCATAGGTGCCCCACTGGGCCGTGTCGCGGTTGAGAATAAACGTCCACTGCCGCTCGCCGGGGATGGTGAGCAGCGCGTAGGTGCCGGCCGCCACGACTTGCCCGCCGACTTTTACCTCCTCCCCGAAGCGCACCTTCGTCACCGTGTTGGCTCCCGTGCGCCAGACGGTGCCCAGCGGCACGAGCTGCCCAAAGGCCACCCGCCCCCGCAGCGACGGCCGCGAGTAGCTCAGGTCGATGTACGAAGTCGAGAAGCTCTGCCGAATGCGCGTGGCCGGGCTCAAAGCCGGGGCCGTCAGGGTTTGGGCGTGGGCGGCCAGCGGGAGAAGCGGGGCGGCGGCGAGGGTAAGTAGTAAGAGGTTTTTCATAGGGCAAAGATGCGTGCTGAAACGGCGCGGGCGGGCGCGGCAAACAAGGCGGGCGGGCGGGCGTTCTTACCTTACGCTGAGTTTCAGGTTCGTGTATGTGCTCGCCGCCCGGGTCACCTCACCCCCTAGCCCTCTCTCCAAAAGAGAGGGGGGACTAGTTTCTAGTTCTAGCCTTAAAACAGACGTTTGACTAGAAGCTAGAACTACAATTAGTCCCCCCTCTCTTTTGGAGAGGGGGCTAGGGGGTGAGGTGACCCGGGCGGCGAGCTAACGCGCACTAGCCTTGACACTTCTCCCCCACCCCGCCCATGAAAATTCTGCTTACCGGGGCCACCGGCTACATCGGGCAGCGGCTGCTGCCGGTGCTGGCCGAGGCCGGCCACGAGGTCGTCTGCCTCGTGCGCGATGCGCGCCGCTTTAGTTTGCCCGACACGCTGCCCGCCGCCCGGCACGCGCAGGTGAGTTTGGTGGAGGCCGACTTACTCGACGCAGCCAGCCTCGAAAAGCTGCCCCTCGACATCGACGCGGCTTATTACCTGGTGCATTCGATGAGCGGGCACGACAAGAATTTTTTCAAGCTGGAGCAGGAATCGGCCTATCACTTCGCCGACTACCTCGACCGCACCCCGGCCCGGCAGGTGATTTACCTCTCGGGCATCGCCAACGACCGCGCCCTGAGCGTGCATCTGCGCTCGCGGGCGGCCGTCGAGCACGTGCTGGCCCGGCACCACCCCGAGCGGCTCACGGTGCTCCGGGCCAGCATCATCATCGGCTCCGGGTCGGCTTCGTTTGAGATAATCCGGGATTTAGTGGAGAAGCTGCCCGTGATGGTGACGCCGCGCTGGCTCAACTCGCGCTGCCAGCCGCTGGGCATCCGCGACGTCATGTTTTACCTGACGGCCGTGCTCGATAACCCCGCCTGCCGGGGCCAGAGCTTCGATTTGGGCGGGCCGGACGTGCTTACGTACCGCGAGATGCTGCTCGGGCTGGCCGCTGAGCGGGGCCACAAGCGCTGGATTATGACCGTGCCCGTGCTCACGCCGCGGCTCTCGTCGTGGTGGCTGTACCTAGTGACGAGCACCACGTTTTCGCTGGCCCAGAGCCTGGTCGAGAGCCTCAAGAACGACACCGTGGCCGACCCGGAGCGTAATATTTCGCGCGTCATTCCGCACGAAAGCATGAGCTACCGGCAGGCGCTGCACCTGGCCTTCCAGCGCATCGAGCAGAACGAGGTGGTGAGCAGCTGGAGCGATGCGATGAGCAGCGGCACCTTGCGCCAGAACTACATGGATGCCATTCAGATACCCAAAAACGGCATGTTTTTCGACCGGCAGCGGCGGGCGTTTACGCGGCCCGTCGGCGAGGTGCTCGACAACGTGTGGCGCATCGGCGGCGAGCGCGGCTGGTACAAAACGGACTGGCTCTGGCGCATCCGCGGCATCATGGACAAGCTGGCCGGGGGCGTGGGCCTGCGCCGGGGCCGCCGCTCGCCGAACCACCTGCGCGCCGGCGACCCGCTCGACTTCTGGCGGGTGCTCGTCGCCGACCGCGCCACCCGCCGCCTGCTGCTCTACGCCGAGATGAAACTACCCGGCGAGGCGTGGCTGCAATTCCGCATCGTGGACCAGCCCGACGGCTCCCACGCCCTGGAACAGCTCGCCGCCTACCGCCCCCACGGCTTATTGGGGCGAATGTACTGGTACGCCGTGCTGCCCTTCCATGGCATTATTTTCAAGGGCATGGTGAAAAATTTGTTGGAGTATCCGGCGGAGCAAGCAGTTTCAGCGGCCGCGTAGCCGCGAAATAATGCCTCGAACCGCTGCGGCACACCGCGCTACCGGTTCACGAAGCGCACCTCCCAGCCCGCGCGCCCGTGCCGCAGACCCGACACGGAGGCGTAGTCCACGGCCAGTTGAAACGCCTGCCGCAACGGCAGCGCCAACGCGTGGCAGAGCAGGCTGCGCACGGCCCCGGCGTGGGTGACGAGCGCCACCGGGCCGGCGGGCGGCGCGGCCAGCAGCTCGGATAACAATTCGCCGATGCGCACGTGCAGCTCGGCGAACGACTCGCCGCCGGGCGGAGCCTGGTTCACGAAATCGGCCATCCAGGGGTTCAGCTCGGCGGGCGGCAGCTCGGCCCAGGGCCGGCCTTCCCAACTGCCAAAGTGCAGCTCGCGCAGGCGCGGCTCCAGCAGGATGGACGGCGCAGCGGCACTGGCGATGTCAGTAGCCCCGCCAGCAGCGGCGGGCCAGAGGGCTTCGGCCAGGCGGCGGCAGCGGGTGGCGGGGCTGCTCAGTACGCGCCAGGCGGGCGCGTTGGGGCCACCAGAATTGCTAAGCGGGGGCAGATGCAGGCGTACCTGGTCGGCTTCGGCCGCGAATGAGTCGGCCAGCGGCACATCGAGGTGGCCGTAGCAGAGGCCGGGCGCGAGCACGGCCGTGTGGCGAATCAGATAAAGCTCCATCAGCAAAAACACCAGGCGCGGCCGGCTAGCAAAAACAAGTACACGCTTACCTCGGCCACTTGCTGAATGGCCCCGAGGCAGTCGCCGGTGTAGCCCCCAATCCAGCGCTGAAAGTAGCGGGCCAGGTACCACTTGACGGCCGCCAGCACGAGCACCAGACACAGCACGGCGGGCCGGCCGGTCCAGGCGGCCCAGGCCAGCAGCGGCAGCGCGCCCAGCAGCAGGCCGGTAGCCAGCGCGGCGCGGCCCAGCTTTTTGGCCACCGGCTTGGCCTTGCCGTCGGTGTCGTTGGCGCGGGCGTAGTCGTGGCTGAAAATGCAGCTCAGGGCCGTGGCGCGGCTCAGCGGGTGGGCCAGCAGCAGGGCCGGCCCCACCAGCGCGGGCGGCAAGCCGCGCAAGGCCCCGAGCTTGAGGGCCAGCAGCAGCCCCAGCCCGGCCGCGCCGTAAGTGCCCAGGCGACTGTCCTTCATGATTTCCAGGATGCGCTCCCGCGTCCAGCCCCCGCCGAAGCCGTCGCAGACGTCGGCAAAGCCATCTTCGTGAAACGCGCCCGTGAGCAGCACGCTGGCTATCAGGCTCAGCAGCAGGGCCACGTCGGTGTTGCCAAAGAGCCAGCCGGCGGCCGTATAGGCTGCCCAGGCCACGCCGCCCACCAGCCAGCCGATAACCGGGAAATACACCGTCGCCTCATTGAGCAGCTCCTCCGAATGGTCCACCCAGGCCGGGCACGGCAGCCGGGTGTAAAACATGACGGCCGTGAGAAATACGTGGAGCTGGTGGCGCATTTTTGGTGCTTGGTGCTCAGTGCTTGGGCTTGGTGCTTGCTTGATAATAAGCTCGTCTTGCACGCTCAATAGGTGCGATTGCTGTGCTGTGCTCGCAATAACCGAGCACCGAGCACCAAGTACTAAGCACTAAGCACCAAGCACCAAGCACTAAGCACTAAATCTCTCCCCCCGACACGCCCGCGCTCTCAAACGAGGCCATCTCGTTGAGAAACGCGACGGCAGCTTGCAACAGTGGGTAGGCCAGGGCGCAGCCGGTGCCTTCGCCCAGACGCAGGCCCAGACGCAGCAGGGGCCGCGCGCCGAGCACCCGCAGCAGGTGCGGGTGCCCGCCCTCGGCCGACTCGTGGCTGAACACGCAGTAGGGCAACACGGACGGAGCCAGCCGCCAGGCCACGAGCAGCGCCGCCGAGGCGATGAAGCCATCAATGAGCAGCAGCATACCCAGCTCGGCGGCTCGTAGCATGGCCCCGGTGAGCTGCGCAATTTCGAAGCCGCCGAACGTGGCGAGCACGGCCAGCGGGTCGGAGTGGTTGAGGGTGGGGTGGGCGGCCAGCACGGCGGCCAGCACGGCTTGCTTGCGGGCCAGCCCGGCCGCGTCGAGGCCAGTGCCACGGCCCACGCACTCGGCCAGCGGTTGGCCCGTGAGGCAGTGCAGCAGCAGGGCCGCCGCGCTCGTGTTGCCGATGCCCATCTCACCCAGGCCCAGCACGTTGCAGCCAGTAGCAGCTACTTCGTCCACGGCGGCCGCGCCCAGGCGCAGGGCTTGCTGGCACTCGGCCGCGCTCATGGCCGGGCCGTGGAGCGCGTTGTGGGTGCCCTCGGCAATTTTCTGGTCGCGCACGGCGGGCAGGTCGGCGAACGAGCCGCGCACCCCGGCGTCGATTACGCGCAGCGTGAGGCCGTGCAGGCGGCAAAATACGTTGATGGCGGCCCCGCCGGCGGCGAAGTTGCGCACCATCTGGTGGGTGACGTCGGGCGGGTAGGCGCTTACGCCCTCGGCGGCGAGGCCGTGGTCGGCGGCAAATACCAGCAGGTGGGGCCGGCGCAGGGCGGGCGTCAGGGTTTGCTGCACCAGGGCCACCTGCCGGGCCAGGTCTTCGAGCTGCCCGAGCGCGCCCAGGGGCTTAGTTTTCTGGTTGATTTTCTGCTCGATAGCACCGGCCAACGTCAGGTCAAGCGGGCGTGGGACGGGTACTGAAAAGGCAGTCATTGGCAAAGTGTGAGGCATGAGACGGTGAGAAGTAAGACATGAGATTTTCCAGGCGAGGGTCTCATGTCTCACTTCCCAAAGTCTCACCTCTCATTAAGCGCGAGCCAGATGCACCGGCCGCCCATACGCCAGCACCGGAAAGCGCCGCTGCACCAGCTCGAACCCGCCAAACAGCACCGTGCAGTAGAACAGGTTGCTCAATACCGAATGCGTGATGAAGGGCAGCCCGGCCGCGTAGCAGGCCAGCAGCCCGGCCCCGGTCTGAGGGTAGGTAGTCGAACCGAGCCACACGCCGAAGTTGGTAATCAGGAAAAACACGGCCGCCGCGCCCAGTCCGGCCCCGAGTACGCGCCCCGCCGCCACCCGGCCCCGCAGGCCCGCGTGGGCCAGCAGCGCCAGCAGCGCGTAGGTGCCGTACTGCCAGTAGCAGCCCGAATAAAACAGCTCGACGTGGCCCAGATACTGGTAATTGAGCACGAAGTCGCTCAGCCAAATGCCGAGCAGCGGCACGAGCACGGCCCAGTGCCGCCGGGCAAAATACGCGCCTCCGAACAGGGCCAGCGAATCGAGCGGCGCGAAGTTGGGCAGGTGCGGCCAGTGGGGCAGCGCCACCCGGCCCAGCACGGCCAACAGCGTGAAGGACAGCAGCACCCAGGGGCGCGGAGTCAGTAGGTCTTTCATGGAAGGGTAGAATATAAAACGAAACGCCGGGGGAGACAGTGGGGGCCGGCTCGTTTGGCCCCGCCAAAATGGTACGCTCGTAGCAAAGGGCGAAGATACGGGGCCGGGGCCAGCCAGGGCATCGGTTGAGTGCCTCCGAGCGGCACTTACCACCGTGGCCATGCGGTCGTCCCAGCGGCAGGTGGCGCTCGCACAAGACCGTACCACAGCCTGGATGAATGGTTAGCGCCTGTCCATCCAGGCTGCGTAGGTAGTAGTTCGGGTCCCTGACCCGCCCAATTAGGTTGACGGACAGCGGGTCAGAGACCCGCACTACTCCTGCCCCAAAAGCCAACCCCACGCGCCCCGCCGCGACTGGCGCAAGCCTATCCTCGTCCCTTAACACCAGCCCCGGCTTGCCGGCAGCTAAAGGCAAACCGCCTACTACTCCGCTTGCCTAGAAAATATTTCGGAGAAAAAACTGCTTCCACGCGTCACCAGAGCAATTTAACGAAATTTTATTCTGACACTACCTTGCTAAACAAAGTACCTGTTGTACATTTGTTCTGTCAAACACCAAGTACTGAGTCTACACGAGAACTCGCTGAGTCGAAACCTACCCGCTTTCATCCTTTCTCCTTCACCCATGAAACGCCTGCTACTGCCGCTATCCGGGTTGCTGCTGAGCCCGGCTGCCCGCCCGCCCAACCGACCGCCCTCGACGGGCTGCTGACCCAACTCATGGGTCCGACGGCTCGCTGAGCCTCCATCCTCCTCAAAACTGATTCCGATTTCTAAAACCCGCCGCCGGCCGGGAACGGCCCCGCCTTGCCTTTTTCCAAACCCTTCCTTCTCCCCTTTCACCATGCGTTACTTCTTGAAAACAAGCTGCTTGCCGGCCCTGAGCACCCTGAGTATTCTCAGCCTGAGCGCGCCGAGAGCCAGCCGCGCCCAAACCGCCCCGGTGCCGGCCGCTGCCTCACCAGCCGCCGGCCGCGCTACGCTCAGCGGCACGACCCTCGACGGCACCACGGCCGAGGCGCTGCCCTTCGCCACGGTGCTGTTGCGGCGGGCCGGCGCGGCCGATACCAGCCTGGTGACCAGCGCCCAAACCACGCTGGCGGGCGCGTTTGCGCTGGCCGACGTGCCGGCCGGCGACTACCGGCTGCGGGTGCTGGCCCTGGGCTACGGCAACCTGAGCCAGGCCGTGCGGGTGCTGCCCGGCCAAAGCGCGCTGGCCCTGGGCGCGCTGCGGCTGCGGGCCGCCACCCGGCAACTGGCCGAAGTCAAGGTTACCGGCGAGAAAGCCCTCGTGCAGCAGGAGCTGGGCAAGACGGTGATTAACGTGGAGAAGGACCTGGCCAGCGTGGGCGGCATGGCCACCGACGTGCTGCGCAACGTGCCCTCGGTGGCCGTGGACGCGAGCGGCGCGGTGAGTTTGCGCGGGTCCTCGAACCTGACCATCCTCCTCGACGGCAAGCCGGCTGGCGTGAGCAACGGCGGCGGCGGCGGGCAGAGCCTGGACCAGATTCCGGCCTCGCGCATTTCCCAGATTGAGATTATGACCAACCCGTCGGCCAAGTACGATGCCCAGGGCACGGGCGTCATCAACATCATCACCAAGAAAAACCAGCGGCCGGGCGTGAACGGCCAAGCCAGCCTGACCTTCGGCACCGCCGATAAGTACTTCGCCAACCTGAGCCTCAACCACAAGCGCCAGCGGGCCAACTGGCGCCTGAGCTACGACCGCCAGGACCAGACCTACCGCGAAACCACCACCACCAGCCAGGCCGCTCAGCTGCCGGACGGCCCCGCCCAGACCACGCAGTCGGGCCAGGGCCGCGAGCGCCGCCAGCGCCACGAGCTGAGCCTGGGCCTCGACTACGAGCTGAGCAAGGAACAGAGCCTGAGCCTGGAAATGAACCCGCACCTGGAGCGCGAGGACAGCCGCAACACCCAGCTGCTGACCACGCAAGCCCCCGGCCAGCCGCTGGCCACCCAGACCGGCGAGCAGCGCGTGGCCGTGCGGGTGCCGGTGGGCCAAAGCTCGGTGAGCTACCGCCGCACCTGGGCAGCCCACGCGGGCCGCGAGCTGACGGCCGATGCCGGGGCCGCGCTCGTCGATGCCACCGTGCCGATAAGACAGACCGTAAACGGCGGCGGACTGCTGGGCTGGCAGCAGGATATCCGGGTGAAATTCAACGTCTTGTTCGGGCAGGTGGACTACGTACACCCGCTGGCCGGTGATAAGGGCAAGCTCGAAGCGGGGCTGAAAGCCGAGCGCCAGTCCAACGTCGGCACTTCGGAGCTGAGCAGCCAGCAGGCCGGCGGCGAGTTTCGGCCGGACTTGCAGCGCTCGTACACCTACGATTTTGCCCAGCTCGTGGCGGCCGGCTACGGCACCTACCATCGCAGCTGGGGGCCGAAGCAACTCTGGCAGGCCCAGGCCGGGCTGCGGGCCGAAGACACCCGCGTGGCCGGCGCGGCCGGGCTGCTGGCGGGCGGGGCGGGCGGCGGGGCTGATTTCCGGCTCGATTACTTCGGCTTGTTTCCGACCCTGACTATCGGTCGGGGGCTGGGCCAGGCGGATTCGGCCAGCGGCGGCGAGCGGCCCCGACGCTTGCAATTCAGCTACGCGCGGCGGCTGAACCGGCCCGGCTTCATGCAGCAGCTGGCCGTGCCGCTGTATTCGGACCCGCGCACGTACCGGCTGGGCAACCCGGCGCTGCGGGCCGAGTTTTCGCACAACCTGGAGCTGGGCTACCAGTGGAATCAGCCCAGCGGACTTAGCCTGACGGCGACGGCTTTCGTCCGCTTCACCCAGGGTGCCATTCAGCGCCTGCGCGCCGTCGATACCCTGGCTACCCGCCTCAACCCCGCCGCCGGGCTAGTCGTGGCCGAGACCTACCAGAACTTCGGCTCGACCACCAACCTGGGTCTCGAACTCACTTACGCCCAGCCCCTCACGAAGTGGTGGCGGGTACAGGCCAGCGGCTCGGTTTATCGGGCCGAGCTGCAAACTAACGCCCTGCAAGCCAACGCCCGCGCCGCCTGGGCCGCCGACGCGCGCCTCAACCAGAATTTCCAGCCCACGCCCACGCTCGACGTGCAGCTCACCGGCTCGGTGCGCTCGACGGTGCTCACCGCCCAGGGCCGCCAGCTGCCCCAGGGCGGCGTGGACATCGCCCTGCGCCAGCGCCTGTTTGGCTCGCGCGCCGCGCTCACGCTGCGCGTGTCGGACATCTTCGACACCCAAGTGCGCCAGGCCGTCGTGGACGCGCCCGGCCTGCGCGCCACCTACTTCACCAAGCCCGAAACCCGCGTCGGCTGGCTGGGCTTCACCTGGTTCATCGGGGCCAGTAAAGCGAAATCGGGCAAGATTGAGAGCGCGCCGAGCGGGGGCGGCGGCTTCGGCGGCTGAACGGCGTAGCGCGGACTCTGCGAGCCCGCGCATGAGTCTGGCTCACCTATCGGTTGGAAAGCGTAGTGCTCTCCGACATCATCAGTGGTTTTTCCCTTCATAAAGCACAGGTTACCATGCGCTACCTCATTAGCCTCGGCTTGCTGCTCATCACTTTGTCCGGGCGGGCGCAAGCCCTGCCTTCTCCTGACACGCTCGCCGCGCTGATGCGGCGGGCGGGCGTGCCGGGGATGCAGCTGGTTTATGCCCGGCGCGGGGCGACTCAGGTGTACAGCCTGGGAGTCCGGCAGGCGGGTAGTCCGCTGCCCGTCACGGCGCAAACCACCTTCGAGGGGGCTTCGCTGGGCAAGGCGATGCTGGCCTACGTGGCGCTGCGCCTGCTCGACCGCGGAGTGTTCGACCTCGACC
>JANXNW010000276.1 GCA_025353905.1 Hymenobacter sp.
GCGGATGGCCTTGGTGCCGGCGTCTTCCAGCTTGCCGGCCTTCAGGGCCTTTAGCACGTCGGGAAAACGCGAGTTGAGGACCGTGCCGAACTCCTTTTCGAACTCGCGCACCCGGTTCACGGGCACGGTGTCGAGCAGGCCATTGGTGGCGGCGTAAATGATGGCCACTTGGTCCTCCACTTTCACGGGCGAGTATTGCGCCTGCTTGAGAATTTCCAGGTTGCGGCGGCCGCGCTCGATGGTGAGCTTGGTCGAGGCATCGAGGTCGGAGCCGAACTTGGCGAACGCCTCCAACTCGCGGAACTGGGCCTGGTCGAGCTTGAGCGTGCCGGCCACCTTCTTCATGCTCTTAATCTGGGCGTTGCCGCCCACCCGGCTCACCGAGATACCCACGTTGATGGCGGGCCGCACGCCGGAGTTGAAGAGGTTGGTTTCGAGGAATATCTGCCCGTCGGTGATGGAAATCACGTTCGTCGGAATGTACGCCGACACGTCGCCGGCCTGCGTCTCAATCAGCGGCAGCGCCGTGAGCGAGCCGCCGCCCTTGACAAGCGGGCGCAGGCTCTCGGGCAAATCGTTCATGTTGCGCGCAATCTCGTCCGAGGCGTTGATTTTGGCGGCGCGCTCCAGCAAGCGGCTGTGCAGGTAAAACACGTCGCCCGGATACGCTTCGCGGCCGGGCGGCCGGCGCAGCAGCAGCGACACTTCGCGGTAGGCCACGGCCTGCTTGCTCAGGTCATCATAGACGACCAGCGCCGGGCGGCCCGTGTCGCGGAAATATTCGCCGATGGCTGCGCCCGTGAACGGGGCGTAGAACTGCATCGGGGCGGGGTCGGAGGCCGAAGCCGACACGACGACCGTGTACTCCATTGCGCCGCCTTTGGTAAGGGCCTGCACCACTTGGGCTACCGTGCTGGCTTTCTGGCCGATGGCGACGTAGATGCAGAACACCGGCTCGCCGCGGTCGAAAAACTCGCGCTGGTTGATAATCGTGTCGATGGCCACGGCCGACTTGCCCGTCTGCCGGTCGCCGATAATCAGCTCGCGCTGGCCGCGCCCAATCGGAATCATGGCATCGATGGCCTTGATGCCGGTTTGCAGCGGCTCAGTCACCGGCTGGCGGAAAATCACGCCGGGCGCCTTGCGCTCCAGCGGCATCTCGTAGGTCTGCCCCTGAATCGGGCCGCGCCCGTCGATGGGTTGGCCTAGCGTGTTCACGACGCGCCCCACAATGCCTTCGCCGACCTGAATGGCCGCGATTTTGTTGGTGCGGCGCACGGTGGCTCCCTCCTTGATGTCGCCGTAGTCGCCGAGCATCACGGCCCCCACGTTGTCTTCTTCGAGGTTGAGCACGAGGGCCTGCAAGCCGTTCTCAAACTCAATCAGCTCGCCGGCCTGGGCGTGCGAGAGGCCGTAGATGCGGGCCACGCCGTCGCCGACCTGGAGCACCGTGCCGACTTCTTCCAGCTCGGCGGCCGACTTAAAATTGGACAGCTGCTGCCGCAGAATAGCGGATACCTCGTCCGGGCGTACTTCTGCCATTTTATTGTTGGTTGTTTGTTGTTGATTGTTTTGGGTTGATTGTTTTTTGCTTGCTGCTTCTTTTTGACGGCTTTGCTGATTAAAAAATCAACAACAAACAGTCAACAACAAACAAAAAAACGACATCACCCCGGAATAAACGTCTTGTCGGCGAGCGAGGTGCGCAGCCGGCGCAGGCCGCCGCGCACCGAGTCGTCAATCTGCTGGTCGCCCACCCGCAGCACGAAGCCGCCAATGAGGCTAGGGTCCACTTTTTCAGTCAGCGACACTTGCGTGAGGCCAGTTTGCTGGCGCACGAGCCGCTCGACTTCGGCGCGGGCCTCGGCCGAGAGCGCGGTGGCCGAGGTTACTTCGGCTACCTGTACGCCCTGCTGAGCGTTGTACTGGGCCAGAAATTCATCGCCGATATGCTCCAGCGCCGCCTCGCGGTTTTTGCTGGTCAGAATTTGGAAGAAGCGCATGAGCGTGTCCGACACTTTGCCGCCGAAGATGGCCGTGAGGATGGCCAGCTTCTTGTCGTGCTTCACGATGGGGTTGCGCAGCAGCAGGCGCAGGTCGCGCGAGCCGGCCATGACGCTGGCCAGCAGGTCCATGTCCTGCTTGATAGCGGGCAAGGTGCCCTGCTCCTGGGCCAAATCCAGCAAAGACTTGGCGTAGCGGGCAGCTACTCGTTGGTCGGCCATATTTTTAGTTGTTAGTTGTTAGTTGTCAGTTGTTAGTCATTGCGAAGTCCAAACAAAGACTGACAACTGACAACCAATAACTGACCACTAATTTAATTTAACGTCCTTTAGATACTCCTGCACCAACTGCTGCTGGGCGGCGGGGTCGGCTAGCTCGCGGCGGAGCAGGCGCTCGGCGATGTCCACGCTGAGCTGGGCGGCGGTATTGCGCACTTCGGCCAGGGCCTGGTTTTTCTCTTGTTGAATGGCTTCGCGGGCTTGCTGGGCAATGCGGTTGGCTTCTTCGACGGCCGTGGTTTTGGCCTGCTCGATGAGCTTGTTGGCAATGCCCTGGCCTTCCTTTAGCATCTGGTCGCGCTCGTGGCGGGCATCGGAGAGCAGCTTTTCGTTGCCGGCCTTCAGGGTTTGCATTTCGAGCTTGGCTTGCTCGGCCATTTTCAAAGCCGCGTCGATGCTGTCCTCGCGCTCCTTGAGCGAGCCGAGAATCGGCTTCCAGGCAAACTTGGCCAGCAGCAGGAAAAGCAGCAGGAAAATCAGGGTTTGCCAGAAAAGCAGACCGAATTCGGGAGTGATGAGCGACATACGAACGGCGGATAGCGGAATATAAAACGCGGCGGAATCTGGGGCGAACGGAACCGGCAGCGGGCTACGGCAAGCGACGACGCTTCCGTACGAAACGGACGAGCAACAGCAAAGGCACCAGCAACAGCAGTCCGACCAGAATTTGTCCGACGATGAGCAACCCTGCATCAGGCTCGATGAGCGACATAGCGAAGATGCGATTGACGAATAACTACCTGAATGGGCGACGTAGCCTGAATCAAAGCCCGGCGCGACTGGCTTACCCGCGCCCGAGGCCGCAAAGCAGGCCAGCCGGCCGGGCCAAACCGGACGCGATTACTGCAATTTCAAGGCTATGAGCAGGCAGACGACGACCGCGAACAGGGCCGCGCCTTCGACGAGGGCCGCCACGATGAGCATGGCCGTCTGAATTTTACCTGAAGCTTCCGGCTGGCGGCCGATGGCTTCCATGGCGCTGCCGCCAATGCGGCCGATGCCCAGGCCAACGCCCAGAGCAACCAGACCTGCACCGATACCGGCACCCATTACTGCCAGACCGGGACCGTAGTTAGCTGCCATGGCAACTGCTTGCAAAAACAAAGAGAGAAGCATAAAAATTGGAAAAAGGGGAAAAAGATAAAGTTCGTCAGTCCCGCAGCGGGGAGGGGGGGATTGCCACGGGCTGGCCGAAACAGCCAGTTGGCGGGCGGCAAGCGCTCGGCCTAATTAAGTCAGATTAGTGGGCGTGGGTCGAGGCCGAGCCGTCGTCGTAGCCCATTTGCATATCAGCGTCGTGGTGGTCTTCTACCGCGCCACCGATGTACATCGAAGTAAGCAGGGTGAAGATGAAAGCCTGGAGTAGGGCCACTAGCAGCTCAAGCACGTTGATGAACAGGCCGAAAGCCAGCGTCACCGGAGCTACGGCCCATGATTTGAAAATGAATACCAGGCTGATAAAGCTCAACACTACGATGTGGCCCGCCGTGATGTTGGCGAACAGACGAATCATGAGCGAGAAGGGCTTGGTGAAAATGCCAATTACTTCTACGATAATCATGATGGGCAGCAGGGGCTTGGGCACGCCGGGCGTAGCGAAAATGTGCGCCCAGTAGTACTTGTTGCTCGAAGCCAGGGTGATAACCAGGGTCATTAGGGCCAGTACCATGGTCACGGCGATGTTGCCGGAGAGGTTGGCCGCGCCGGGCGTGAGGCCCAGCAGGTTGTTGAACCAGATGAAGAAGAACACCGTGAGCAGGTACGGCATGTAGCGCTCGTACTTGGGGCCGATGTTTTTCTTGGCGACTTCGTCGCGGATGAAGACGATGATGGGCTCGAAGAACGACTGGATGCCTTTGGGAGCGCGGCCATGGTTCTTGCGGTAGCCGCTGGCTACGGCGGTGAATACCACGAGCATCAGGATGGCGCTGCCGATGAGGCCAGCCACGTTTTTGGTGATAGAGAAGTCGTAGAGCTTGCTGCCATCGGTGCTCATGAGTTTCTCGTGTTCGAGCTTCAGGCCGTCGTATTCTTTGGCGGGGCCTTCCGATTCGCCGTTGGAGATTTTCTCGGAGGAGAACACCGAAACGCCTTTGCCGGGACGGTAGGCGATAATGGGCAGGTAGGTGGTGAAGTTGCCGGTGTCGGTGGCCAGCCAATGCCACTCGTGCGAATCGCCGATGTGGTGCAAAATCATTTCACCGGGATTGAAGCCTTCGGCCTTTGCGCCCTCGGCAGCGGGTTCGTTAGCAAAAACGGACAGGGAGACGAAGCAAAGGAGAATTGAGAGTAAACGCTTCATTCAAAGTTAATTAATGACTAATTCCGGGCTAACGCATTATCATTGCGCTACTTGCTTTCCTGAAATCGGCCGCAAGTTACTCAAAGTAGCCCAGATTTCAAACCCGGCCCATGAAAAGTACAGGATGAAGAAGGC
>JANXNW010000325.1 GCA_025353905.1 Hymenobacter sp.
ATTCGGCTTCGGCTACACGCTCAACATCATGACGCTGGGCGCGCTCGCCGCCGCCATCGGCCTGCTCATCGACGATGCCGTGGTCATGGTCGAGCAGCTGCACCGCGTCGGCGAGGCGCACCCCGAGGCCAGCCCGGCCGAAGTCGTGCGCCGCTCGGTGAGCCACCTGCTGCCCTCGCTGCTGGGGTCGAGCCTGAGCACCATCGTCATTTTCCTACCCTTCGGCCTGCTCAGCGGCGTGGCCGGGGCCTACTTCAGCGTGCTGGCCACGACGATGGTCGTCGCCCTAGCCTGCTCGTTTCTGGTGTCGTGGCTGGGCCTGCCGGTTATTTATTTGGTTTTATCCAAAAGAAAACAAGCTGCGCCAACTGAGGAAGTCAGCTCTTCAGCCCCAACACCCAATACCCAATACCCAGCGCCTGACCAACAACCAACAACCAACAACCAACAACCAACAACCAAGTGGGTCCGCGCCGTCACCGGGCACCCCGGCTGGAGCCTGGCCGGCATCGCCCTGCTCATCGGCCTGATGTGGTACGTGCTGCCACGCCTGGCCACGGGTTTCCTGCCCGAGATGGACGAGGGCGCTATTGTGCTCGACTACAACTCGCCGGCCGGCACTAGCCTCGACGAAACCGACCGCATGCTGCGCCGCGCCGAAACGCTGCTGCTGCAAGTGCCCGAAGTGGCCTCGTACTCGCGCCGTACGGGCACCCAGATGGGTTTCTTTATCACCGAACCCAACCGGGGCGACTACCTCATTCGCCTCAAGACCACCCGCCAGCGCACGACCGAAGAAGTCATCGCCGACATTCGCCAGCGCATCGAGGCCACCGAGCCGGCCTTGAAAATCGACTTCGGCCAGGTTATCGGCGACATGCTGGGCGACTTGATGAGCACCGTGCAGCCCATCGAAATCAAGATTTTCGGCCCCGACACCGACCGCCGCCAGTCCCTGGCCCAGCAAGTGGCCGACGAGGCGCGCCGGGTGCCGGGCACGGCCGACGTGTTCGACGGCATCGTGCGCCTGGGGCCGAGCGTGGATGTGCGCCCCGACCTGCGGCGGCTGGCCCAGTTCGGGTTGAGCGCGGCCGATTTTCAGACCCAGGTCCAAACCCAGCTCGCCGGTACGCTGGCCGGCACGGTGCTCGAAGGCGAGCAGCTGCTCAACATTCGCCTGCGCTACCCGCTCGCCGCCCAGGCTTCGCTGGCGCTGGTGCGCCAGCAGCCGATTTTCCTGGCCGGCGGCCAGCGCCGCCGCCTCGATGAGTTGGCCACGGTGAGCGTGGCCCCGAGCGGGGCCGAGCTGAACCGCGAGAATTTGCAGGCGATGACGGCCGTCACGGCCCGGCTGGACGGGCGCGACCTCGGCTCGGCCGTGGCCGAGATTCGGGCGCGGCTGCGGCGGGCCGTGCCGCTGCCGCCCGGCTACGTTATTGCCTACGGCGGGGCCTACGCCGAGCAGCAGCAGTCGTTTCAGGAGCTGCTCACGATTCTGGTGGCAGCATGTCTGCTCGTGTTCGCGGTGGGCTTGTTTTTATTTAAAGACCTGAAAGCGGCCGGGCTGATTCTGCTCGTGGCCGTGCTCGGGCCGGCCGGCGGCGGGCTGGCCCTGTTTCTGACCCATACGCCGCTCAACGTCGGCTCCTACACCGGCTTGATAATGGTGGTCGGCATCATCGGCGAGAACGCTATATTTACGTTTCAGCAGTTCGACGAGGCCCGCGCCACGGCCCCCGTGCGGGCGGCCATCGGCTACGCCATCGCCGCCCGGCTGCGCCCCAAGCTGATGACGGCTCTGGCCGCCATCGCCGCGCTGCTACCGCTGGCGCTGGGCCTCGGCGCGGGGGCGCAGCTGCACCAGCCGCTGGCCATCGCCGTCATTGGCGGGCTGCTGCTGGCCCTGCCCCTGCTGCTGCTCGTGCTGCCCAGCCTGCTCCGGCTGGCGTATGAGGGGAAAAGATAATTAGAGTAAATTTTATTTCAGCGTACAGGCTCGCCGCTCGTAAACCCCATCCCCTAGCCCCTTCCCCGATGGGGAGGGGAACTAACCCTAGTTTTTAGCTCTAGTCCTGATACTGAACTAGAGCTAAAAACTAGTCCCCCTTTCCCATCGGAGAAGGGGCTAGGGGATGGGGTTTACGAGCGGCGAGGAAGTGTACACAGCTGTGAAAACCGCTCTATCAATGAGCCATAAGCTTCGGCTGCCGAACCCACGCCCGCGCCAGGCACCGTACTTTTATCGTGCCCTTCCGGGCTTTTCTCCAGGCATTTTTATGGCCCCGCACCCACTCTTTCGGCTCTTGTTGCTGCTGCTACTCGGTAGCTGCTACCTGAGCGGCGTGTGCGAGCTGGACGCGGCCGAGTGCGGCCAGCACTACGCCCAGGAAACGCACGAGCACATCGTCGCCCGGCTGGGCGTGGACGTGGCGGCGGCCCCGGCCGCGCAGCCCGACGAGGGTCCGGCCGTGCGGCGCGGGACCGGCCCGGCTGCCCGGCCGCTGTTTTGCGACCGGCCCGGCGCGCCAACTGCCTGGCCCCGGGTAGCCAACCCGCCGCCCCCGCCGTGGCGGCTTTACCTGCGCTACGCCGTTCTACAAGTCTGATTTCGAGGGTTTAAACTCCGCCGCTGGCGGCTCTCGGGTGAGGGCCGCCCGTTCGTGTTTACCCCATATTTCAGTCTTTCCGGCGCGTTGCGCCCCTTTTTCATGAAAATTTTATTGTTAGCGCTGGCCCTGCTCGGCAGCGTCGGCGCGGCCGTGGCCCAAAGCCCGCTGCGGGTGCTCGTGCGCGACGAGCGTACCAAAACCGCCTTGCCCGGTGTGAGCGTCGCTATTTCTGCCTTAAAGATTGGCGCGGCCACCGACGCCGACGGCCGCGCCACGCTGCCCGCCGTGCCGGCCGGCGCGCAACAGGTGCAGTTTTCGAGCATTGGCTACGCGGCCCGCACCGTGACGTTTACCCTGCCCCAAACCGGCGACGCGCCCGCCCTGGTCGAGCTGGAACCGAGCAGCCTCGAACTGCAGGGCGTGGTGGTTGAGGCTACCCGCACCGGCTCGCGCATCGAGGACGTGCCGGTGCGCATCGAGGTGCTGGGCGCGGAAGAGTTGGCCGAAAAAGGCAGTATGCGGCCCGCCAACATCGCCATGCTGCTCACCGAAGCCAGCGGCATTCAGCCCCAGTTTACGTCGGCCAACTCGGGCAGCGTGGCCTTGCGCATTCAGGGACTGGATGGGCGCTACACCCAGCTGCTGCGCGACGGCTTCCCACTATACGGCGGCTTTTCGCAGGGGCTGAGTCTGGTGCAGGTGCCGCCGCTGGATTTGCGGCAGGTCGAGATTATCAAGGGCGCGTCGTCGGCGCTCTACGGCGGCGATGCCATCGCGGGCCTGGTGAACCTGGTGAGCCGGACGCCCACCGACACGCCCGAGCTGAACGTGCTGCTCAACCAAACTCAGAAAGGCGGGCGCGACCTGACCGCCTTCTACAGCGGGCACACCGGCAAGCTCGGGCTGACTTTGCTGGCCACCCAGAACACGCAACAGGCCCGCGACGTGAGCGGCGATGGCTTCACGGACCTGCCCCAGGTGCAAGCCACGACGGTGAATCCGCGCCTGTTTTACTACATCTCCGACTCGACTACGCTCTACGCCGGCCTGAACGCCACGGTGGAAACCCGCGCCGGGGGCTACCTACCGGCCCTTGACAACCCGACCGTCTCCGGCTACACCGAGCGCAACCGCTCCGAGCGTTACAGCACCCAGCTCCGGCTGGACACGCGCCTGAGTAATAAGCGGGTGCTGACGGTCAAAAACAGCGTCAGCAGCTTCATACGGCGCATTGAGGCCGGGAGCCAATACTTCGCCGGGCGGCAGCTTTCGACTTATTCCGAAGCCGCGCTGCTCGTGCCCGTGGGCGAGCACCGGGCCGTGCTGGGCGGCAACGTCCTCACCGATGACTTCCGCGAAACCGCCCTTGCAGCCGGCAGCGCCGCCCGCGATTACCAGTACCAGACCTACGGCCTGTTCGGGCAGGACGACTGGCGGGTGCTCGAAAACCTGACGCTGCAAGCGGGCCTGCGCACTGACTACCAGCGTCCGTACGGCCTGTTCGTGCTGCCGCGCTTCTCGGCTCTCTACAAAGCCGGCGAGCACGTCAGCCTGCGGGCTGGGGGCGGCTTCGGCTACAAAGCACCCACCATTTTCAGCAGCACCACCGAGCAGCAGGCCTACGCCAATGTGCGCCCGCTCGACGCGAATAAGCTGCAAGCCGAAACCTCGCGGGGCCTGAACGCCGACATAACCCTGCGCGGCCGGCTGGAAGAGCTGAACATCACGCTCAACCAAGCCGTGTTCTACACCCGCCTCAGCAACACGCTCATTCCCGACCCGGCCCAGCTCGCACGCGGCATCACCGATTTTCGCAACGCGGCCGCGCCTGTCACAGCGCGGGGCCTCGAGACCAACCTGCGCCTGGCCATCGAGGGGCTACAATTCTTCACCACCTACACCCTCACCGACACCCGCCAGACCTACGACCCCACGCAGCCCGCCGAGCTGCCCTTCGTCTCGCGCCACCGCCTGGTGCTGACGACCGTCTATGAGCAGGATAAGAGCTTCCGCCTGGGCCTGGAAGGCACTTATAACGGTCCGCAGTATTTGGGCGAAGGCACGCGCCAGGGCCGGGGCTTCTGGCTGCTGGGCGTACTGGGCGAGAAGATATTCGCCCCGCACTTCTCGGTGGTACTCAACATGGAGAACTTTCTCGACGTGCGCCAGACGCGGTTTGAGTCGGTGGTGCTCGGCCCGCCCGCCACGCCCACGTTCCGGCCCCTCTACGCCCCGCTCGACGGCGTGGTGGGCAACGTGGCGCTGAAAATCACGCTCTGATGGGCCGGTTTTCCTACCTCAGCCGCGCCGTGTGGTTGCTCTCGCTCATCAGCCTCTTCACCGATTTGGCCAGCGAGATGCTTTACCCCGTCATGCCGCTGTATTTGCGCAGCATCGGGTTTTCGATATTCTTCATTGGCCTGCTCGAAGGCGTGGCCGAGGCCGTGGCCGGGCTGAGCAAGGGCTACTTCGGGCAGTGGAGCGACCGACTGGGCCGGCGGGTGCCCTTCGTGCGCTGGGGCTATGGGCTGAGCGCACTCTCCAAGCCGCTGCTGGCCGTGCTGGCCACGCCCGCCTGGGTGCTGCTGGCCCGCACCCTCGACCGGCTGGGCAAGGGCCTGCGCACCGGCGCGCGCGACGCACTGCTCTCCGACGAAACTACCTCTGCCAATAAGGGCAAGGTCTTCGGCTTTCACCGCTCGATGGACACGCTCGGGGCCGTGTTCGGGCCGCTGGCCGCGCTGGGTTGGCTGGCAGCGCGGCCCGGCCAGTTCCGACCCTTATTCCTGCTGGCTTTCGTACCGGGGGTGCTGGCCGTGGCCGTGAGCCTGGCGCTGCGCGAGCGGCCGGCCGTGCCTTCCACGCGGCCGGTGCGGCCGTTCTGGGCCTCGTTTGGCTACTGGCGGGTGGCCCCGCCCGCGTACCGGCGCGTGACGGGCGGGCTGCTGGTGTTTGCCCTCTTCAATTCCTCCGATGCTTTTTTACTGCTGCTGGCCCGGCAGCGGGGCGTGTCGGAGACGGGTGTAATCGGCCTCTACATCCTCTACAACGCCGTGTACGTGCTCAGCGCCTGGCCCCTGGGCCACCTGGCCGACGGGCTTGGGCCGCGCCGGCTGCTGGTGGGCGGGCTACTCGCGTTCGCCGCCGTCTATGGCGGCGTGGCCCTGGCCCACGAGCACTGGACATTCGCGGCCCTATTCGCGCTCTACGGCCTCTACGCGGCCAGCACCGAGGGCGTGGCCAAAGCCTGGGTCAGCAACCTCTGCGCGAAGCCCGATACCGGCGCGGCCCTGGGCACCTTCAGCGGGCTGGGCAGCCTGGCGGCGCTGGTCGCCAGTCTCGGGGCGGGCGCGCTCTGGCAACTGGCCGGGCCGGGCTGGACCTTTGGCGTGGCGGCCGTCGCGGCGCTGGGCATGGCCGGCTACCTGGCGCAAATTCAATTACCTCAACCGCTACCGGACCAGCCGTCGTAAGGGGTGCGCAGGCTTTCGGGCCGCGTCCGGCTTACAGGGTGGTTTGTTCTTCTTTTGCTGAAAAGCCCACCGGCCCACCGACGTAATCTTGCCTTCGCGTTCGCTCACGTCAGCCAGCACAAAAGATGGCGTCATCGTTCCTCCTCGCCATGACAGAACGGAGCCTACGAGCATTGTTCCTTGCTCATTGTTCATTGATAATTGAAAACCATGCTGCTGCTCATCGACGATGAACCCCGCCTGCGCCAGGTGTTGGCCCGGGTGCTGGAGCTGGAAGGCTACGCCGTGCTCACGGCCCCCGACGCGCGGCGCGGCCTCGAAGCCCTGCGTGAGCACGCGGGCGAGGTGCTCGTGGTTTTGTCCGATGTGAAGCTGCCCGACGGGCACGGCGTGGCCCTGCTGCCGCGCTACCAGGCCGCCGCGCCGGGGGCCGAAATCATCCTGCTCACCGCCCACGGCACCGTGCCCGACGGCGTACAAGCCATGAAAGCGGGTGCGTTCGACTACCTCACCAAAGGCGATTCCGACGACCAATTACTCGTCGTCGTAGCCCGCGCCGTGGACAAGGCCCGCCTGCGCCGCCGCGTGGCCGAGCTGGAGCAGCAAGTGGGGCAGCCGCACACTTTCGCCAGCCTGCTCGGCTCGTCGGCCGCCTTGCGCCAGGCCAAAGACCTGGCCGAGCGCGTGGCCCCCACCGACTCGACGGTGCTGCTCATCGGGCCGACCGGAGCGGGCAAGGAGCTGTTCGCCCAGGCCATTCACCAGGCCAGCCCGCGCCGGGGCCAGCCCTTCGTGGCCGTCAATTGCGCGGCTTTCCCGCGCGACTTGCTCGAATCGGAGCTGTTCGGCTACAAGAAAGGCGCCTTCACCGGGGCGCTGGCCGACAAAAAAGGGCTGCTCGAAGCGGCGAACGGCGGGACGCTTTTTCTGGACGAAATCGGCGAGCTGGCGCTGGAAGTGCAGGCCAAGTTTCTGCGGGTGCTCGAAAACCAGGAGTTTACCAAGCTCGGCGACACGCGGCCCACGCGGGTGAACGTGCGCCTGGTGGCGGCCACCAACCGCGACCTGAAGGCGGAAGCGGCTGCCGGGCAGTTTCGGCCCGATTTGTATTACCGCCTCTCGGTGTTCGAGCTGGCCGTGCCGCCGCTCAGCGCCCGGCCCGCCGATGTCGCCCCGCTGGCGGCGCACTTCCTGGCTTTTTTCGCCGCCAAGCTACGTAAGCGCCTGCCCGGCCTCGACGCCGACGCGCTGGCCCGCCTGCAAGCTTACGCCTGGCCGGGCAACGTGCGCGAGCTGCGCAACGTGCTCGAACGCGCCGCCATCCTGGCCCCCGACAACCAACCGCTAACCGCCGACGACCTGCCGGCCGAGTTCCACTACCTGCCCGCCGCCGCCGCGCCCACCGACCCCGCCGACCGCAGCCTGCGCGCCGTCGAGGGCCGCCACATTGGGCTGGTACTGCGCGAGGCGGGCGGCAACAAAACCGAAGC
>JANXNW010000330.1 GCA_025353905.1 Hymenobacter sp.
GGCTACGTTATCGGCGTATTACTGCCCTTCGAGCTGCAAGACAACAGCTGGGAAAAGAAGCGTAAGAATCAGTTCATTACCGACCTCTACGCCGGCCTGCGCCTGGCCCAGGACTCGCTGGCGCGGGCCGGCCGCGTAGTGCAGCTGCTGGCCTACGACACCGGCCCGGACACGCTCATGCTCAAGGCCGTGCTGGCCCTGCCCGAGCTGGCTGGCGTGGATTTGCTCGTCGGGCCGGTGTACAAGTCGGGCGCGAAGCTGCTGGCCCGCTACGCCCGCGAACACCAGATTATCTGCGTCAATCCGATGTCGCAGGACCTGGACCTGGTGCGCGACAATGCTTATCATTATCTTTTTACCCCGAGCGCTGCCACCCAGGGCCGCCGCGCCGCCGAGTTTGCCGCGGCCTCGCTGGGCACGAGCCGCCCGGCGCTGCTCACCTATGAGGATAACAGGGATGGCACCGACTTCACGCAAGCTTTCCGGGCGGCTTACGAAGCGGCCGGCGGTCGGGTGCTGACCCGACGACCGTTCCGGCCCGGCAGCCTGACCACTGGCCTGACCACAAGCCCGGCTACCAGCCCGACTATGAACTCGACTCCAAGCCCGATAACGTTAGCTGCAGCCCTGCCCGCTGCCGACCTCGCCGCCGCTGGCGTGGTCGTCGTCGCGTCCGACAACCGGCTGGCCGGCCCGGCGGCCTTCGCGGCGCTGGCCAAAGTACCGGCCGGCCGCCGACCCGCGCTGCTGGCCCCTGGCACCTGGCTCGACAACCCTTACCTCGACCTCAACCAGCTCAGCGCGCCTGGTACCTACTTTTATTACCCTAAATATTACGACCCGCTGCGGCCCGGCTACCAGCGCTTTCGGCAGCTTTACCTGAATCGGCAGCACCTGCCGCCGTCGGTTTTCGCCAGCCAGGGCTTCGAGCTGGGGCTGTTTTTTGGCAACGCGCTGCACCAGTTCGGGCCGAATTTTCAGGCGGGCCTGGCCGCCGCGCCGCCGCAGCCGGGGGCCATTTTTGGGGGCCTCGCCTACCCCGGCGCGGCCCACGACAACCAGCTCGTGCCGCTCGTCAAGCTCAGCAACCTCGAAATTCAGCCCGTGCGGTGAGGTATTTTTTGGAAGTTGATTGTTGTGCCTGGCGAAGCGTTTCCAGCGACTAGCGTCCTTGCTAGTTTTTAAGTGAATAAACAGGCTGATTCAGACTATGATGACGGGTAAATTTAGCCCGCAGAGAGCGCACAACAATTGAGCTACCTCATTTTTAATTCTCAATTCTATTCCGTGACTACTTCCGAAACTTTATTTTCCCGCGCTCAGGAGTTGATTCCGGGCGGCGTTAATTCTCCCGTCCGGGCGTTTCGCGGGGTGGGCGGCACGCCTATTTTCATGAAGTCGGCGCAAGGCGCTTGGCTGACTGATGTCGATGATAACCAGTACGTTGATTTTATCAATTCCTGGGGGCCGATGATACTCGGCCACGCACCGGCCGTGGTGCTCGATGCCGTGCGGGCAGCGCTGCCGGCTTCGCTCTCGTTCGGCGCGCCGACGCGCCGCGAGGTCGAGCTGGCCGAATTAATTATCGAGATGGTGCCGGGCGTGGAGAAAGTGCGCCTCGTCAATTCCGGCACCGAGGCTACCATGTCGGCCGTGCGCGTAGCGCGGGGCTACACCGGGCGCGACAAGATTCTCAAGTTTGAGGGCTGCTACCACGGGCACGCTGACTCGTTTCTCATCGCGGCCGGCTCGGGCGCGCTCACGCTCGGCGCGCCCGACTCTCCGGGCGTCACCCAGGGCGTGGCCCGCGACACGCTCACCGTCCCTTACAACGACCTGGCCGCTGTCGAGGCCGCCGTCGCCGCCAATCCGGGCCAAATCGCGGCCATCATCATCGAGCCGGTCGTGGGCAACATGGGCCTCGTGGAGCCGGCGCGGGGCTTTCTGGCCGGCCTGCGGGCGCTGTGCAACTACCACGACATCGTGCTGATTTTCGACGAGGTGATGACCGGCTTTCGCCTCGCGCCCGGCGGCGCGCAGCAACTCTACGGCATCACGCCCGACCTGACGACGCTCGGCAAAATCATCGGCGGCGGCCTGCCCGTCGGGGCCTACGGCGGTCGCGCCGAGTTGATGAATCAGGTCGCGCCCGCCGGCAAAATCTACCAGGCCGGGACGCTCTCGGGTAATCCATTGGCCACCGCCGCCGGCCTGGCCCAGCTCCGCTATTTGCACGAGCACCCGGAGGTTTATGCTCAGCTCGAAGCCAGCAGCGCTCGCCTGGCCGACGGCAGCCGCCAGATTGCCAAAGAGTTAGGCCTGAACTACACCGTGAATCGGGTCGGGTCGATGTTCAGCCTGTTTTTCACCGACCGGCCCGTGCGCGACCTCTCCGACGCCAAGCACTGCGACCTGCAAGCGTTCGGGCGCTACTTCCACGCCATGCTGCGGCGCGGCATCTACCTGGCCCCGTCGCAGTTCGAGGCCCTGTTCGTGTCCACGGCCATCACCGACGAGCTAGTCGAAAAATACCTCACCGCCTGCCGCGAGTCGCTCGTGGAAGCGCACGAATAGCGGCGCGCAATATCGGGGCGTAAATTGCGGCGAAAACCAACGGGTTTTTAGGTTAGCGAAGCGTGGGCTTGCCGAGTTATTTTTTGCGAAGCCCGTTTGGTCGCTCACCCGGTTTTTCCCAGTAAATATGCGTAGTTTATTCTGGTTTTTAGGCGCTTTGCTACCGCTGATTAGCCTGGCCCAAACCCCCACCTCAGGCAACAAGCAGCTTTTCGACCGCACGGTGGACGAGCTGAATTTCCGCACGATGGAGACGGTTTATGACCGTCATTTCACCCGCCAGAAATTCCCCGCCAATTTGCGCACCGCCGCCGCGCGCCGGCAATTCAGCAGCTTTGAAAATAACGCCGACCTGCAAAAATCTTTTCAGGCGTACAACGACGTGGCCGAGCGCTACAAAGCGCGCTTCGGCAAAGGCCCGCTCACTCAGGCCGAGTTCGAGAAACAGCTGAATTCGGTACTGCTCGACCGCAATTTCGAGTTTTTCATTCGGGGCTTGTCGCGCGACGAGCGCACGGCGCTCGTCCGCGCCGAGCAGCGCGTGCTCAAGCAAGCCGTCGCCCAGTTCAACGCCAACGAAGCGGCCCTGGCCCCAACTACCGCCGCCGCCACCACCGAAGCCGAGCCGCCCCTGGCCGCGGCCGTGCCCCTCACCACCCACGGCCCCGAAACCGCTGGTACTGAGCCGGCTGCCGCCGAAACGCCCGCTCCTGCTGCCGGGGTGCGCCCACCGGCTACGAGCGGCGGGCCGGGCTGGGTCGGCTACGGCACGCTGCTGCTCAGCCTCGGCTCGTTCGCGCTGCTACTCTATACGGTAAGCAACCTGCTGGCCGAAACGCGCCGCTTGCGCAGCCGGGTGCGCGCGCTCGAAGCCGACCTCGCTTACTACAGCTCCCCACCGGAAACCGACGAACCGGCCGCTACCGAGCCCCCGCCCGCCCCCGCGCCCGGCTTTTTCAGCCGCTTTCGAGCGTCGGCGTCCGACGAGTTACCCAACGATAAATACGGCGACGAACCCGCGTAGAATAAGCTCTAAATTATTCTGCGACTTATTCTGCATTTTCCCCCAATCCGTGATTTTAACCGACCAGCAAATTCTCGCCGAAATAGCGCGGGGCACCATCGTCGTGCAACCCTACGACCTCAACTGTCTCGGCACTAACTCCTACGATGTGCACCTGGGCCGCTACCTGGCCACCTACGACGACGCGGTGCTCGATGCGAAACAGCACAATAAAATCACGACGTTTGAAATGTCCGCCGCCGAAGGCTATGTGCTGCAACCCGGTATTTTATATTTGGGCGTAACGGCAGAATACACCGAAACCCACGCCCACGTGCCGTTCCTGGAAGGCAAAAGCAGCGTTGGCCGCCTCGGCATCGACATCCACGCCACGGCCGGCAAGGGCGACGTGGGCTTTTGCAATCACTGGACGCTGGAAATCAGCGTATCGATGCCTGTGCGGGTCTATCCGGGGATGCCCATCGGTCAGCTTATTTATTTCACCATCGCAGGCGAAGTACAAACATTTTACAATCGCAAGCAATCGGCCAAATACAACGAGCGCAGCGACCGCCCGGTGGAAAGCATGATGTGGAAAAATCAGTTTTAACGCCGCAACGGCGCGCCCAACGACCCCGGCGGCTAACCCCGACCGGGGCCGTTGCGTTTAGGCCCCAACCCGCGCCCACCGCTTTGGCTTGAAATTGGCCCTGGCACAGCGCTCCACATTTTGCCATGAAAACCGTTTTTTTCAGCCTTTTGCTTTTGTCGGCACTGACTGCGCGTGCCCAGTTTCTACCCGGCGCGGCCGGCTCTTCTGCTCCAACAGCCCCCGCTGGCGCGGGCACCACCCCTACCCCATCGGTCGCCCGCGCCGAGCGCCTGACCGCGCAAATGACCCGTGAGCTGCGGCTCAACGGCTTCCAGACCAACCGCTTGCGCGCTATCAACACCGACAAAGCCGCCAAGCTTGACGTGGCCGAGCGCCAGCTTGCCGCCCAGCCCGCCCGGCTCGACCAGCAGCGCCAGGCCATCGCGCGCGAGCGCGACCAGGAGCTGCAAGCCGTGCTCAGCACCGACCAATACACCGATTATTTCGACGCCCGCGCCCGCTATCAGCAGCTCGACCGCGACTACGCCCGCTCGGCCTCGGCGTCTCTGCTGATAAATGAGGTGCGGAATCCAACCCCGGTGCGCGACAACAACGCCGTAATGGGTCCGGCTAAAACCGGCAAGGAAGCCCGCCGCTCCGTCCCCCTCGGGCGCACTCTGCGCCAGTAAGGAATGCAAAACGGGGTGCCGCTTTATTTTACACTCAACAAAAAACCCGCTGAGTCTCAGCGGGTTTTTTTATTGGCAAATATCACGGTCATAATTTATTTCGACTGCTCACTTTCGGCCAGATAATCCGACAGCTCCTTGCACAGCGCGCGCATTTTATCGGCCATTTTTTTATCACCCGTCGCCGACACGATAGTTTCGGCCATCGAGCCGATATTATCGATTACGAAATACTTCATCGCATCAGTCGGCATGTCCTTCGTCCACAAATCTATTTTCATCGTCGCGTCAGCATTGCGGTCCCAGATAGCGACGTTGATGGCCTTGGCGAAATGAATATCTGCCCCCGCGTCGGTTGCCGTCCAACTGATGGCTTCGGGCACTTTTTGGTCGTCGAGGGCAATACTAAAACGAATTTCGGATTTCTTCATCGCGGATTTTTAATCGCAGATTTTGCGGAAGGCTCATTTAGTGTTAGAAGCTCGTCAGATGTTGGATTCGAACGTGCAATTTTTAATTTTACTCAATCCTGATTCTGATTAAGCTAACCCTACGTCGTTAGAATCCAACATCTGACGAGCTTCCAACAATGGACGAGCCTTCCGCAAAATCTGCGATTAAACGTAGTTGTTCAGCATTACCGGCATCACGAGCATCAGAATGCTTTCGTTGTCGTCGGCGATAGTCGGCATCAGCAACCCAGCGCGATTAGGCGTACTCAACTCCAGCGTAATTTCTTCGGAGTCAATGTTGGAGAGCATTTCGAGCAGGAAGCGGGCGTTGAAGCCGATTTCCATGTCCTCGCCGTCGTACTGGCAGGTGAGGGTTTCCTTGGCTTCGTTGCTGAAGTCGAGGTCTTCGGCGCTCACCACCAGCTCGGAGCCGGCC
>JANXNW010000344.1 GCA_025353905.1 Hymenobacter sp.
TGGGGTATCCTCAGCCCCGAGAGCGGCCAAGCCCTGCAACAATCCGCCGAAGCCAGCCGCGCCGAATGGGACCAGCCTGCCTCCTAGACACGAACGTCGTCATCGGCTTTTTCGACACGTCGCTGCCGGTGACGGGCCAGCGGTTCGTAGCTGGCCTTCAGCCAGTCATTCTCCGTCAACCCACATCGAGCTGTTCAGCAACCCGCGCGTATCGGCCACCGAGCTGGCTCAGCTCCGCCAGTTCGTGGCCCTGGCAACGGTGCACAGCGACCTCGACCCCGCCCTGGTGGAAGCTGCCATTACCGTGCGCCAACGGCACAAAATCAAAACCCCGGATGCCATTATAGCCGCCACCACCCTCGTGCGCGGCCTCACGCTGGTCACGCGCAACACCCGCGACTTTGAGCAGATTGACGGTCTGACGGTTATCAATCCATTCTTGCTCTAGCAACTTCGGATGATTGCAGCATCAGGCCCGGATTGGAAGCAGCAGTTCCGCCGGTTTCGGACGGAGCTGTTGCTGGCGCGGTGGTTGGGGCGGGCGGTGTAGGAGGCATCGATAATTAATGGCTGCTATTGCAACCACACTCTTCGATTAGTCCAGGATTATAAAAGTTAATATATGCTGCCGTAGCCACTATAGCATTCTCGTAATTAAAATTTAATGCCATTGTAAATATTTCTTTGTATGGCGTGGGTTGTCCAGTCGAATAACTTTTAGTATGCGCTATTTCATCCCTACAAAATTTGAGTTTAATTATAGAATCATATAAGTGTCCATTTTCTACATGAAAGAATCTGCCAGTTATTTCAGGAATTACTATTTTTATTTTCTCCTCAAATGACAACTCGCGTTGAATTTGATACTGATTGAATACTTCTGTGCTCTGTCGTTTCTTCCGTTTATACTCATAATCCTTCGGAATCAATGCATTTATTGAAGCTTCCAACGCGTTGCAGAGAAAAGTTGTGCCAATAGTTATGTTGCTAAAAAAGGTGTATATAGTGTCCAAAGTTTTTTGAATGTTGTCGTTACCTACTGCTTCAAAAAACTTCGCTCTACTTTCTGAAATATACTTGATAAAATTTTGCGCACCATTAAAGTACAGTACAACAGGGTGCGGTTCTGGAACGAAAAATACAGAACCAAACCCAGAATAAGGGAAAGCTTGTATCAAGTAGTTCTCTTCTGTTAGCATATAGCCAATACTCTCATCAATATTATTTACTTCGGACAAATCGACCGGCTCAGAATCAGGTATTTGATTTCTATCAAAGTCTAGCTTTTTGGCACTGAAAAATTTTCTTTTTATGTGTTTCATAAGGAATTGTTGAATAATAATTTATGCATACCGCAACTCCACCCCGTCCGCCACGCGCAGCGTCACGCCCGCTTCGGCCGTGAGGTGGCCGGCGACCTGGGCCTGGTAGCCGCTGGCTTGCAGGCTGGCCACGGCCGCGTCGGCGGCTTCTGGGGGCAGCACGAGCAGCATGCCGGTGCCCATGTTCCAGTAGAGGTAGGCGGTTTCGAGCGGGATGTCGCCGAGTTCGAGCAAG
>JANXNW010000347.1 GCA_025353905.1 Hymenobacter sp.
TGTAGTCGCGGATGAAGTTTTCGAGCTGTTCGGGGGTGGTGACGTCGGGGCCGGGCAGGTGCTGCTCGCCGCGGTAGGGCGCGAAAGCGGGCTGGCCGGCGATGGAGAGGGCGGCGGCCACGCTGAGCTTCATCAGGTCCATGTCGCGGGCGTCGCCGTAGTAGTTGGGGTCCACGAGGGGTTTTTCGAGCGGGTCGGCCGAGGCCAGCGTGACCTGGCCCACGCTGTGGGGGCGCACCACGCCCGGCAGCAGCGTGTAGCCGTGGCCGGCCGGGTTGCCCGCCCCGTGGTGAATGAACCAGCTCGGGCCGAAGTGAAACTGGATTTCCGGCGAGCCGTCCAGCCCCAGGTCGATGAAGCCGCCCGCCTCGCCGATGTTTGAGGTCAGCATGCCCATCTGCTCGGTCTGAAAGCGCGCGCCCTGCTCGGGCGAAGTCGCGTCGGCCAGGGTAACATTCTGGGTGCAGTGGTAGGCAATCGGCACGAACATATGGTCCTGTAAATTCTGCCCTACGCCCGGCAAATCGACCTTTACTTCGACACCAAACTCGCGCAGGTGCGTGGCCGGCCCGATGCCCGACACCATCAGCAAATGCGGCGAATTCATCGAGCCCCCGCTCAGAATTACCTCGCGCCCGGCCCGGACTTCGTGATGCTCACCGTCCTTCACGTAGGCCACGCCCACGCAGCGGCCGGCTTCGAGCAGCAGCTCGGTCGCGTGCGCGCCGGTGATGGCCGTCAGGTTTTCCCGTTCCAACGCGGGATGCAGATACCCCACGGCGGCCGAGCAGCGCATGCCGTTTTTCTGGGTCACCTGATACAGCCCGAAACCCGTCTGCTTGCCGTTGTTGAAATCCTCGTTGCGGGCGTAGCCGGCCTGCTCGGCCGCGTCCACGAAGGCCAGGCTCAAGGGGTTCGGGTCGCGCAGGTTGGCCACGTTGATGGGGCCACCCGTGCCGTGGTGAGCGCACTCGCCCCGCTCCTGGTGCTGGAGCTTGCGAAAATAGGGCAGCAAATCGGCGTAAGCCCAGCCCCGGTTGCCCATCGCGGCCCAGCGGTTGTAGTCGTGGGGGTTGCCGCGCATGTAAATCATGGCGTTGATGGAGCTGGAGCCGCCGAGCACCTTGCCGCGCGGGTTGAACTCGCGTCGCCCGTTCAGACCCGCCTGCGGCACGGTCATGTAGTCCCAGTCGAGCGGCGTTTTGAACAGGTGCGGAAACGCGGCCGGCACGTGAATCTCGGCTTGCGCGTCCGGTCCGCCGGCTTCGAGCAGCAGCACCCGCAGCTCGGGCCGCTCGCTCAGGCGCGCGGCCACGGCGCACCCCGCCGAGCCCGCCCCGATAATGATAAAATCATAGTCTGCCATGAGCTTAGAGGTAAGTGGGTTGAGAAAAAGGTGAGGGACTTGGCCGCGCCGCGCGCTGCGCTTGGCAAGTTGCCGCTCCCAAGTTAGCGAATTATCGGCACCTGCCCCACCCGGGCCGCTTGGCAGTCGCATCTCAGCCCCAGCCGACTGACGAACCTGATGGCCCGCGGCTGGTTCTTGACCCGACTGTGCGCTTCGCCCCCATCCATTCGCGGCCTGCTGCCGTAAAGTAGCAGCCCTTTGCCGGGCTGGCACTAATCGGGCTGGGTGCGGCGTTGAACGACGGATTGCCCTGAATCTGGCCGGCCGGGTACCGCTCGTAGCCGCGTAGCTGTTACATTTGGTCTTCTACTTTTTTTCTACTTCGGAATGTTTTCTTCCCGCCTCAAGATAAGCTCCTACGCCGGCCTGGTAGCCGCTGTGTTCGGCCTGGCGTCCTACCGCTTCTACCAGCGCAGTGGCCCCGAGAGCGTGCCCGGCAAGGAGCAGGTGCTGGTGGGCACCATCGTGACGGGCCTCACCCAGGCCCATTACCAGCCCGAGCGCATCGACGATGCGTTCAGCAAGCGCGTTTATGACTTGGCCATGAAGCGCCTCGACTACCGCAAAAAGTTTCTGCTGCAGGCCGACGTAGCGCAGCTCGCCCGCTACCAGACCCTGATTGACGACGAAACCATCGCCCGGACCCACGAATTTCTGGACCTGAGCGTCCGGCTCATGGCCGAGCGCACCAAACAGATGCAGGCCCTCACCCACGAGCTGCTGGCCCAGCCTTTCACCTTCACGGCCGAAGAAACCTTCCAGACCGACTGGGAAAAGAGTACCTATCCGCTCAACGCCGCCGACCAGCGCGAGCAGTGGCGCAAGCTGCTCAAGTTTGAAACGCTGACCCGGGTGGCCGAAATGATGGACGAGCAGGACAAGCGCCACGCCAAAAAAACCGCTGGAGCGGGCCTGCCCCTGGCCAGTGCCTCGCCGGGCGTCTCATCGGCCCCGAAGCCGCCGGGCCAGGCAACGGCCCCGCCCGTCACGCTCAAAGAGCCCGCCACCCAGGAGCCCGACCGCACCCCCGCCCAGATGGAGATTGAGGCCCGCAAGCGGGTGCTCAAGTACTACGACGAGCAGTTTGCCGACCAGCCCGACGCCAACGAAAACCTGACGGCCTACGCCAACGTCATCGCCAATACCTACGACCCGCACACGGAGTATTTTGCTCCGAAAGACAAAGCGGATTTTGACGCCCAACTCACCGGGCAGTTCGAGGGCATTGGTGCTTCGCTTCAGGAAAAAGACGGCTTGATTTACATCGCCGATGTCATTCCGGGCTCGGCCTCGTTTCGGCAGGGCGAGCTCAAAAAAGGCGATGCCATTCTGCGCGTGGCCCAGGGCGCGGCCGAACCGATAAGCGTGGAGGGCTGGCGCACGGCCAAGGCCGTGCCGCTCATCAAGGGCAAGAAAGGCTCGGAAGTGCGCCTGACGGTGAAGAAGGCCGATGGCTCGACCAAAATTATTTCCATCATTCGCGATGTCGTGGTGATGGATGACACCTACGCGCACTCGGCCGTTATCAAAGACCCGAGCGGGGTGAAAATCGGCTACCTGAAGCTGCCTGCTTTCTATGCTGACTTCAACGAGAACGGCGGGCGCTCGTCGGCCGAGGATGTCAAGCGCGAGCTGGCCAAGCTCACGGCCGAAGGCGTGAAGGGTGTCGTTTTCGACTTACGTTACAATGGCGGCGGCTCGCTCAACGATGCCGTCGAGATGGCGGGCTTGTTCCTGCCCAGCGGCCCCATGGTGCAGGTGCACGACAACCAGGGCCGCACCCAGGTGCTCAACGACAAAGACCCGCGCGTGCAGTACAGCGGTCCGCTCGTGGTGCTGGTGAACAAGTACAGCGCCTCGGCCTCGGAGATTCTGGCCGCGGCCGTTCAGGACTACAAGCGCGGCATCATCATGGGCTCGGCCAGCACCTACGGCAAGGGCACGGTGCAGCGCGTAGTGGACCTCGACCAGGCCCTCAACGACGAGCTTAACGCGCTCAAGCCCCTGGGCTCGCTCAAGTTCACGATGCAGAAATTTTACCGCGTCACCGGCGCCTCGACTCAGTTCAAGGGCGTGGCCTCCGACATTGTGCTGCCCGACATAGCCTCTTATCTCGACCAGGGCGAGAAGGAGTCGGACTACCCGCTCAAGTGGGATGAAATCAAGCCCGCCGCCTTCCGGCCCTGGGACGAGCAGCCCGGTTACGCCAAGCTCGTGGCTAAAAGCAAAGCTCGCGTGGCCGCCAACCCCAGCTTTCAGCAGATGATTGGCTTGGTGCAGACGCTGCGCAAGCGCAAGGATGAAAGCGTAATATCCTTGCAGCTCGACAAGTTCCGGGCCATGCAGCACCTGCTCAAGGCGGAGTCGGACAAGTACGAAACCATCCAGAAAACCGCCACTCCGCTGGCCCTGTCGCCGCTCAGCGCCGACCAGCAGGCCCTGGGCGGCGACTCGGCCAAGGTGGCGCGTGCCATGCGCTTCACCCGCGGCCTTAACAAGGACATCACTCTCGGCGAGGCCGTGGCCGTGATTAAGGACGAACAATAGACCGCAGATGCGAACGGATTTAACGGATGAAACGGATGACGACGGCTTTGCCATCTGACTCCTTTGGGGAAGCCCGCCGACATTGTCGGCGGGCTTTTTTACGTCTGCTCCTCTGCGCTCAACCTCTGCGCCCTCTGCGGGAACCTGCGCCAGCATTGTTCGCCATAATCGCCTTATCCAACAGACAACAATTGATGCAATAAGCTGCTGTCAACCAGACGAATAAGGCATTCAAATTTTTCTGTATTTTCTTTAGTAAAACGCAACTAAAAATTCTGGCAATGGGTTTACCCGGTATGACGACCAAACCCGAAACCCGCATCATTCCGCTCTACCCGTCGGCTGTGGAGGCCGCGCCCACCGCCGCCGAAGCCCTACTCTCGTCCGAAGAGCAGGAGCAGCAGCGGCAGGCCGACGAGACCTGGCGCCGTTCTATTCCGGCCCAGGTGTTTCTGAACTACTTTTTCGCCATCTCCTACCACATCGAGGAGCACGACTCGCCGCTCGGGGGCCTGCCCCAACTGCCCTTTTTCCGGCAGCACACGGCTGAGCTCAACGAGCTCGACGTGACGGCGCTCACCAAGCTGCTGCACGCTTGCTGGAGCACTGAGTACGCGCTGCGCGCTACGGCCGAGCTCGGCGACGAGAACTTCCTGCGAAACGCCCTGCACTGGACGTTTCCGCAAGCCTATCACACCATTCTGTCGGGGCTGCAAGCTTTCCTCTACACCACTGGGGTGCGCACCAACAACGGCCAGGTTATTCGGCGCGAAGTGGGCCGGCTCGTGGTGAAAAACGCTTACCCGCGGCCGGTGTCTTTTTACGCCGCCGGGGCCTATGGCGACTTCTCCATTCACCGCCTGCCGCTGGCCGGCTACAAGGCCGGGCTGCACATCGCCAGCAAGGAGATTGACGCGCAGGCCCAGATTGGGCAGTTTCTGCGCACCACCCGCAAGCAGAAGGCCATCGGTACTCGCCAGCAGGTGCAGGCCAATCCGAACACGGCCATTCGCTCGCAGAAGACCGGCAAGCCGCTCGATAAGTGGACCGCCGCCCATTGGCAGCAGATTACCTGGCGCCTGGGCTACACCACCATCTTCGACTTGCTCGGCCGCTTGCGCATCTCGCAGACCAGCCGCGAGATTGAGCGCTACGTAGAGGCCGACATCGACTTCCGTCTCTTCCACAGCTCGCTGCTGAGCATCGTGAGCTACCTCAACGGCCTGCACGAAACGTACGTGGCCAAGGCCCTGGGCCTGGAGCGTTACGAGCAGCTCGTGCGCGAGCTGCCGGCCCACTTGCAGCACTCGTTCGTGCAGGAGCGCTTGCGCACCCGCGTGCAACCCGCCCTGCTGCAAAGCGAGCCGGAGCCGGAGTACCGCATGGCCGCCTAAATCGCAGATTATGCAGATTGGCACAGATTAACGCAGATTCTATCGTTCGGTGACTGACGCTTATTTGAGAAGCCGCTCCTTTTTGGGGCGGCTTTTTTTGGTCTGTACTTTTGCGCTGGTTCTAAAGATAGACTTTCACCCAAGCAGAAGACTCGTCAGAACTTGGCAATGACCAAGCGGTTCGCCACCAAAATCCGCGCAATCCGACGAATCCGATAAATCCGCGGTTCAGACACCATGCATCAACTTTCCGAACAAGAAACCCTGCGCCGGCAAAAGCTGGACGAACTTATCAGCCTGGGCATCGAGCCGTATCCGTCGGCGCTATTTGACGTGAATTTTCTGGCTCAGGAAATCCAGGAGAACTACGAGCCGGAACTCAATAATTTCCAGGAAGTCCGGCTGGCTGGGCGGCTCATGCAGGTACGGGTGATGGGCAAGGCTTCGTTCGCGGAGCTGATGGACTCCTCAGGCCGGATTCAGCTCTACGTGAACCGCGACGAGATTTGCCCCGGCGAAGACAAGACGCTCTATAACACGGTGTTCAAGAAATTACTCGACCTCGGCGACTTTGTCGGGGTGGAAGGGCGCGTGTTCAAGACGATGGTCGGCGAGACGTCGGTGCACGTCACCAAGCTCACGCTGCTCAGCAAGGCCCTGCGACCGCTGCCCGTGGTGAAGGAGCGCGTGGACGAGGCCACGGGCGAGAAAGTAGTGTACGACGCCTTCACCGACCCCGAGCAGCGCTACCGGATGCGCTACGTCGATATGGTGGTGAACCCGCAGGTGCGCGACACGTTCCGCCAGCGCACCCAGCTGGTGCAGGCTATGCGCAACTACCTCAACGACAAGGGCTACCTGGAGGTCGAAACCCCGATTTTGCAGCCGCTCTACGGCGGCGCGGCGGCCCGGCCCTTCACCACGCACCACAACACGCTCGACATGACGCTGTACTTGCGCATCGCCAACGAGCTGTACCTGAAGCGCTTAATAGTGGGCGGCTTCGACGGCGTGTACGAGTTCTCGAAGGACTTCCGCAACGAGGGCATGTCGCGCTTCCACAACCCGGAGTTCACCCAGATGGAGCTCTACGTGGCCTACAAAGACTACGCCTGGATGATGGACTTGGTGGAAGAGATGGTGGAGCGCGTCGCGCTGACCCTGCACGACCGCACCGAGGTGCAGGTGGGTGAGCACGTCATCAACTTTCAGCGCCCCTGGCAGCGCTACACCATGTTCGAGGCCATTGAGAAATTCACCGGCGAAGCCATCGGCGAGCTGGACGAAGCCGGCCTGCGCGCGGCCGCCGAACGGCTCGACGTGCACCTGGACCCGAGCATGGGCAAATCGAAAATCATTGATGAGATATTCGGCGCGCACGTCGAGCCCAAGCTCATTCAGCCCACATTTATAACCGATTATCCGGTCGAAATGTCGCCGCTGGCCAAAAAGCACCGCGACCGGCCCGGCCTGGTCGAACGCTTCGAGGCCATCTGCAACGGCAAGGAAATCTGCAACGCGTTCTCCGAGCTCAACGACCCGCTCGACCAGCGCCGCCGCTTCGAGGAGCAGCTGGAGCTGGGCCGCCGCGGCGACGTCGAGGCGATGGTGCTGGACGAAGATTTCCTACGCGCCCTCGAATACGGCATGCCGCCCACCGCCGGCCTCGGCATCGGCATCGACCGCCTGAGCATGATTATGACCAACTCGGCCTCGATTCAGGACGTGCTGTTTTTCCCGCAGATGCGGCCGGAGGGGAATTAGGAGTTAGAAATTAGGAATTAAAAAATTAAGAATTAACCCAGGGGATGCGGCAGGGTCAATTTTTAATTTTTAATTAAAACCCGCTAGCCAGGCTTGCATGCGCTCAATCCAAGGCTCTTTGGTGGAGGCGTTAGTCAGCCCAAAGCCGTGACCACCTTTGGGATAAAGGTGCATTTCGACTGGTACGCGATGGCGCAGGCAGGCTTGGTAAAACAGTATACTCTGCTGCACCGACACCGTGGCATCGTCCTGGGCGTGAACCAGGAAAATGGGCGGCGTCTGGGCCGTAACCTGGTATTCGGCGGAGAACTGCCGCACTGAGCCGACCGCTGGAGTCGGGCCAAGTAGGTGCTCGCGGGTGTCACCACTGCGGCTCAGGCTGTCACGGAAGCTGATAACCGGGTACACGAGCACCGCGAACGCGGGCCGCACCGAGGCGGCGCCGGGGTTCACCCCTACCGGCCGGGCAAAGCGGGTGGCCGCCATCGCCGCCAGGTGCCCGCCCGCCGAGAAACCCATCACGCCGATGCGGTCCGGGTTGAGGCCGTAGCGGGGAGCCTGCTCGCGCACCAGACGCAGGGCCTGCTGCACGTCGAGGAGCGGCGCGAGGCTGGGGTCGGGCTGGCTCTGGGCGTTGGGCAGGCGGTACTTGAGCACGAACGCGGCCACGCCCATCTCCGTCAGGCGCTTGGCCACGTCGTAGCCCTCGTTGCCCATCGACACGAACGAGTAGCCCCCACCGGGGCACACGATGACCGACGTACCGGTGGCCTTCGCCCGGTCGGGCAAAAACACGGTCAGCGTGGGCTGCACCACGTTGGTAATGTGCGGGTTGCTGCCATCGAGGGTGGTGGCTTCCTGCACCGAGCTCGGCTTCGAGTTGGGGATGGAGCCGCTGTAGAGCGGCAAAACGGGCGGCGGGGTTTGGGCGCGAAGCACGGGCACGAGGCCGGCCAGCGAACATAGTAAAAGGGCAATTTTCATAAGGACGGCGCCGGCTGCTTGATTGAGCCAACGGGCTGCTAACGAAAAACTGAGTGGTCGTGGTTATCCGGGGCCGACCAGCGGACGGCGTGAGCAGAAATGAGCAGAGAATTTGAAAAGAGAAAACCCGGAAAAACTCTTTACTGACTCTCCCTAATTCTGCGCAAAACCTCAGTCCCGCGTGAGCTGCAGCTCCGGCCGCTCGGGCGTGAGCAGCGGGATATTCTCAATCGTGAGCGAGGAGTTATCCAGCCCGAAGCTTTCCTGCTGGCTCGACCCCAGCCAGCGCAAGGCCCCCGACAGGCGCGCCACCAGCCGCTGCCAGCTGCTCAAGGATTGCGCGTAGGGCAGCGTCCGGTTCAGAATCACGAACTGAAAATCGCCCACGATGTCCTGGTCGCGTAGCGAATTATAGCGCGAGCTGATGTCGATTTCGTGGCCCTTGACCAGGTCCGTCACCACCTGCCGGAACATGTAGTTGATGGCGTGGTCCACCCGGAAGCCCAGCCGGAAATCAATGCGCACCAGGTCGTCGGGCAGCACCGTCGTGGCGTGGTAGGTTTTGGTATACGGCTCGTCGGTGGTCGTCACGTGCAGCAAATAATAGATGTCGGCCCGCTTGGGGCTTTTGCGGAAAATCGAGTGAATAATGCCGTTCTCAATCAGCTTGGCATCGGGCGAGTTGGTGAGGTACACGAGGTGGGTGGCGAATTTGGGCACCGACTCATCGCGGCTGAGCTTGCTGAGCAGCGGCAGCCACTCGGCCAGGGGCGTGTATTTCTGCAAATCGGCCCGCAGCCGCCGGCCCTGAATCCAGCTCACCATGACCAGCAGCAGCGCCAGCCCGAGCAGCACCGAGATGTAGCCGCCTTGCGGAAACTTGCGCAGGTTGGCCACCAGAAACGAGCCTTCGATAGTGAAGTACACCGCCAGTAAGAGCAGTATCCAGCCTACGCTCACCCGCCGCAGCCGCAGGTAATACGCCAGCAGCACCGTCGTCATGAGCATCGTCACCGTCACGGCCAGCCCGAAGGCGGCTTCCATGCGGCTCGATTCCTGGAAGTGCAGCACCACGCCCACGCAGCCCGCACACAAAATCCAGTTCAGACTCGGTACGTACGCCTGACCGCGCAAATCGGTCGGGTAAGTCACCTTGACTTTCGGCCAGAAATTGAGCCGCAGCGCCTCGATGACGAGCGTGAACGAGCCGGAAATCAGCGCCTGGGACGCGATAATCGTGGCCAGCGTACACAGCCCGATAGCCGGCAGCAGCCCCCAGGCCGGTATCATCTCGAAAAACAGATTACGCTCGCCGAGCGGCGCGCCCTGGTGACGCAGCAGCCACGCGCCCTGCCCCAAGTAGTTGAGCACGAGGCAGATTTTAACGAACGTCCACGACACATACACGTTGCGCCGCCCTACGTGGCCCATGTCGGCGTAGAGTGCCTCAGCCCCGGTGCTGCACAGAAAAATGCTGCCCAGCAGCCAGAACGCGCCCGGCAGCGCCGTAATCATGTGCAGCGCATAATAGGGGTTGAAGGCCCGCAGAATGCTCCAGTCCTGGCGCAGATGCACGAAGCCGAGCACGGCCAGCATCGAGAAAAATACCATCATCACCGGCCCGAACAGCTTGCCGATAATGGCCGTGCCGAACTGCTGAAACGCGAACAGCCCCACCAGAATGAGCAGCACGATGGGCACGGTTTCCAGGTCGGGCCGCAGCATCCGCAGCCCCTCAATGGCCGAGGCCACCGAAATCGGCGGCGTAATAATACCGTCGGCCAGCAGCGCCGCCCCGCCAACAATGGCCGGCAGATACAGCCACTTGATTTTGAGCCGCCGCAGCAGCGCGAAGAGCGACAGGATGCCGCCCTCGCCGTGGTTGTCGGCCCGCATGGCGATGAGCACGTACTTGACCGTCGTGAGCAAGGTCAGCGTCCAGATAATGGCCGACACGGTGCCCAGCACGACCTCTTCCGTCACGGGCCGGGCCACGAACACGCCGCGCACGGTGTAGAGCGGCGAGGTGCCGATGTCGCCATAGACGATGCCCAGCGCGATGAGCGTGCCGGCCGCCGTGATGCGCTCGTGCAAGCTGGCGTGGGCGAGTTGGGTTGGGTCAGCAGAAACCGCGGTATTTACGGACATAAGTCAGGGAGGAAAATCAGGCGCGAGGCCAAAATAAAATCACGCCGACCCCAAGCAGCACCACGGCCCCGCCCAGGCAGTCGTAGCGGTCGGGCCGAAAGCCGTCGAAAACCCAGGCCCAGGCAATGGAGAGCACGATAAAGACGGCCCCGTACACGGCGTAGGCTTTACCAAAGGAAAGCGCCTGTTGCGTAGCCACCACGCCGTAGAGCGCCAGCAAAGCCATGCCCGCCGCGCCCCAGCCCCAATGCCAATTCGCCCGCTGCCACTGCCATACCAGGTAGCCGCCGCCAATCTCGCACAGGCCGCAGAGTAGAAACAAGGCCAGGGGCCGCAAAACAAGCGTGGGAAACGAAGTCATACCACCGGATACGCAAACACCCGGTCGAGCGGGGGTAGCGGGATATGAGACTGTGAGAAGTGAGACATGAGACTCTCGCCTGGCAAAGTCTCATGTCTCATCTCCCATAGTCTCATGTCTCACTTCTCACAGCCGGAAATTCACCGCGAAAATCAGCCGGTCCTCGGTGTCGCGCAAATCGGGCTGGAACGAGCGCGGAATCAGCTGGTCGGCGTAGCCGGAGGGCGAGGTCGTGCCGCCCGGCCCGGCGAAGTACGGCACGTTGGCCGAGCGGCGCAGGTACTCGACGCGGAAGGTGAAATAATCGACGGGCATAAAATCGAGCGTGAGGGTGGCTTCTTTGGCCCGCAGGGTTTTCGCGTCGGTCCGGGTGAAGGCGTTCGTGCCGTCGCCGCTGAGTACGGCCGGGTTGAAGCTCAGGTAGCGCGAGGGGTTTTGCGCGAAGCCCACGCGGGTGGTTAGCGCCACCTTGTTTTTGGCAAACCAAAGCCGGTTGGCCAGCGACGAGCCGACCATGTAGTTGTCTTTCAGCGCCACCCCGTCGCCGCTCTGAAAACCGTAGTGGTTGTTCAAGCTAAACGCGGCTTGCGTGATGCCCCGCAACGGCCCCTTCTTGTCCTTGTGGTAGTAGCGGGCCACGATGGAGTTGTCGTGGTGGAAGCGCTGCACGTTGGGGTAGCTGGCCTGGCCCCGCGCCAGGCTGTCGGCGTTGGGCCGCGAGTCGTTACCGTAGTAGAAGTTGGCCACGAGCTGCAAATTCTCATTGGGCCGATAGTAGTTCGAATTACCCAGCGCGGGGCGATTGTTGTACGTGTTGTAGGTCTGCCAACCGTTCATGAGCCACAGCTCGGTCTTGAATTTCTTGCTGGGATAAAATTGCGCCCGCGCGCCCTGAAAATAAAACGGCGTGAAATCGCACACCATGCTACGCTGGTAGCTCCAGTTTTCCTGGGTCACGTAGCTTTCCAGCCCGATGTAGCTCATGAAAATCCCCAGCTCCAGGTTCAGGCCATACGCCACGTTGAAATGGTAGCCGGCCGCCGCCTCGCGGATATACTTGAGGTTGTTGCTCGTGATGCCGACGTTATTATTCAGTCCGCCCGCGCCGATGGTCGTGCCCGTATTGCGCCCGCGCAGCACCGACGCGTCGGTTTCCTGCACCACGTTCAGCATCGAGCCGGTTTGCAGCCAGAGCCGCCCGATAATATTCTTGTAGTTCGACTCGATGCCGATGCTGGCCAGCGCCACCGAAAACTCGTTGGCCCGGCCCATCACGGCCGAAATCGTCTGGGTGTGGTCAATTGGCCGGGCGAAATTGTAGTTGAAATAGCCGTCCAGAAACGTGGTGCCGGTCAGCACCGTCTCGCCGGCCGCGTCTTTGAAGACGAGCGGGAAATTCTGCTGCCGGTTCTGCCCGTTTACCCAGCTCAGGTCGTAGCCGTCAAAGGGAATTTTAGCATCAGTAGGCGCGGCGGTCGGGTTTTGGGCGG
>JANXNW010000360.1 GCA_025353905.1 Hymenobacter sp.
CGCCGAGCGTAGGGGAATCGGGCATGAGGGAAAGATAAGGCGGCGGCCACTCAACGGCACCTCACCCCCCTAGCCCCCCTCTCCAAAAGAGAGGGGGGAACTAGCTCTAGCTCTAAATCAGACGTAGGACTAAAGCCTAAAACTAGAGCTAGTCCCCCCCCTCTCTTTTGGAGAGGGGGGCTAGGGGGGTGAGGTGCCGTTGAGCTGCCGCCGCCTTATCTTTCCCTCATGCCCGACTCCTCCACGCTCGGCGGCGCTCAGGAACACGTCTTCACCACCACCGTCCGCATCTGGGACAAGGCCAAGACCTACGCCCGCCAGAATCGCCGCGTACCCACGCCCGCTGAAAACGTGCTCTGGCAAGAGTTGCGCGGCTCGAAGCTGGGCGTTAAATTTCGGCGGCAACACGCCATTGAGTTTTTCATTGTTGATTTCATTTGCTTCTCGCACAAGCTCACTATTGAAGTGGACGGCGACGTTCACTTCACCCCCGACCAAGCCGAGTACGACCGAGGCCGCACCCACACGCTCACCGAGTTAAGCTACCGCGAGCTGCGTTTCAGCAACCACCAAGTTCTGCATCACCTGCCCGAAGTGCTGGCCACCATCACCGCCCACCTGCAAACTCTACCCGCTTTGAGTCCCAACGAAAACCCCGCGCTCGTCTCGTCCGTCTCCCCCTCTTTTTTGGAGAGGGGGCTGGGGGGTGAGGTGCCCCCGCCCGACCTCGCCCCCGCCCGCGCCGCGCTCAAGCGCTACTACGGCTACGACCATTTCCGCCCCATGCAGGGCGACATCATTCAGAGTGTGCTCGCGGGCAACGACACCGTGGTGCTAATGCCCACGGGCGGCGGTAAAAGCGTCTGCTTTCAGATTCCGGCCGTCGTCAGCGAGGGTACGTGCGTGGTCGTCTCGCCGCTCATCGCCCTCATGCGCGACCAGGTGGAGGCGCTCAAGGCCAACGGCATCGTGGCGGGCTACATCAACTCCAGCGTGGGGCAGACCGAGGCTGACAGCATTGCCCGTGCCGCGCTCAGCGGGCATTTGAAATTGCTGTACGTGTCGCCGGAAAAGCTTTTGTCCGATGGGTTTTTACAGTTTCTCAAGCGGCTCACCATCAGCTTATTTGCCATCGATGAGGCGCACTGCATTTCGAGCTGGGGGCACGATTTCCGGCCCGAATACACCCAGCTCGGCCAACTGCGGACCCAGTTTCCGACGACGCCCATCGTGGCCTTGACGGCCACCGCTGACCGGCTTACCCAGCGCGACATCCGCACCCAGCTCAATCTGCGCGAGCCGAAGGTGTTTCTTTCCAGCTTCGATAGGCCCAACATCAACCTGCTCGTGCGCCCCGGCCAGGACCGCATCGGGCAGGTGCTCGACTTCATCCAGCGCCACCCCCAGGATGCCGGCATCATTTACTGCCTCTCGCGCAAGAGCTGCGAGATGGTGGCCCAGAAACTCGTCCAGAAGGGCATCAAGGCCGGCTTCTACCACGCCGGCATGGGACCGGCCCAGCGCAGCAGCGTGCAGGAGAAGTTTTTGCAGGACGACCTGCAGGTTATCGTGGCCACCATCGCCTTCGGCATGGGTATCGACAAGAGCAACGTGCGCTGGGTGATGCATTATAATTTGCCCAAAAATATCGAGGGCTACTACCAGGAAATCGGCCGCGCCGGCCGCGACGGCGCGCCCGCCACGGCCCTGCTGTTTTACTCGTTTGCCGACGTGCTGTCCATGCGCGAGATGATAACCAAGGACGTGCCCATCCGCCAGGCCCAGCTCAACACGGCCAAGCTCGAGCGCATGCAGCAGTTTGCCGAAGCCGCCGCCTGCCGCCGCCGCATCCTGCTGCATTATTTCTCCGAAGACCTGGGCCGCGACTGCGGCAACTGCGACATCTGCCGCAACCCGCCCACGACCTTCGACGGCACGCTGCTGGCCCAAAAGGCGCTTTCGGCCAGCACCCGCGCCAATCAGCGCGTGGCGCTGAACCTGCTCATTGACATCCTGCGCGGCATGCGCAATCAGTCGGTGCTGCAAGGCGGCTACGACCAGCTCAAAACCTACGGCGCAGGCGCGGACCTGCCCTACCTCGACTGGTACAGCTACCTGCACCAGATGCTCAACGACGGCCTGTTCTACATCGCCTACGAAGAAGGTTACGCCCTGAAAATCACCGAGCGCGGCCAGCAGGTCTTGAAAGGTCAACTGCCCGTTTCGCTCAAAAAATTTCAGGTGGCCGAAAAAGCCGAGCGCCCCACCCGCGCCTCCAAAAAAGCCGCCGCCGAAGCGGCGCTGGCCGGCGGCGGCACGCCCGAAGCGCGCCTGTTTGAGCGCCTGCGCACGCTGCGCAAGCAGATTGCCGACGAAACCGGCGTGCCGCCCTACGTGGTGTTTTCCGACGCGACTTTGCAAGAAATGGCCCAGGAGCAGCCCACCAGCCGGGTGGCCATGCTCAGCATTTCGGGCGTGGGCATGAAGAAATTCGAGACCTACGGCGAGGCGTTTATCAAGCTGATTTTAGAACACGGCGAAGCCCGCCCGCCCGCCGCCGACGCGCCCAACGTGCCGCCCTTCAATGGCGCGTATTCCGACGACTTCGCGCCCGCGCCCCGCAGCAGCGCTCAGAAAGTGGCTGACCGCGACCTCAACGACTCCGAGCAGCAGACGTTTCAACTGCATCGCCAGGGCCTCAGCCCCGACCAGATTGCCGCCGAGCGAAGCTTTTCGGTCAGCACCGTGCAGGGCCACCTCGAACGGGCCTACGCCAAAGGCCACGAGCTGCGCCTGCACGACTTCCTCTCCGACTCCCAGCTCGCCGAAATCAGCGCTGCCCGCGCCCAGCTCGGCGGCGCGCCCGCTCTGCGCGATTTATTCGACCATCTGCGCGAGAAGTACGACTATTTCCAGCTGCGGCTAGCCGGCATTCAGGCGCGGGGCGGGCGGTAAAGCTCGCAGCAGAAAACTCTGATTTTACTTCGCCTTGGTGTCGGGCTTTTGGGGCGCAGCCAATGAATTCAACTGGTCGGGGGCGCGGTTTCGGCCGATTCCGTGTCTGCTGCTTCGGCCGGGTGGGTGCTGTTCCACTCGTCGTAATTCTTCTTCAAGCCCCACAACGCACTCAGCAGCACGACCGACAGCACCAGCCCCGCCACGTAGCCGAAACTCATGAAGATGACAAAAGCGACGATAATGGCGTAGATTCGGTAGCCTACTTTCTGGTATTCGTTTTCGTAGAGTTTATAAGAAGTGAGCTGGAAGCCGATGTAGCTGGCCCACAGCAGCAAGCCCCACGAAATCGCCGCGAACAAAAACATGCCCGACCGGAGTATCGCCGCCAGGCTCAGCAGCAGCCCCAGGGCCGAAAGCACAATGGCCATAATGGCGGCAATTCGTAACGTGGCTGGTTTGAACATGATAATCGAGGAAGAATACTCGTGCAAAGTAGCACCTCGCGCGGCAATACTTTTGCTGGCTTCCAGGCAGTTTTAACTTCTTCATGCTCCGTCGTCTTCCGCTCGCAGTTGCCGCCCTGCTCGTCGCCGCTTTCGCGGGGCTGATGCTGAGTAAAACTATGCCCTATTATTCCTTCGAGAAGGGCATTCATTTTCTGACCACGAAGAGCGATGCGACCAACGACAGCCGCCTGTTCCGGCTGGGGTTTTACGTGCACATCACGACCGCGCTCATCGTGCTGGTGCTCGGGCTACTGCAATGGCTGCCGGTGGTGGCGCGCCGCGGCGAGGCGCGGCTGCACCGCCGGCTGGGGCAGGGTTACGTGCTGGGTATTCTGGCCCTGGCCGCGCCCTCGGGCCTCATTCTGGCGCGCTTCGCTAACGGTGGGCTGGTGGCGCAGGTGGGCTTTTCGCTGCAATGCGTGGTGTGGTGGGCCACGACCTGGCTCGCCTACCGCGCCGCCCGGCAGCGGCTCTGGCCGCGCCACGTCGAGTGGCTCGTGCGCTCCTACGCCGTCACGCTGGCCGCGCTGGCCTTGCGCGGCGAGAGCTACGTCATGTTCTACGTCTTCCACACCAAGCCCATCGAAACCTACCTCACCGTGACCTGGCTCTCGTGGGTGGGCAACCTGGTGCTGGCCGAGCTGCTGCTGGAGCTGGGCCTGGGGCGGTATTTTTTGCGGGAGATACTCGGCCGGTTGCAGCGCAAGTCAGCCGCCTCAGAAGCCCTGGCCTGACTTGCCCAGCCACTCGCTAACTTGCTCACTCAAACCCACATCGCCGCCATGAAAAAACTTTTCGGATTGCTCACGCTGGCCCTGGCCGGCACCGCCTGCCAGCAGCAAGCACCCGTAACGCAAGGGGCCGCCGCGGAGACGGCCCCGCCGGCTTTGCTGGTGGTGAACAAAACCAGCAGCCCCGCGACTGTCGTCGAGACGGCCCCGCCGCCGGTTTTGCCGGTGGTAAACAAAACCAACCGCCCCGCTACTGCTAGCCCGCTCACGTCTGCCGCCCGGGACTTGCTGCGGCGCTACGACCTGTCGGCGCTATTCGGCATACCGCAGGGGCCGGAACATAACCTGCAGCCCCATGTGCTGAATGGCTTCTTTGGCGCGGCGCACCGCCGCATCGAAGTCTTGTTCACCGACATGCGCCGCGATGCCAGCCAGCCCAATGTGTATTACCTGAGCGGCAAAAACCGCCACAAAGGCGTTATTACGCCTTTTGCTGGGACGCTGACGATTACGAAAGTAGTTAGGCAGCCCGGGCATACGAATAAGGAGCTGGTTGATGACGAATACGACCTGCTGAGTAATGAGCCGTACGCCTACACCGCCGTGGGGCAGTTCGTGCTGCGCGAAGATTCGACGCGTGAGCAAGCGGGTATGTTTCGGGGCGAGGCAGCCATTGACTGGGCCATTATTGAGGGAAAATTGCGGCAGCACACGCAAACGGACCGTACCCTCACCCAGGGCGGCCTGCTTAAGTTTGAAGGTACCTGGTCGCGGTACCACTCCGCTGAAGCCAAGCCCGTGGTGTGGGTGGAAAGTGTTTTCGGCTTCAATGGTAGTCGGAACATCATTAAGGACTTGCAATTCGCCGACCGCAACCTCAGCTTCAACCCCAAATACGCCAAGCTCGGCTGGAACGAGTTCTACGAAAACGACGAATGGTGGGCCGACACGCCCAAAGCAACTTCCTCTCTATAAATAACTTGTCTGCCACCATGCAAAAACTCCTTGGATTGCTCGCCCTGGCCCTGGCCGGCACCGCCTGTCAGCAGCAGGCACCCACCACGCAGACGGTTGCCGCTGCCCAAGCGCCGCCGGTGCGGGCGGTTTCGCAGAAAACCGCCGTGCCTGCCGCTTCGCTCACGTTGCCCACCGCCCTTACCCCGGCCATGCGCAGTCTGCTAAAGCAATGCGACCTGGGCGCGCTGCTGCAAACGGTGCGTCCGGCCGGCAACTCGGCCATGCGCGACCACGCGCTAAACGGATTCTTTGGCCCCACTCACTACCGCATTGAAGTCGTGCTGACCAGCGTCCGCCGCGACGAGCGCCGGCTGGAGTTGTATTACCTGACTGGCAAAACCCGCTACAAGAAAATTATCACGCCCTTCAGTGGCACGCTCGTCATCCGGCAGGTGCTCGACCAGCCCACCGATACCAACTCGGAGCCGGTCGGCATTTCTGGGGCAGCAGCCAGCAATCAGCCGAACTTATATATCGCCGTCGGCGATTTTGTGCTGCGGGAAGACTCGACCCACAAAAGCTCGGGTGTGTTCCGGGGGCAGTTTGCCCTCGACTGGAGCCTGGCTACTGACGGCACGTTGAATCAGGATTATACTTCAAATAGTACCCTTACGCAAGGCGGCGGCACCAAATACGAGGGAACTTGGACGAAGTATGGTACCAGTAGCCCAAAGGCGGTGGTGTGGGTCGAAAACCTTGGTAGCTACAATGATATTCGGGGCGTACTCAAGGATTTGGAAATCGGTGGGCGAAGCGATGAAATCAGCCCCAAATACGCCAAGCTGGGTTGGGCCGATTATTATGAAAACGACGAATGGTGGGCCGACGCGCCCCAACCCACGGCCAGCTTGTAAAGCTTTTTTAAATTGAATGCCCGTGCAGCCGCCCCCTTCAGGGCGGCTGTTTGCGTGTTTAGTCCCGCCACAATTCGGGCTTTCGGCCGCGCGCCCACCGGCTTAGCGCGGAAATGTCTAATGGAATTAGTATCTTGCCGGCCGTGTTGCCGGTCTCGCGCATTACGGCCGGGTCAGGCGGCGCTTCGGGCTGGGTCTTTTCTCCTTGTAATTTCTTGTTTTATGATTAATACCAACCTCAAATTCTGGCGGCGTGAGCTGAGCATCACGCAGGCCCAACTGGCTGATAAGCTGGGCATCAAGCGCTCGCTGGTGGGTGCCTACGAAGAAGGCCGCGCCGAGCCGCGCCTGGCCACGCTCGTCAACATGGCGCGTCTGTTTAACATCCCGCTCGACTCGCTGGCCACCACCGATTTTACCAAGCGCAAGAACGCGCGCACCGCCGCCGCCCTGCGCGAGGCCGGCCCCCTCACCGATACTTCGCTCGAAGAGCGCCCCATGCGGGTGCTGGCCTTCACGGTAGGGGCCGATGGCGAGGAAAACATCGAGCTGGTGCCCCTCAAAGCCGCCGCTGGCTACCTGAACGGCTACGCCGACCGCGAATTCATCGAGGAGCTGCCGCGCTTCCGGCTGCCCATGCTGGCGAGCACCGGCACGTACCGCGCCTTCGAAATTGCCGGCGACTCGATGCTGCCCCTCGTCAGCGGTACCACCGTGGTGGGTCGCTACGTGGACGACTGGAACCACCTCAAGGACGGCACCCCCTGCATCGTGGTCAGCTCGAAGGACGGCATCGTCTTCAAGCGCGTCTTCAACAAGCTCAAGCAGAGCGAGTCGCTGAGCCTGCACTCCGACAACCCCGGCTACCAGCCCTTCGACGTGCGCGCCGACGACGTGCTCGAAATCTGGGAAGCCAAGAGCTACATCAGCAGCACCTTCCCCATCGGCGGCGTCACGCTCGACCACCTGGCCAGCATGGTCCTCGATTTGTCGCAGCAAGTCAAGCAAATGCAGATGAAGCGGGTTTAGTCGCGCAGACTCGGTCATGCTGAACGCAGTGAAGCATCTCTACCGCATTGTTGGACTCGTAATCCAACGATGCGGTAGAGATGCTTCACTGCGTTCAGCATGACAGGGCGTGTGCTACTTCAATTTCATCTCTTCGATAATGCGCTGAATTTTGGCTTCCGCCCGCCGGTGCGTCGCCTCGTAATCAGCTACCAAAGCCAGCGGCTCTTTTACGCTGAAGTAGAACTTGATTTTCGGCTCGGTGCCGCTGGGCCGGGCCGAAATTTTATCTCCCGCTTCGGTTAGAAATTGCAGCACGTTGCTGGCTTCGGTGCCGGTTTCCGTCACGGCGCCGGTGCGCACGTCGCGCACTTGCCCGGTCTGGTAATCCCGGATTTCGACCACTGGCGAGCCGCCGATGGATGCCGGCGAATTAGCGCGCAGCGCGGCCATCATTTCCTGAATTTCCTCGGCCCCGCGCTGGCCTTTTTTGGTCAGCGAAATCAGGTCTTCCACGTAGAGGCCGTATTCAGCGTACATGCGCTGCATTTCCTCGTACAGCGTACGGCCCTGCTCTTTGGCCACGGCGGCCATCTCGGCCACGAGCGCGCAGGCCGAAACGGCATCCTTGTCGCGCACGAAATCGCCGATGAGAAAGCCGTAGCTTTCCTCGCCCCCGCAGATATAGTGCTCGCGGCCCGCCAAATCGCGGATGAGGTTGGCGATGTATTTGAAGCCAGTCAGCGTCCGGTACGATTTCACGTCGTAGTGCCGGGCCACATCGCCGAGCAGCTCGCTCGTCACTATCGTATAGACAATGAAGTCGTTAGGTCGGGCCAAGCCGGCGGCTTGCCGGGCCGCGAGCAGGTAGCGCGTGAGCAGCGCCGCCGTCTGGTTGCCGTTGAGCAGCACCCACTCGCCACGCGTGTTGCGTACGCCCACGCCCACGCGGTCGGCATCGGGGTCGGTGGCCAGCACGAGGTCCGCGTCCTGGGCTTTGGCTAAATCGAGCGCCAATTGCATCGCCGCTTTTTCTTCCGGGTTGGGCGACACGACCGTGGGAAAATCGCCGTCGGGCCGGGCCTGCTCGGGCACGACGTGCACGTTCGTAAAGCCAAACTCGGCCAGCGCCGTCGGCACAAGCTGAATGCCGGAGCCGTGCAGCGGCGTATAGACGATGCCCAAATCATGCTGCCGCGCGACGATGGCCGGATTGACGCTCAGCTTTTTCACTTCGGCTAAATACGCCTGGTCGATTTCCTCGCCGATGACGTGAATCCGGCTCGGGTCGGCGGCGAAAATTACCTGGTCGGGACTGGTTATTTTAGTGACTTCGGCGATGATGTTCGCGTCGTGGGGCGCGACAACTTGCGAGCCGTCGTCCCAATACACTTTGTAGCCGTTGTATTCCTTCGGGTTGTGCGAGGCCGTGATGACGCAGCCGCTCTGGCAGCCCAAATAGCGGATAGCGAACGATAATTCCGGGGTCGGGCGCAGCGCATCGAATAAATAGGCGGTAATGCCATTACCCGAAAAAATACCGGCCACGATTTCTGCAAATAGCGCCGAATTATTACGCGAGTCGTGCGCGATGGCGACTTTGATTTCCTGGTCGGGAAAACTTTGTTTTAAATAATTACACAAGCCTTGCGTAGCCATGCCGAGCGTGTAGCGGTTCATCCGGTTCGAGCCGGTGCCCATGATGCCGCGCAGCCCGCCGGTGCCGAATTCGAGGCTGCGGTAGAAGGCATCGGTGAGCGCCTCGTCGTGGCCGGCGGCCACGAGCTGGCGAATTTCGGCTTGCGTATCGGTATCGTAAGCGGGTGTAAGCCAGGCGTTCAGGCGCTGTTCTACGTCAGGGGCGAGGGGCATGGGTTGGGAGGGGTGAGTGGGGGCAAGGGCCGTAAAAATAGGCAGCACCGACTGCCTCAACGAATCAGGTCGCCCCGCGTTATATTTGAAAAAAATCCCGCGTCAATGGAAGCCCTCGAAGTAACCCTGTCCGATTACGAAACCGAACGCGGTAAACCTATGCCTAGCAGGAACCACAGCTTTGTACAAGCCAGTTTAATACGAGAGCTAGGAGTTCATCTTCGCCAAACACACAGTGTTATGTCGGAGCTTAACCTTTTGGTCCAGAACCAGAAAACGGTGCCCGATATAGCCGTTGTTCCTAAAATGTCGCCTGATTTACAGCACGATGTTCTGTGGGAAACCGACGTGCCGGTCACGACCATTGAAGTTCTTTCGCCCAAGCAAGACTTGGATACGCTGCTGGAAAAAGCCCGACTATTTTTGAGTGCTGGCGTACAGTCATGCTGGATAGTGCTACCTGCAGTCAGCACCATCTACGTCTTCACCGGCCCGGCCACGTATCGCGCTTTCGCCAACGACGGCATCGTGCACGATGAGATGCTGGGCGTGGAAATCCCGCTCGCGGATATTTTCAGCTAGGCGGTTTTGCCGGCCGGCGTTTCCTCGCGCAATTCTACGGCGTAGCGCTGGGCGAAGCTTTCGAGCTGCCCGCGCAGCAGCGCCCGGCGACGGGTGCCCTTCACTTCCCGCATGTTGAGCACGTGGATATTGCCATCGCGCAGGCGCACCCGCAACTGTCGGGGCAGCAGCTCCAGGAGGCTCATTTGCTCGGCCGCGAACACCTGCTTGGCTCGAAACAGGCCAGCTTTGTGCACCAGGTAGCCGGGCGCGAATTCAAAATAGCTCTGGGTGCCAAATACCGGTGCATTGTGCACCAGCATAAAGCCTAAATACGCCGCGCAGACCGCTAGAAAAACGTAGTGCAACCAGCGAAAATCCTGCTCCACGGGCGTATTCCGCAGCATCAGCCCGGCGTAGGCAATGGCAAAAAAAATCAGCGATAGCTGAACGCCAAACGACAAGCGCGACGAATTAGCGGGGCGCAGACGAATGCGAACGGTACCGGTGGGCATATTTTAGTGGTTAATTTATTAATGGTCAATGGTTAATTCTTGGAGGTTGTAATCCACTGCAAATTAACCATCAAAAAGCCGGCGTTGGCCTCAGACGGTAGGTCGTACTGAATTGTAAGCGAACTCAGCGCGACCACCTACTCAGAAATTGACCATTGACCATTAATCAATTAACCATTAATTTAGCTTCGCTTCCAGTGTCATCTCAGCTACGCCGCCCAGCGCTTTCGACACCGGGCAGTGAGCTTTGGCGAATTCGGCGTGCTTTTGGAAGTCCTCGGGCGTGATGTTGCCGCCCGTGACCTTGCCCTCGGTGCTGACGTGGATTTTGGTGATGACCGGCGGGTTTTGCGTCGGGTCGAGCGTCACGGTCGAGGTCGTGGTGATGGTTTCGACCGTGTGGCCGTGCTGCCCGAGCACACTCGTCAGAAACATGGAGTAGCAGCCGGCGTGTGCGCCGCCAATCAACTCCTCGGGGTTGGTGCCCTTCTGGCCCTCGAAGCGGGAGCCTACTGAATATGGGGCTTCGACCACCCCGCTCTGGGTTTTAATGGTGCCGTGGCCTTTCATGTCGCCGCTCCAAACGGCTGTTCCGCGCTGATTAATCATGGGATGTGGAAAATGAGGTGTTTTTATTCCGGCTGACTTCATTGCTAGCCGACTGTTACGCCCAACGACGGGCCGCAACTTTTGTTTAAGAAATACGGGTAATAAGTTGAACAGCTACTGGGCGCGGGCGGCGGCTGACTGAGCCAACGGTAGCCGGAAATCGCCCACTACCTTATACTTGCAAACGTTAATCGGCTCAGGGCGTCTGGGCCGCGGCACCGTTAAATTTTTTCCACGCAGCTAGTAGCGCGCTACGTCTGAGTCAGAGCCGCCGCCCGTTACCACCTATCAATTAGTTCTCACAATGGGCCTCAAAGCCGCGCTGAGCCGCCCGCTGGCCGCTTACACGCTGCACCGCTACCGGCAAGTGCAGCGCGACCCGGCTGGCACCCAGCAGCGGCTGTTGCGGGCGCTCACGGCGGCGGCCGCCGGCACCGCTTTCGGCCGCGCCCACGAGTTGGGGGCCGTGCATGACCCGGCCGACTTCGCCCGCCAGGTGCCCGTGCGCGACTACGAGGCCCTGCGGTCGTATTTCGACCGCACCAAAGCCGGCGAAGCCGACGTGCTCTGGCCCGGCCGCCCGCTGTATCTGGCGAAGACCTCGGGCACGACGAGCGGGGCCAAGTACATTCCGATTACCGGCCAAAGCATCGGCAACCACATTTCCGGGGCTAAAGACGCGCTGCTGCACTACGTGGCCGCCACCGGCCGGGCCAGGTTTCTGGACGGTAAGCTGATTTTTCTGTCCGGCTCGCCCGAGTTGGAGCGGGTGGGCGGCATCCCGACCGGGCGGCTCTCGGGCATCGTCCATCACCACGTACCGGCGTATTTGCGCGGCAACCAGCTACCCAGCTACGCCACCAACTGCCTGGAAGACTGGGAAACCAAGCTCGCTGCCATCGTGGACGAGACGCTAGGCCAGCCGATGAGCCTGATTTCGGGCATTCCACCCTGGGTGCAGATGTATTTCGACCACCTCACGGCCCGCACCGGCCGGCCGGTGGGCGAGCTGTTTCCCGATTTTCAGCTCTTCGTATCGGGCGGGGTCAGCCTGGAGCCGTACCTCGGCCGCTTGCGCGAAAGCATTGGCCGAGAAGTCGATACGCTGGAGCTATATCCCGCCTCCGAAGGCTTCCTGGCCTTCCAGGACCAGCCTGGCAACCCCGGCCTGCTCCTGCGCCTCGACAGCGGCATTTACTTCGAGTTCGTGCCGGCCGAGCGCTTTTTCGAGGACAACCCGCCCCGGCTTAGCATCGCCGACGTGGAGCTGGGCCAGCAGTACGCCGTGGTGCTGACCTCGAACGCCGGCCTTTGGGCTTATTCGCTCGGCGACACGGTGCGCTTCGTGAGCCTGGCCCCGCATCGGGTCGTGGTCACGGGCCGCGTCAAGCATTTTCTGTCGGCCTTCGGCGAGCACGTTATCGGCGAAGAAGTGGAGGCCGCTTTGCGCGAGGCATTGCGCCAGCACCCCGAAGTCGAAGTCAGCGAATTCACCGTGGCCCCGCTCGTGAGCGAGGATAAAACCCAGCCCTCGCGCCACGAGTGGCTCATCGAGTTTGCCCGCCGCCCGCGCGACGCGCCCGCCTTCGCCGCCGCACTCGACACGACGCTCCGGCAGCTCAATACTTATTACGAGGATTTACGAGCCGGTAATATCCTGACTGAACTGCAAGTAAGCGCGCTGCCGCCCGGCGCGTTTCAGCGCTATATGAAAAGCGTGGGCAAACTCGGCGGCCAAAATAAGGTGCCGCGCCTGACTAACGACCGGGCGTTGGCGGCAGGGCTGTTGTCAGTGAAAAATACCTAAATTTGACACATGGCCACTATCACTGACCTCTCGCAACTCGACCTCAACGGCTCGTATTCCTACGCTGACTACCTGAATTGGAAATTCACGGATGTAGTGGAGTTAATCAAGGGTAAGCTAACGCGTAAGATGGCCGCACCATCTTCGGCACATCAGCAGGCAGCTACTAATCTTACCGTTGAGATAGGGCGCGTTCTAAAGGGCAAGCCCTGCCGCCTCTACGCTGCCCCTTTTGATGTGCGCTTGCTACGCAGTACGGGTAACGGCGACGCGCAAATCAAAACCGTGGTACAACCTGATTTAAGCGTGGTGTGCGACCTTGGCAAAATTGACCGCCGGGGCTGCCTCGGCGCGCCCGACTGGATTGTCGAAATTGTGTCTCCTAGCTCGCTCGTGCTCGACACGCGCACTAAATTCGACCTGTACGCTGAAAATGGCGTGGCCGAATACTGGATTGCGTTTCCAGGCGAGCAAATAGTTACGACTTATTTCCTGACTGAAAACGGCCAGTACGAGCCTACTGGTACCTACGCCGAGCCGGGGCCGATGCCTTCGCACCGGCTGCCGGAAGTAGTGGTGGCCTGGGAAGATATTTTTGAGGAGTTAAAGTAAGCTTGGTTGCGACAACCAAAATAACCTCTCTACGCCAAATCAAACTGCAACCTGAGCAGATTCGCGTACAATCCGCCTTCGCGCTCGCTCAACTCGTCGTGGGTGCCGGCCTCGACGATGCGGCCGCCGTCGATGACCAGGATTTTATCGACTTTGCGGATAGTCGAAAGGCGGTGGGCGATGATGAGGCTGGTGCGGTTTTGCATCAGCTCGTCGAGGGCGCCTTGCACGAGGCTTTCGCTTTCGCTGTCGAGCGACGAAGTGGCCTCGTCCAGAATCAGGATTGCCGGGTTTTTGAGGATGGCGCGGGCGATGGCTACGCGCTGCCGCTGCCCGCCCGAAAGCTTGATGCCGCGGTCGCCGACGACCGTGTCGAGCGCTTCGGGGAAGGCCGCGATGAACTGCCAGGCGTTGGCGCGGCGGGCGGCTTCGATGACTTCTTCGTCGGTCGCGCCGGGCTTGCCGTAGGCGATATTTTCGCGGATGCTGCCGCCGAAAAGCAGCGTTTCCTGGGGCACGATGCCGATGTGGCGGCGCAACCCAGTGAGGTCGTAAGCGCTGATTTCGCGCTCATCGACCAGAATGCGGCCACCGCTGAGCGGGTAAAACTGCATCAGCAGACTGGCAATGGTGCTTTTGCCGGCGCCGCTGGGGCCAACGAGCGCGATTTTCTCGCCCGCCCGAATGTGGAAGTCGATGTCGGTGAGTACTGGCACATCGGGCCGCGTGGGGTAGCGGAACGCGACGTGCTCGTAGCGAATGTCGCCGCGCAAGCGCGTCGGCACCAGCCCCACGGCTGGTTCGATGAAGGTCGGCTCGGGCGTTTCGTCCAGGATTTCGAGGATGCGCTCCGACGCGCCGAGCGTGCTCTGCACTTTGCCGTACATCTCGCCGAGGCCGGCTACGGACGCGCCAATGAAGACGGTGTACATGATGAAGGTAAACAAGTCGCCTATTTCCAGGTGGTCGGGGCCGGGCGTTTGCACCAGGTTCGCGGCCCGCCACAGCACCAGGATAATGCCCCCTGTCAGCCCAATAATAACGAAAAGCACGAATGCGCTACGATAAAAATTGCTTTTTAACGCGGCGCTTACCACCCGGTTTAGTGAAGCATTGTATCGACCGGTTTCGAATAGCTCGTTGGTAAAAGCTTTGACCGAATTGATAGCTTGTAAAGTTTCCTCGACAATCGTATTAGTGTGCGCTAATTCCTGTTGCGTTTCCTTGGCAAGCACCCGAATTTTACGCCCAAACAGCATGGCTACCAGCACGATGGGCGGAAAAGTAATCAGCATAAATATCGACAGCTTCCACGACACGAACATGATAAACGAAATACCGCCCAGCAGGGTAAATAGCTGCCGGAACAGTTCGGCCAGCGTGAGCGAAAAGGTGTCCTGAATGGTGGCCACATCCGACGTGATACGCGACGTGACAGCTCCCACGCGGTTCTGCTCGAAGAAGGGAATAGGCAACTGCACGAACTTGGCGTAAAGTGCGCGGCGAATATCGCGCACCGTAAATTCACTAACCTGCGTGAAAAACCAGATGCGCCCGAACGAGAAAAACCCTTGGAGTACAATGACTCCAAAGAGCAGGAGCGCGATAAGATTAATGCTGAGCGTCAAGCCGCCGGGCACCACGTAGGGCCGGCCGTTGGCCGCATTCACGAGCTTGCCCGCCACCCACGGGAAAGCCAGAAACGTGCTGCTGCTGAGGGCCAGCAGCAGCATGCCAACCAGGAATTTACCCCGGTATGGCAGGCCAAAGCGAAAAATGCGCAGGCTGCGCCGCAGACTTTCCTTATTTATTTTCGATTTGGGCAGCTCGGCCGTGAGGTCGCTACCGCTGGTATTCATTCCACTACGGGCCATAATCGGGGACGACCGGCGCGCGAGGGCCAGCCGGTAAAAGCTATTGTTAACGTAATGACGCGTCGCCGGGCCAATTGCTTTCGGGCGAGGCCCGACTGCCAAACCCGGCGCGCGGGGCTTAGTTCAGGCCCGGTGCGTCTTTGGTCGAGCGCGGAACGTGGCGGTCAGTCTCGAAGCGCACGGTGCGGGCATCCTCGAAGGGCACGGGCAGCTGCACGAGCATCGGCAGGGGTTGGCCGCGCCGGCTGGCGGGCCGCCAGCCGGGCAGCAGACCGACTACGCGCAGGGCCTCAGCATCGCAGTCGGGTGAGAGCGACTGGCTGATTTTGGGGTCAGTGAGGCGGCCATCGGCCCCCACGGTGGCCGTTACGACGACGCTGCCAGTAATTTTTTTGGACTTCGCTTTGGTCGGCATTTTCACGTTTTGGGCGAAGAATTCGCCCAGGGCTTCCTCGCCGCCCGGAAACTCGGGCAGGTGGTCGGGGCGGTTGGCACCGGGGCCGAGACGCTGCAGACGCGAGCCGGGAGCCAGCACGATGGGCGCGGGCTTGGTTTGGGCCTGGGCGGCGAGCGGGGCCAGCAGCAACAGCAAGCAGAAGTAGCGCATGGGTAGGGTAGTAGCGCGAGCTTCAGCTCGCAGTTAAATGGATTGTCAGCCGCTGATAATAAAAACCGCGAGCTGAAGCTTGCGCCACTTCTTACACCGCAGCGGCGGTTTGGGTTCGGGCAGCAACCGCCACCGTCGTCGGGCCGCGCGAAATCAGCAGCAGGCCCAGAAACGTGATGGCCCCGTTGAGCAGCAATATCTCGAAGCCGAACTTGTAGCCGCCCAGCCACTCGACGGAGTGCGACACGACGAGCAGCGTGAGCAGCGGCCCGATGACGCACACGGGCAGAACGAGCACCTCGCGCGGCGAGCGGCTGGTGAAAATGCCGAACGCGTAAAGTGCCAGCAGCGGCCCGTAGGTGTAGCCCGCCGTCTTGAAAATAGCGTCAATCAAGCTCTGCTCGTTTACGGCCTGAAAAATCAGAATAATCACCAGCAGCGCCAGCGACCAGCCCAGGTGCGTGAGCTGGCGCAGACGCGTCTGCCGGGCTTCGTCGTACTGCTGAATGTTCAAGAAATCTACGCAGAACGACGTGGTAAGGGCCGTGAGCGCCGAATCGGCCGAAGCGTAGGTGACGGCGATTATCCCCAGAATAAAAATAATCCCCATGCTGGCCCCCACGCCCGCGAATTTGGTGAATTCGTGGGTGGCTAAATAAGGAAATACGCGGTCAGTGTCGAGCGCGCCGTTGGCTTTGAGTAATTCGGGTATTTTACTTAGCGCGATGCCACGGGCGGCGGCGTATTGATACAGCAAAACGCCCAGCGTGAGAAACAGCATATTGACCCCCACGATGACGATGGTGAACCAGAACATATTCTTCTGGGCCTCACGTAAGTTGCGGCAGCTCAGGTTTTTCTGCATTAAATCCTGGTCGAGGCCCGTCATCACAATGGTAATGAACATGCCGGATGCGAACTGCTTCCAGAAAAATTTATCGTCCTTGAATTCCGAGAAATAAACCTGCGACATATCGCTGCCGCGTACAGAGGTAATTAATTGCTTGAAGCTTAAATTTAATTCAGCGGAGATAAAATAAATACTCAACCCGACGCACGTCAGCATGGCCAGCGTCTGGAAGGTGTCGGTCCACAATATCGTTTTCAATCCGCCCCGAAATGTGTACAGATAAATCAGCCCGACACTGACCATGACGGTCACGAAAAACGGTACGCCGAGCTGCTCGAACACGGCCACCTGCAACACGCCCGCTACCAGATACAGCCGCAGGCCGGAGCCAAGCGCCCGCGAAATAAGGAAGAATAAAGCCCCGGTTTTGTAGCTCCAAAACCCGAAGCGCTGCTCCAGATAGGCATAAATCGACATCAGCCGCAGCCGGTAGTAGAGCGGCAGCAGGATGGTGCCGATGACGACGTAGCCGGCCACGTAGCCCAGCACCACGGCCAGGTAGCTCCAGCCCTTGCCCGACACGCTGCCCGGCACCGAAATAAAAGTGACGCCGGAAAGCGAGGTGCCAATCATGGCGAAGGCCACCATGTACCAGGGTGCGTTACGGTTGGCCACAAAAAAGCTCTCGCTCGTGGCCCGCCGCGAGGTGAGCACCGCGATGATGATGAGCACGGTGAAGTAGCCCGCGATGAGGCTCAGCACGAGGGTAGGGGACATGCGGTGGGTGAGTGAATGAGTGACTGAGTGATTGGATGAGGTGTCGCGGACGGTTTAACACCCTTGCATCACGCAAGCAAATGGCAAATGTATCTGCCTCAACCTGCTCGACCGTTTTCCAGTCGCCAAGTCAGCCACCCAAGCGCTCGTTCAAAGCACTCAGCCACTCATTCGCTCAGTCACTCAGTCACTCCCAAAGGGTCCAGTCGAGCACTTCGCCCACGGCGGGCAGGTGCAGCTCGCCGCGCAGCAGGCCGCCAGCCCCAATGTCGCGCAGCTGCCGCAGCGGTTCCGAGGCCGGTTCGTCGCTCAGGTCGAACGTGCCGTAGTGGTAGGGCACGAGGTGGCCGGCGCGCAGCACGTTGGCCGCTTTGGCCGCCTCGTGGGGGTTTACGTGGCTGCGCTGCATCATGAAGGCCGGCTTGTAGGCCCCGATGGGCAGCAGCACGAGGTCGAGCGGGCCGAAGGTTTGCTCAATCTGCTCGAAATGCGGGCCGTAGCTCGTGTCGCCGCCGAAATAAATCAGGCGCTCGTCGGCGGTTTTCACCAGAAAGCTGCCCCAGAGCACCCGGTTCAGGTCGAACAAACCGCGGCGGTGCCAGTGGCTGGCGGGCAAAAAGTATAGCTCGAACGGCGCGCCTGGCCCCAGGTCGAACTGCTGCCACCAGCCGGCTTCCTGCACGGCCACGGCCGGGGCCGCGCCGCGCAGCAGCCCGCCCACGCCCAGCGGCCCGAACGCGCGCAGGCCCGGATTCTGGCGCGCCAGAATTTCAATGGTGGCCTCGTCGAGGTGGTCGCGGTGGCCGTGCGAAAGCAGCAGGTAGTCCACGTGGCGCAGGTCGTCGGGGCGGCAGGGCAGCGCGTGGCGGTGGCGCAGGCCCACGGACGACACCAGCACCGGGTCAAACACCACGCTCACACCGGCCACGCGCAGCAAAAAACCCGCGTGGCCGAGCCAGACGAGCATGTCCTGAGTCGAGAAAAACGCCTCGGCGCAGGGCACCACGTCGGGCGTCCAGGTGTCGGCTTTCTTGGCATCTTTCTGCGTATTAGCCGTCAGCTGCCAGCGCAGCAGGTTGCTGAAGCCAGGTTCGTAGGGCAGCTCGCCATTGCAGAATTGCGCCCCGATGAGCTTGTTGCCGGGGTAGCCGGCCCGGATAGTGCGCAGCGCCTCGTTGCGGCGGTAATGAGTTTTGGCAAACATGAATCGGACAAAAAGACCGGCCGCCGGGCAGACAAACGCGCTGGCCCGCGTTGGTCGCGAAGTTGCTATACGACCACCGGGCGCGGTCAAAGTTCGCATAGCGCCCGCTTCGTACCTTTCCCGACCATCATTCCCTTCTTTTTATGAACGACAATCCGTTTTCGCCGGGCTTCCCGCAGTCCGGCAGCTTCGGCCTCAGCGATGAAGAGCAGTCGCGGCAGCAGGCTGATTTCTTCGCCAAAGTTTACGGCTGGATGGCCGCCGGCCTGGCCCTGACGGGCGGAGTAGCCTTGTTCGCCGCCGGCTCGGCCACCGTGCAGCAGCTCGTCTTCGGCAATAAGCTCGTCTTCTTTGGGCTTATCATCGCCGAGCTGGCGCTGGTGGGTTTTCTTTCGGCCCGCGTTTTTCAGTGGAGCCGCTCGCAGGTGCAGGCCGCCTTTATCGCCTACGCCGCGCTTAACGGCCTCACACTGAGCGTTATCTTCCTGGTTTACACGATGGACTCCATCGCGTCCACGTTCTTCACCTCGGCCCTCATGTTCGGCACGATGTCGGCCTACGGCTACTTCACCAAATCGGACCTTTCGGGCTGGGGTAAGCTGCTGAGCATGGCTCTCATCGGGTTGGTCATCGCCATGGTGGTTAATATTTTCCTGGGCAGCACCACGCTCAGCCTCATCACGTCGGGCATCGGCGTGCTGCTCTTCACCGCCCTGACGGCCTACGACACGCAGAAGCTCAAGGGCCTGGCCCTGGCCGTCGAAGGCGAAGCCAGCGACAACGCCTCCATCCTGGGCGCGCTCACGCTCTACCTCGACTTCATCAACCTGTTCCTGTTCTTGCTCCGCTTCTTCGGTCGTCGGCGCTAGGGGTTAAGTCGCTTCAATAGAACCCCCTGTCAGGCAGCTGACAGGGGGTTTTTGTTTGTCATTGCTTCGCCGCGCTCGCAATGACAAACAAAAATCTATGAAGCAAGCCGCTTCTACGAATGCCGAATCTCGTTCTTCAGCGTCTCAATCAGCTCCACGAATTCTGGCTTGGCCTCGATGCCGGGCTGCCAGGCCAGGCCCATTTGGGCAATGTTGTACTGGTGCTTGGCGCTGATGGTAGCGCCCGGCTGGGGCTGCCCGGCGGCGTCGCGCTCGGGTGCCAGCAGCCAGAGCGTATCCGA
>JANXNW010000035.1 GCA_025353905.1 Hymenobacter sp.
CGCAAAATCACCTCCGGCGCTTTAATTTCAATCAGGCGCTTCAAGCGGTTATTGCGAATGATGACGCGGCGGTACAAGTCGTTCAAGTCCGACGTGGCGAAACGCCCGCCGTCAAGCGGCACCAGCGGGCGCAGCTCGGGCGGGATGACGGGCACCATGCGGATAATCATCCACTCGGGCTTGTTCTCAACGCGGGTTTGCGCGTCGCGGAACGCTTCCACTACGCGCAAGCGCTTCAACGCCTCCGCCTTACGCTGTTGCGAGGTTTCGTGCGCGGCCGAGTCGCGGAGCGAGTAGCTCAGCTCGTCGAGGTTGATGCGTTCGAGCAGCATTTGCAGCGCGTCGGCCCCCATCTTGGCGATGAATTTCTGCGGGTCGTCGTTGGGCAGCGCCTGGTTTTCACGCGGTAGCTTGTCAATCACGTCGAGGTATTCGTCCTCAGTCATGAAATCAAGCTGCTGCACGCCTTCTTCGGCCATTGCCCCCGGCTGCACCACCACGTAGCGCTCGTAGTAGATAATCTGGTCGAGCTTTTTGGTGGGCATGCCCAGCAGATAGCCGATTTTATTCGGCAGGCTCTTGAAATACCAGATGTGCGCCACGGGCACCACCAGCTCGATGTGGCCCATGCGCTCGCGCCGCACTTTCTTCTCGGTCACTTCCACGCCGCAACGGTCGCAGATGATGCCCTTGTAGCGGATGCGCTTGTACTTGCCGCAGTGGCATTCCCAATCCTTGACCGGGCCGAAAATCCGCTCGCAGAACAGGCCGCCCATCTCGGGCTTGTAGGTGCGGTAGTTAATGGTTTCGGGCTTCACGACTTCGCCCGTGCTCCGCTCCAGAATTCCTTCCGGCGAGGCCAGCGAGATAGTTACTTTCGAGAAGTCTTGTACTAGCTTCTTGTTTTTTGCAAACGCCATTGATGTGGGTTTATGCAGTTTGGTTTTGACTGCCGGAAGGTTTCCAACAGCTCGACGCTACGAAAAGTGCTCTGCGGGCCGGACAGGTACGCCGCGCAGTAGATTTTCGCTAGGTCTGGTTTTCGCCCGTCAGCCCCCGCGCTTCCCACCTTGTGCTACCCTGACCTGTCTCGGAGTAGTCGTGTCGTGAGGGGGGCGTGGGGAGTGGTTGAGGGTTGGTTACACTTGTTAAACGTACTTAACTACTCGTAAAACTTTCCAGCGTATAAAAGCAGAGCGAATGATTTCCAACTCGGGCTTTCGACAATTAAACTACTGTCTCGACCGAATGCCAAAATAGATTCTAAAAGTGCCTCTAGAGAATTGTTTTCCCAACCATTCGCACCAGGACCGTATGGTGAGCTAGGACTTATCTTCTCTTTTTTATTTTCATCAATCTTATCTGAAAGCAATGCTTCAAGGAATATTAGGAAGCTTTCTTTGGATGAGACGTTCTCAAATAAATCTTCTAACTTATTCATTTCCATCGGTCAGAACTATAGTTTCAAAAACCCCGCAACCGACAGACAAATCCTCGTCCAGCGCTTCCCAATGGATGCCCTACCCGCGCCCGATGAGCCGCCAGTTACTGCGGGCTTCTTCCGGGGTATTGAGGACTAGGCTGCCATTCTTTGCTCCAACTTGTCCTGACTCAGCCGTTGTCCCTGGTCGGGGTCGTAGGCTTTGATAATGGCCGTGGCAGGAATGCCGGCGGCGATGAGGTCTTGAGCAAGGTCATCCTCGTCTTTGTCGGTGTGAATGAGTACGGTGCCGCCTGGTTCCAACTCAACGTCCTCCAGCACTGAGTAGTAATTCTTGCCTTTGAACCAGCCCGTGCGAATAAGCAGAAAACGGTTGCCCTCGGCACTCTCGACGTACTTATCATACAGACCCTGTACTGCGTAAGGTCCTGCTTCGGCCCGAAGCACTTGCGCTATAAGTTGCCGGTGTTGTGCGGTATCCATTGGACTAAGGTAACAGTTTCGGGGTCGAACGTAACCAGATTAAACTTCAATTCTACCAGCAGGCGCTTCACTGCCGCGTCGCTAAAAAACGACTGGTAAATCTCCATGGGCACTCCAAGAAACAACTGATGCGTAAAGTCGGAATGCGTTAGCAGGTCGCGGTAAAGCAGGTACTGGCCCACGGCCCGCTGAAATTCGTTGTTGTAAGAGTCGGTTTCGCGAAAGTTCTTGACCTCCACGGCCACCAGCATTTGGACACCATTCTCCTGTTTGCTGGCTGTGAAGTCAATCTTGACTCTGGTATCGTAAAAGGGCAACCTGAAATGTTCGGATTCTATCTTCCAACCAGCGGCGAGCAAGGCATTACGAAAGTGTTTGTGATAGAAGTCCTCGCGTGACACGATGCTCGGTTGATGGTCTTGGATTCGCCTGTGTAAACTCCGACTTTTAGCCAAGCTTTAGCTGCTGGCCGCGCCCCGCTCAAAGGGCTAACGACCAGCAGCTAAAATTTAACAGAACCTACTCCAGCGTAATCTCCAGCGCCAGGCCGCGCAACTCGTGAATCAACACGTTGAACGACTCGGGGATGTTGGGCTTGGGTAGGACGTCGCCTTTCACAATGGCCTCGTAGGCTTTGGCCCGGCCCACCACGTCATCCGACTTGATGGTCAGGATTTCCTGGAGCACGTTGGCCGCGCCGAAGGCTTCGAGCGCCCACACTTCCATCTCGCCGAAGCGCTGGCCGCCGAACTGGGCCTTACCGCCGAGCGGCTGCTGGGTGATGAGCGAGTACGGCCCGATGGAGCGGGCGTGCATCTTGTCATCGACCAAGTGGCCGAGCTTGAGCATATAAATCACGCCCACGGTGATGGCCTGGTCGAATTTATCGCCGCTCAGGCCGTCGTAGAGGTAGGTGCGGCCGAAGGTCGGCAGGCCGGCTTCGGTCAGTTCCTTGCTCACCTCGGCTTCGGTCGCGCCGTCGAAAATCGGCGTGGCGTAGGTGCGGCCCAGCTTAAGGCCGGCCCAGCCGAGCACGGTTTCGTAAATCTGACCAATGTTCATCCGGCTCGGTACGCCGAGCGGGTTGAGTACGATGTCCATCGGTGTGCCATCGGGCAGGAAGGGCATGTCCTCGTCGCGCACGATGCGGGCCACTACGCCTTTGTTGCCGTGGCGGCCGGCCATCTTGTCGCCCACTTTCAGCTTACGCTTCTTGGCGATATAGACTTTAGCCAGCTGCACGATACCGGCGGGCAGCTCGTCGCCGACTTCGAGCGTGAAGCGGTCGCGCTTGAAGTGGGCCGTGATGCCGTTGCGGCGCTTGCCGTAGTTTTTCACCAGCACCAGGAGCTGCTCGTTCACGCGCTGGTCCACCGTCCAATTGTCCATTTGCAGGTCTTTGAACAGGTTTACCTCCTCAGGCACGGCGTAGTTGCTCTCGTCGCGGTAGGCGTTTTTCTCGGGGAACAACGCTTCGCTGATGTTCTTCCGGTTGAATTTCACGCCTTTGGCCAACACCTCGTCGCCGAAGCGGTGCTTCACGCCCTGGCAGGTTTTGCCTTCCAGCAAGCCCACCAGCTTGTCAATCATCACCGCTTTCACGCCCCGCAATTCGCGGCCGTATCCTTCCTTGAGGTCTTCGACTTCCTTCTTCGATTTGGCCCGCAGGTTCTTGTCCTTTTTAGGGCGCGAGAAGAGCTTGGTGCCGATGACCACGCCTTGCAGCGAGGGCGGCGCTTTGAGCGAAGCGTCTTTCACGTCGCCGGCCTTGTCGCCGAAGATGGCGCGGAGCAGCTTTTCCTCCGGGGTCGGGTCGGTTTCGCCCTTCGGCGTAATCTTGCCGATGAGGATGTCGCCTTCCCGCACCTCCGCGCCGAGGCGGATGATGCCGTTGTCGTCGAGGTTACGCACGGCATCTTCGCTCACGTTCGGGATTTCAGAGGTCAGCTCTTCTTCGCCGCGCTTGGTCTCGCGCACTTCCAGCTCAAACTCCTCGATGTGAATCGAGGTGAAGATGTCGTCGCGCACCACGCGCTCCGAGATGACGATGGCATCCTCAAAGTTGTAGCCCTGCCACGGCATGAAGGCCACCTGCATGTTGCGGCCCAGGGCCAATTCACCCTTGTTCGTGCCGTAGCCTTCGCACAGAATCTGCCCGCGCTTGACGCGCTCGCCGTTCTTGACGAGCGGCGTGAGGTTGAGGCAGGTGTCCTGGTTGGTGCGACGGAACTTGATGAGGTCGTACGTAATACGCTCAGCATCGAAGCTAACCATGATGTCGTCCTCCGTGAGGTCGTACTTCACCACGATTTTGTTGGCGTCCACGTAGTCAATCACGCCTTCGCCTTCCGACATAATCAGGGTACGCGAGTCGCTGGCAATGCGGCCTTCCAGACCCGTGCCCACAATCGGAGCCTCAGGACGCAGAAGCGGCACCGCCTGGCGCTGCATGTTCGAGCCCATCAGTGCCCGGTTAGCATCATCGTGCTCCAGGAACGGAATCAGGGAAGCAGCTACCGATACAATCTGGTTCGGGGCTACGTCCATGTAGGAGTACTCCGACGGGTTCACCACCGGGAAGTCACCTTCAAAACGGCCTTTCACTAGTTCCTGGGTCAGGTTACCGCCCGCATCCAGCAGGGAGTTGGCCTGCGCGATGTGGTGGGTGTCCTCTTCCTCGGCAGTCAGGAATTTTACGTTGGGGCTCATGTCCACCTTGCCGCCTTTCACGTCGCGGTAAGGCGTTTCGATGAAGCCCATGGCATTCACGCGAGCGTGCACGCACAGCGACGAAATCAGACCAATGTTAGGTCCTTCCGGCGTTTCAATCGTGCAAAGACGACCGTAGTGCGTGTAGTGAACGTCACGTACTTCGAAACCTGCGCGCTCACGCGACAAACCTCCCGGCCCGAGGGCCGATACGCGACGCTTGTGCGTCACCTCAGCCAACGGGTTGGTTTGGTCCATGAACTGCGACAGCTGATTCGTACCAAAGAACGAGTTGATAACGCTGGACAACGTCCGG
>JANXNW010000425.1 GCA_025353905.1 Hymenobacter sp.
GGGGGGGTGGCCGCCCGCCCGGTGGCTGGCGGCCAGGCGACGCTGCCAGCCGGAGAGGCGGGCCAGGTAGCGGTCCGGGTCGCGCAGCTCCAGAAAGAGGCAGCTCAGGCCGCGCGACTCGCGCAGAAAAGCCCCCGTTACGTCAGCCCAGGCAATTTTTTCGGGTCCGAGCCGCCGGTCCGTCACGTCGTCGTCGTGCAGGGTCAGGTGCGGCGCGGGTCCGAGTGCCCGCCGGAGCAGCCAGCCCAGGCCCAGGGTCAGGCCCAGCGAAATGGCCCAGCCCAGGCGTTGGCCGGCTCCGTCGGTGCCCGCCAGCAGCCCGCCGCCCAGCAGCAGCAAGGGCAACAGCAGCACCGGGTACAGCAGGTAGCGCACGTAAGAAAAGCGTTGCGTCAGCGAGCTAGGAGTCATGGGAATGGGTGGCAAGGGGTGAGAGCCAGAAAAAAGGCCCCTGGCTTCAGGCGTTGGGCTTATTCTTATTTTGAGCCTGGGCGGCGCGGCGGCGGATGAGCCACATCGCGCCCAGCCCGCCGAGGATGCCCGCCACGATGGAGGTTGGGGTGAAAGGGGAATGGTTTTCCGGGCTTGCCGCCACCTCGACCGGGGCCGCCGGCGTGGCGGGTGCGTCCTGGGCAGCGGCCGGCACCCCGGCGGTGGTCAAAAAAGCGAGCGTGGCCAGGGCCGCGGCGCAAAAGTGTTTGGTGAAAAGCGGCATATTCTTGGTTGGGGAATGAGGAGAGGTGAGGGAAAAAAGTGGTTTGGGAAAACAGGTTAGCGGCGCTTACCCAGCCGCCAGGTTGGCCCGGACGACCTGGATGGTGGCGAGTATTTCGTCCAGGGTCAGGCTCCGGCAGGTGTATTTCTGGGGCGCGAACCACCGCTGTTGTGCGTCGCCGTCCCAGCGGCCCGCCACGCAGCAGTAGAAGGTGCCGCTGGCCTCGGCCGCGAAGTCGTAGGCCGGCCGCTCGCGCACCCGCGCCGCCATCTCGTCCAGTGCACCAAGCAGGAAGTCCAGGTCGGTGTCGGGAGGCTCCACCACCAGCTGGACCTTCGGCTGGCTGGCCACCTTCTCAATGGTCAGGGCGCACACAGCCAGCCCCTGCGGGACGGCCCGCTGGCATAGCTCGTCAAAATCAAAGACCCGCTGGCCGTTGAGGTCCATGTCGAAAATCTCCAGCTGGGCCGAGCCGCAAAACGGGCAGACGTGCCCCAGGTCGCGGGTCATCATTTCCACCACCCGCATCAGGCCAAAATCAGCCCGGCCGGCCAGGGGCACTTGCCCGGCTTCGTCCTCGTACTCAAACTGCCAGCGCTTGCTGTCCGTCTCCCGACAGGCGCGGCAGCCAATGGAAAAGCCAATCAGGTCCATAAATTTCAGGGGAGGGTTTAGAGTTGGTTCGGGAAAAGGCGCGGCCAAGGCGGCAGCGCGAAAAACAGGGTCAAGGCCCGCTCAAAAAAAACCTATTGCTTGTGCCAGGCGTGGGCCTTGCCAGGGTTGCGCTCGCACTTGCCGGGCTGGAAGGAAGTCGGCTGGCTGGTGCCCGTGTATTCCTCGTGGCACCAGGTGCAAACCCAGGTAGTCGCCTTGGCTTCGGGCGCCGCCTCGGTGCGGCCATTGTCCGGGTTGCCGGCTGGCTCGTCGGCTTGCTGGGCGGTTCCGCTGCCGTCCTCGGTGGCGGGCTGCCCGTCGGCGGCATCGGCCGACAGACTGGTTTGGGTGGTGCCGTCGGCGGCTTCGGCGGCCGGCTTGGTTTTGCCGCAGCCCGTGAGCAGTAAAGCAGCCAGGACGACGGCGCAGGGGGTAAATAGCTTCATGGCAATGAGGGGCGGATGGGGGTGAAGGGAATAGGGAAAGTTTCAGGGGTGGCAGGCCGCCGCCACGAGTCGCGCAGGAACAGCCGCCACCAGAAGTAGAAAATGAGCGGGACCGTGAAAAGGGCGTTCACCAGGAAGTGGCGGCTGGTGCGCTCCGCCTCGGTCAGGCACACGGGCGGGTCGCGGGGGTCGTAGCGCAAGGCCACCGGCTGGCCTACCCGGTAAGCGAGCGAGTCGTAGGTTTGCTTGCTGCTGGTCCACACCGTGGCCCCGCCACCGCCGCCGGCCCCGGTAGTAAAGCGCAGCCGCAGGTAATAGCCCGGCCCATCCTCGCCAGTGGCCTCGGTCAGCCCCACCACCGTGGCCTGGGTGAGGCGGCCGTGCCGGGCCAGGCGCTCGCGCAGCCAGCCCTCGGCCCCCACCTGATACAGCAGGCCGGCACCTACGAGCAGCAGCCAAAGTTTCGTCAGGCTCAGGCCGGAGCCGGCAGCAGGCGAGGTCATAAGTAGCAGCTGAAAAGATGGGCAAGGCGAGACGCATGAGCTTAAAAAAGAATTGGAAGGGCAAAAGGGCAGCGGCCAGGAGCCACCGGAGGAGCCACCGGCTCAGTTGTGCCAGGCGTGCTGGTGGGCCGAGTTGCGCGGGCAGCCGGCCAGCGACGGGCGCGAAGCCGCCGTGACCGACTGGTGGCACCAGGTGCAGGTCCAGCTCTTGGCGCTGCTGCCCCCGCCGCCCCCGCCGCTCGCGGGCGCGGTGGATATGCCCGACGGGTGTTCGCGGGCGTAGCGAAAGCGGGCTTCGTTTTCCCGCTCGATGCGGCTCATGGGCGCTTTGGTCATGTTGTGGACCATCCAATCATCCAGCTCGGCGGACGAGCTGGACCCGACGTTGCCCTCCTCGTCCACGTTCAGGGCCGCCGTCAGCACGCCAGTGCCGGCATCGAAGGAGTACGCCAACTCTGTGAACTGCTCCTGTACCCGCTTGCGGGTCAGGTGGATTTCCTTCACCCGCTGCAAGGCCGACTTGAGGTAGGGGCCATTCTCCAGTCGCAGGCCCGATACAAGGTTGTAGCTCATATAATTGATGTAATCCCAGAGCGGCTTGCTCTGGGCGGTGGCCGCCTGCACGGCCGCCTCGTCCCAGGTGAAGGGGATGGCTATTTTCGCTATCTGCCGCAACCGGCGATAGTTCTCGTTCGGCGAAGGGTTCACTCTGCTCTCCTGTGCGGCAACCGGCCGGGTATCCGCCATTTGGGCGCGGATGTAGGCGACCTGGGTTTCGGCCGTCAGCTCGCTGGGCGGGCTATCGAGCGGGTCCCGATTCTGGGAAAGCTCGTCCGTCGGGTCGCCCTTGGCCTGCCCATTGGCCGGACTGGTCTTGGACTGGCCGTCCGCCGGGCCGGTTTTGGACTGCGCGTCTGCGGGCTTCTGCTGCCCGGACCGGCCATTGAGCACGGCGGACGTGGTCTGATTAGCGGCGCGGTCAGCGGCTTGCCGGGCTTTGGCCTTGGCTTGGTTGAGCATCCCGCCCAGCCCCTGGGCCGAGGTGGCAGACGTGGCGAAGAGGGCCAGCGCGGCCAGGGCGGCGGCGCGGAAAACGTGGGGTTGGACCAACATACCTACTTGATATTGTCATTGACGAAATTCGTAATGTCCTCGCCCCGAAAGGCGGAAATGACATTGCCGGGGATGGAGATGGCACAGGTGAGCACCCCCGTGGCCGGATTCCAGGACATGACGTAGCCCTGGGCCCCGGCGTAGCGGTCTTCGCCGTTGGGCCGCTTGGTGGTCGTGGTAAAGTGCCACTCTTTGATTTTGAGCATTTTCGCCCGGTTGTAGCGGCCGGCCGGGATATTCGGGTTGTATTGGTCGAAGATTTTCTCGCTCACGTTCTCCATCACAAACCACAGGTAAGTTTGCTGGCGGGTGATAAACTCGACGTAGGGGCGGTCCCAGGTAAACTTGAGCGGGGCGTGGTACTCGTCGCGCAGCAAGCGGTAGTAGTAGTCGTCATCGCCGGTCCCCTGGCCCTTGACCCAGGGCCGGTGGTTGGCCAGCACGGTCTGGGCGAACTCGATGTTGTTGTCCACCGTCAGTTGAGACATCGAGGGCGCGTCCGGGAGGGGGCCGGTGTTGCCCTGGGTGGCCTGGGCCAGGGCCGGGCCAGCCGAGCGCTGCGGGGCGCTGGTAGTTTGCGTGACTTTGGCCTTCGCCTGGTTGAGCATCCCGCCCAGCCCCTGGGCGTGGCTAGGGGCAGTGGTGGCAAACAAGGCGAGCGCGGCCAGGGCGGTACTCGGCAGGAGGCGGAAGCGGTTGGCTTGCGGTTGCATGGGCATTGGTGGAGGGTTGGTGGAGAGTTGGGGGTTGGGTTGCGTTTGCATGGGGGTTGAAGAAGAATTAATTGGTACCGAGGTAGGGGTATTTCTTGTGCCAGGCGTGGGCCTTGCCGCGGTTGCGCGGGCACTTGTCCGGCTCAAACGAAGTCGGCTGTTTTGGGCTGGTGTAGGTGTGGCGGCACCAGGTGCAGACCCAGACGACGAGCACCGGCGCGGCCGGGCGGGCCGCATGGCCCTGGTTATCAGGCTGAATAGGCAGCGGCGCGGCAATAGCCGCCAGGACGGCCCGCCCGGCCCGCGGCGCGACGGCCACCGAGTCGAAAGCCCGGATGCTGACTTCCTGCGTGCGGGTGTCGGCGCGCAGCTCGCGGCCGGCGCGCAGGTACTGCGCCTGCATCCCGAAGCGGCTGCTGTCGGCGGCCCGCACCACGACCCGGCCCGTGAGCAGGCGCACGCTCACGCGCCCATTCGCCCGGCTCACCACCCGAAACCGGGTGCCGAGCGCCGTCGTCCGAAACCCGCCCGCCTCGACCGTGAAGGGCCGGCCCGCGTCGTGGGCCACGGCGAAGAGCGCCGCCCCGCGCAAGCGCAACTCGCGGCTCATCGGCCCGAAAGGCTTATAAGTGAGGGTGCTGCCGGCTTCGAGCGTCGCCACCGAACCATCGGGCAGCGGCAGCCGCAGCGGGGCCGGGCCGGCGTTGGTGCGGCGCACGAGCCGCGCGGCCAGCAGCGCGGCGGGCGGCGGCGCGGACAGCCCGGCCGTCGGCGGCACCGCCGGCCCCGGCAACGCGGCTTGCTGCGCCAGTGGCGGGGCTGAAGCGGGCCGGCGCGTCAGCCACCAGCCCAGGCCGGCCGTCA
>JANXNW010000428.1 GCA_025353905.1 Hymenobacter sp.
CGCGTCGTGCAGCCCTCCGATGCCGCCCGCCTCAGCGCCCTGCTCGGGGCCGCCCTCGACCTCGACGAGCCGCACCTGCACCGCCTTTTCGACGAAGCCGTGGCCGAGCTGGGCCTCGAAGAAACCGTGCTCAGCCTCGGCTACCCGCTCTTGCAGCGCCTGGGCGTGTCGTGGAAGGAAGGCTCGCTGAGCGTGGCTCAGGAGCGACTTGTCGGTCAGCTCTTGCGGCAGGAGCTGCTGGCCTCGACCGACGCGCTGCCGCTCCGGCCGCTCGTGGGGCCGGCCGGCGCGGCTGATGCGCCGCGCTGGCTGCTGTTTCTGCCTGAGGGCGAGCACCACGAGCTGGCTTTGCTTTTCATGAATTACGCCTTGCGCGCGCGCGGCTGCCAGGTACTGTACCTGGGGGCTAATTTGGCGCTATCCGACGTGGTGAGCGCGGCCCGCGCGTTCGGGCCGGCGGCCCTGGCGACGGTGCTCACCACCGGCCCGGCGCGCGGCCGGGTGCTGTCCTTCGCCGAAGAATTGCGCGCCCACTGCCCCGAAGCCGAGCTGGTACTTTTTGGCGAGCTGGCTTTGCAAGCGCATCCGCTGCCGGCCGGTTGCCACGCCCTGGCTTGCCTGCACGAATTTCGGGATTTGATTCCGGCTGTCGGCCAGCGGATTGCGGCTTAATTTAGCCAACCGTAGCTTTGACGCGTGGCTTGCAGGCCGGTTTTCCCGTAGGTTGAACTCATTCTACCAGCTTCCCCGCTGACGGTCGGTCCGGGGCGCGAAGCTTCGCCAAAAAATATTGCGGGCGGGCAGGCCAAAATTTCGGTCGCGTCGTTTACCTTTGTTTAAGATTCTGCCATAAACCCTTCGACAACATGACTTCCCTGGAATTCACCTCCCAAGTGCAGAAAATTTCTTCGTCGCTGCGGCCCGTGGCGATGAATTTGACCCGCGACGCGGACGACGCGAAAGACCTTGTGCAAGAAACCTTGCTCAAGGCGTTGCTCAACAAAGACAAGTTTAAAGCAGGGACGAACTTGAAGGCATGGTTGTACACCATCATGCGCAACACGTTCATCAACAACTATAACAAGATAACCAAGCGTAGCTCGAACATCGATTCGACGGAGTATTTCCAGTACTTCAATACCGACGAGAACTACATTACCCACAACGGGGCCACGACCGATTTCGTGGTGCGCGACATCAACGAAGCCATCGCCAGTCTCGGCTCCGACTACCGGACGCCGTTCATGATGTACTATATCGGGTACAAGTACCTGGAGATTGCCGAGAAGCTGCAAATCCCGATTGGTACGGTCAAAAACCGCATTCACATCGCCCGCAAAGACCTCAAGGCGGCGCTCAAAGTGTATGCCCCGGCCGGCACCGACCGCCCCGACGCGCTGGTAGCTGAGGAGGCCGACGAGGACTAACCCGCCCGAACTTCTACAAAGCCGCGCCTTTCGCTCGTCCAGCGGAGGCGCGGCTTTCTTTATGGCAGTTCCTACCCGGCTGACTCTCCGACTATGAACCGCAACTATATCACTAGTATTGAGGGCAATGAAACGGTGCTGGTACAGTACGTGGCCGCCGTGCTGGCCGGCACCTGCCGGGCCAGGGCTACCTACCCGTTCCCGTACCGGCTGTCGGGCTGCCCCGACTGCTTAAACACCCCGCTGATAGGCTATTTCCTGCGGCAGGAGCCGTTTGAGCTGGCGCGGGTCGAGGAGTTTTTCAACCAGCTCCGCCGCCTCGATAAGAGGGGGTTTAACGGCATTTATTACTCCTTCGACCAGTGGGTGAAGGCCACGATTGAGGAGCCTTACTTTACGAAGCAACCAGAGCCGAACGCCCGGCAGCTGGTACGTCGACCCGATGCCGACCCGGCCGGCCTCAACCCCGAACACGTGCGGTTTATGTGCTTTCTGGCCGTGTGTCACCGAAAGTACGGCCCCAGCTGGTCGTATATAACGGCTCAGGAATACTTCGACATGGCAACGGCCCTGGGGTCGGACGAGCCGGCGAAGCTGAAGCTGTTTGGTAGCGGCCGGCTACCCCCGGCCTTGACCGTTTGCGAGGCCGAAACGGTGCGGTGCGTAGCCAACGATGCCTTTGCCACCATCCGCATTACGATGCGGCAGGCTACCGAAGCAGGCTACCGGCGAGCCCTGGAGTTCGTGAACGCGCTGCTACAAGCCGACTTTCCGCGCAGCTACGGCATTAGCTTCATTAGCCCCGAGAAACACTACCTGCCCGTGCGGGGGCTGCCTAAAAAGGGCGTTCATGCGTTCTTCGCCGGGGCCGCACGCTACGAAAGCCTGCACCCGCTGCTGGTGGAGTACGCCACCCGGGCGATGCGGCCCGATGAGTGGTACCTGGACCTGCCCGACGAGCAATGCGCCCTGCCGGGCACGTTTGCCGTGCTGGCGCTGGGATGGGTGAGCGAGGCGTATTTCGGGCTGTTGAGGCAGTATCTGCAAACCGTGGACGAAGAGCATCAGAGCATACACCAAAAATACACGCCGGCGTTTGTGGAAAAATTCGGCATCACCGAAGACAGTCTACCGGTTTTCATTGGTTTTGTACTGTCGGTGCAGCAGCACGAGCCGTCGCGGGTGGTAGCCGAAGCGTTTGCGGCTCGCCGGCCGCTGGAGCTGTTGCTGGCTTGTCGGCGCGAATTTGGGAGCTACCTGCCCGAGGCAGCGGATGCCACCGACGATGCCGAGGGGCTGGCGACGTACCTGTGGCAAAACGTCCTCCACACCATTTTTGGCCCCGAGAAGACCCGCCTGAAGCTGTCGAAAAGTGCCAGCGACGACTTACGCCCACTCTACACCGAACTATTTGCCACTGCCTGAGGCGGCCCAAACAGCTCAATCTGGTCTGGTTAGAATGCCCCCTGCCCTACTGATTGGAGCTGGCTTCGCTGGCTTATTGTCCGTCAGGCTGCCTGCACGTAGCGGTGCTTGATGCGCAAGTCAGCGGCCTGGAAAGGACCGGTTTGGAAAGAGCAGAACTCGACGCGGGGTCGCTGCCCGGCCGGCACCATGCGCCAGGACTCGCGAAAATCCTGGTTGACGCGGCGCAGCTCGGCAAAAAACAGCTCGCTCAGAGCGGCCGTCGCGGCGGGCAGGGGCTGGGGCTGGTGTTCGGCCAGCTCCAGGCACACGCGCAGCTGCTTGTCGGCCAACGGACCTTCGCTGGTGAAGAGGGTGAACGAGGCCACCCGCTCGGCCAGCTCGGGCACTCCGAGCAGGGCTTCCTGTACGTCGGGGGGCGCGATTTTGCAGCCGAAGTAGGCGACGGCCATATCGGCGCGGCCGTAGTGCAGCAGCAGCGGCAGGTCGGAGAAGTGGGGGGCCAGGTCGCGGGGGTGCAGACCGCAGCTGGCCAGCAGGCGCTTGAGCTCGGGGAAGCGGACGACCTGGGCGCGGTCGTGGAGATTGTAGCGAATCTTGGGCGACAGGTAATCGGGCCGGCACAGCGTGACGAGCAGCTCGCCGTCGGTGGTCGTTTCGAGGTAAAAATCGGCCGGGTTAAACTGAAAGATGACCGGCGCAGCCCCCGGAAACTTCAGCAGCCGGCTGGCCAGCGCGGGCCGGCGCAGCAGCTCCTGGCGTAGGCCGATGGTGAAGTCGTTTTCGGACGCGAAGTTCAGCTCCAGGTCGGATGCCCCCAGCGAGCCGTACACCTGCCGGATGCCGCGGCCCAGCAGGTAGGTGCGCAGGCGCTCGCTCAAACCCTCGCCGCCGTAAATCATGCGCACGTCGTACGCCGTCCAGTCCAGGCCCGCCGTATCAACCAGCAGCTTTAGAAACGGCGGGTAGCCCAGGATGAGGTAGCGGTGGCCGGGGCCGAAAAACCGCAGCGTATGCGCGATTTTGGACACGTCGGGTCCGGTCGATTTCAGCATCGCCACGTCGGTCAGGCCCATGGTAATGTTGACGCCCGTCGCCCAGGGACCCATCGCGAAGGCGTTGAGCACGAAGTGCGGCCCCGGCCCCACCAGGTGGGTCAGGCCAAATTCCATCATGCGCTTGTTGGCCAGGCGCTCGGCCTTGCCGCGCACCCACTGCGTCGGCACCCCGCTGCTGCCCGACGACTCGTCCACGATAACGCCCTGGGCCGGCACCCGGCCACCCCGGCAGCGCGCCGCGATGGCGTACGGCTTCACGTAATTCTCCTTGTCCATCACCGGCAGCTGGCTGAAATCGGGCACTAGGCCCCGAAACCGCACCCGGCCCGCCGGCTGGCTGGCCAGAAACGCCCGGTAGGCCGGCGTGCGCCGCCGCGCGGCCTCGAACACGGCCAGCGCCTTGAGCTTGCCCAGGTTCCAGCGCAGGGCCTCCATGTGGGGCAGAAACAGCAGCCGCATCGTAGCCTGGCGCCATTCCAGCAGGCGGCGCCACGCGGCCAGTACCCGCACCAGCAGCAGCACGGGGTAAGTTCGCAGGGAAGTTTTCATGAGGGCATTAGTAAGTCATTGACAGTTAAGCGAAAGCTGCGGGGTGGCACCGGGCCGTAGCCCAGGCGCATCAGCAGCCACAGCGGCGGCGCGGCCGGCCCGGCCCCGGCCCGGGTCAGAAATTGCTGGTGGGCCGCCGGGTTGGTCACGACCGAGCCGAAGGGGTGCAGGTACACGCCGTGGCGGCTCAGGTCGAGCCAGAGGCGCTGCAGCAGCGCACCGGCCCGCAGCCAGTCGGCCGGCGTAGCAAAGGGCCCTTGCAGCCAGGCCACGGTCGCGGTGCCACGCATCGAGTGCCGGTAGGCGCGGCCCAGCACGGCGCGCTTCCAGCCCGCGCGGAAGCGTTCGCTGTGAAAAAAGAAATTGTGCATGAGCCAGCCCGGAAAGCCCATGCACCGGCTCCAGAGGCCGTCGGCCAGGTGCGCGGCCTGTTCATCGGTGGTTCGAATCCAGGTGCTCAGCTCGCGGCGGGTGCCCGCGTCGTCGAGGTCCGCGAAGAGCGTTTGGCAGTTGAGGTCAAGCACGAAATCAATCAGCGCCGGGTCGGAGCTTAGGCTGAGCTGATGGCCGTAGGCCGTGGCCAGCGTGGCCATCTCCTGCTGCACGGCCGCCGCTACGGGGCGGCCGTCGTAGGCCCGGCGCGCGGTGCGGCGCTCTTTCAGCAGCTCCCGGTCGGGGGCGGGGTCGGCACCGGGCCGCAGGCGCAGGCGGGCAAACCAGGTGGGGGCGGTCGCCGCGTAGTCGAGGCGCAGGGCCTCAGCGGGGCGCACGTCGAGGCCCAGGCCGAGCGGGGCCGCCGCCACGCGCAAAGACTCGATAAATATGCCCAGCCCAATGATGGTGAAAGCCGACGTGGGGTCGGTGTAGGGCAGCAGGCGGGCCGGGTCGTAGTAAAGCTCCGCCTCGGTGTCGGAGACAACCCGCAACTTCCAGGGCTGGATATTGTGCGGCGAGGGTGCCCACCGGGCGTAGTCGAGCAGCTCGGCCCAGCGGGCCTGGGCGGCCCGCGTCGGCTTCCACGCCGCCGCCGCCTGCACCCGGCCCAGGCTAAGCGCGCCCAGGCCCAGCGCGGCCTGCCACAAGAAAGTACGTCGCTCCATGGCTTGGTTGGGTAAGACTGCAACCGGCCCGGCTGCGCCTGACCAAGCCAAAGGTGCAGGCTTCCCCTCACCGCCCGCAAGCAAATAAATAGCCTTCGGGGACTTTTCATTGGTGTAATTTTAACTACAGACTACTTATTATCATAGTTTTATGTGAATCACATCAGACATTAGAAAATCCACTCTGCCGGTAGTTGGGGCGGCCGCCGGCTGCCTGAAAAACGGGCGGCTGGCTAAACAAAGTCTAGGTTGGCCTTGTAGCTTGCGGCCTTTTACTTTGTTCGCATCAACTTTTGACTTCCTCTTCTGCCTCTCCCACCGCCGTAGTTATCGGAGCCGGCTTTGCCGGCATATCGGCCGCCTCCTCGTTGGCCCAGGCGGGCTGGCAAGTGACCCTGCTGGAAAAGAACGACGGGCCGGGCGGTCGGGCGCGGGTGTTTGAAGCCCAGGGCTTTACCTTCGATATGGGGCCGAGCTGGTACTGGATGCCCGACGTGTTCGAGCAGTATTTCGCCCGCTTCGGCAAGCGGGTGAGCGACTACTACGAGCTGCTGCGGCTCGACCCGTCGTATCAGGTCATTTTTGAGGGCGACGATACCGTGCCCATCCCGGCCGGAATGCCCGAGCTGCGCCAGCTTTTCGAGCGCCTGGAGCCGGGCAGCGCGGCCCGGCTCGACGACTTTCTGGCCCAGGCCAAGTACAAATACGAAGTCGGCATCAACAAATTCGTGCACCTGCCGAGCCGCTCGGCCCTGGAATTCGTGGACTGGAAAATCGTGAGCGGGGCGCTCCGGCTCGACTTGCTGCAAAGCATGGCCAAGCATGCGCGCAAGTATTTCAGCCACCCGAAGCTGCTCAAGCTCATCGAGTTTCCGGTGCTGTTCTTGGGCGCGACCCCCGAAAACACGCCTGCCTTGTACTCGCTCATGAATTACGCCGACCTGGCCCTGGGCACCTGGTACCCGAAGGGTGGCATGCACCAAATCGTGCGCAGCATGGTGAGCGTAGCCGAGGAGCTGGGCGTGAAAATTATTTACGACCAGGAAGTTACAGCCATTGACGTAGCTCAGGGCCGCGCTACCGGCGTGCGCACGGCCACGGACTTCTACCCGGCCGATGCCGTGGTGGCCGGCGCCGACTACCACCACATCGAGCAACAGGTGCTCGCGCCCGAGTACCGTCACTACTCGCCCGCCTACTGGGACTCGCGCACGATGGCCCCGTCGTCGCTGCTCTTTTACCTGGGCGTGGACCGCAAGCTGGAGAAACTATTGCACCACAACCTGTTCTTCGACGCGGATTTTAGTCAGCACGCCCACGAGATTTACGAGGCCCCGCAGTGGCCGAGCCGGCCGCTGTTCTACGCCTCGGTGCCGAGCAAGACCGACCCTACCGTGGCCCCCGCCGGCCAGGAAAACCTGTTTCTGCTGGTGCCCGTCGCCCCCGGCCTCGACGACCCCGAGGCCGTCCGCGAAAAATACTACCACCTGATAATGGACCGCCTGGAGCGCCATTGCGGCCATCCCATCCGCGACGCGGTGGTCTACAAGCGCAGCTACGCGCACGCCGATTTCGTGGCCGACTACCATTCCTTTAAGGGCAATGCCTACGGGCTGGCCAACACGCTTAAGCAAACGGCTATTCTAAAGCCCTCGCTCAAAAGCAAAAAAGTCAGTAATTTGTATTTCACCGGGCAGCTTACCGTGCCGGGGCCGGGTGTGCCGCCCTCGCTTATCTCCGGGCAGGTAGTGGCGAAAGAAGTGTTGAAGGAGAATTTAATTAAAAATTGACAATTAAAAATTAAAAGTTGCGGCTGTCGAAACAGCGGTTCTCAGTTCCCTAATTTTTAATTGCCAATTTTTAATTTTTAATTAACTATGGACCACGAGCAATTATTCACCGACACCAGCCTGGCTTGCTCGCAACTCATTACGCGCAGCTACAGCACGTCGTTTTCGCTGGGTATTCGCACCCTCGACAAGGCGCTGCACCCGGCGATTTACGCGGTGTATGGATTCGTGCGCTGGGCCGACGAGATTGTGGATACCTTCCACGACCGTGACAAGGCCGCGCTGCTCCGACAGTTTGAGGCCGACACCTACGCCGCGCTGGCGGCGGGCTTCAGCCTGAACCCGGTGCTGCACGCGTTTCAGTGGGCTGTGAACGCGTATCAAATTGACCACGAGTTCATCGACGCGTTTTTGCGGAGCATGGAGATGGATTTGGAGGACCGCAACTACCGCCAGGAAAACTACGAGCAGTACATCTACGGCTCGGCCGAAGTGGTGGGACTGATGTGCCTGCGGGTGTTTTGCCAGGGCCGGCCCGACGAGTTTGAGCGCTTGCGCGAGCCGGCGCGGCGGCTGGGCGCGGCGTTTCAGAAGGTGAATTTTCTGCGCGACTTCCGGGCCGACTACGAGCAGCGCGGGCGGGTGTATTTTCCAGGACTACGGTATGAGCAGTTCGACGACGCGGCCAAGCGGGCGGTGGAGGCTGATATCGAAGCTGATTTCGAGGCGGCCCGCGTGGGCATTGAGCAGCTGCCGGCCTCGGCCCGCATGGGCGTTCACCTGGCGTACATCTATTATTTGAAGTTATTTCAGAAGCTGCGGCGCGCGCCGGCCACGCAGGTGCTGGCTGAGCGGGTGCGCCTGCCCGACAACCGCAAGCTGCTGCTGCTGGCCGGCTCGTGGCTGCGGTTCCGGTTGGGCGCGGGGTAGGGCGGGCCGCGAGTCGGGGCACTGTTTCGACAGTTGGCGCGCTAGTCGCGGGGCGGGTAGCGAAAAGCTTTCCGCCCGCTCCCTATTTTTGCCCGTATGCGACGAGTGCTCGTCCTGTTGGCCTTGCTCAGGGTGCCGGCGGCGATGACCGACGCGACGGCGCTTTCGTCTTCTATCCAAACTCCTATGTCGCCTTACGATACG
>JANXNW010000127.1 GCA_025353905.1 Hymenobacter sp.
CGCCGGCGACACGTTGATTTTGTATCCGCGAAGAAAAGCGAGTTCTTTTACCGCAGAAGGCGCCGAGGATTTCGCAGAAGGCGCGCAGAGGCGCAATGGCCTCGACCACGCAAACCCAACACCAAACACTCAACCAGAAACAAGAGACAAGAAACAAGAAACAAGAAACCTCAGCGTCCTCGACGCGCAAGTTGTCAAAGTGACCCTGGCCGAGGATTTGGGCGCGGACGGGCGGGTGGTGCTGGCCGTGCGCAACCGGCGGCTGGCCCCGCGCTACCTGGCCGGGCACTCGCACTGGGCGCTGGAGCCGGACACCTACGACACGTTTCGGCGCGAGTGGGCCGGGCTGACGGCGTTTTTGAGCTTGCCCGCCGCCCAGCGCCGCCGCCTGCTCACACGCACCGCGCCGCGCCCGCCGGCGGGCTGGTCGGCCGACGCGCCGCCCGCCACCACGGCCCCCGACGTGGTGGCCCGCGCGCTGGCCGCGCCCGATTGGTTCGTGCTCTGCGGGCCGCCCGGCACCGGCAAAACCCGCTCGGTGCTGCGCGAGCTGGCCGTGCGCCTGGCCCGCACCACCGACCACGCCACGCTGCTGGCCGCCTACACCAACCGGGCGGTGGACGAAATCTGCGAGCAGTTGATTGAGGCGGGCTTGTCGTTTATCCGCATCGGCTCGCGTCTGGGCACTTCGCCCGCCTACCGGCCGTACTTGCTCGACAACATGATTCGTGACTTGCCCAACCGCAAGCAGGTGCGCGAATTACTGAAGAATACGCCGCTCTACGTGGGCACCATCAGTTCCTTATTAGGCCGGCCGGAGCTGTTCGAGCTGAAAAGCTTCGACGTGGCCGTGGTGGACGAGGCCAGCCAGGTGCTCGAAGCGCCCATGCTGGCGCTGCTGGGCCGGGTCAGGAAATTCATCCTCATCGGCGACCACCGCCAGCTGCCGGCCGTCGTGCAGCAGGAGCCGGCCGCCAGCGCCGTGGCCCCGGCCGTGGCCGATTTGTTAAAAGAGCAGCTGGGCCTGAGCAACTTACGTAACTCCTATTTCGAGCGCTTGTTCCGGCGGGCCGAGGCCAACTGGCCCTATGCCCACGGTACGCTCGCCGACCAGCACCGCGCCCACGCCAGCCTGGCCGAGCTGGTGAACGCCGATTTCTACGACGGCCAGCTCCGCTCGCCCGCGCCCTGGCAGTCGGCCAGCCTCAACCCCCAGGCATGGCCCGCGCCCGCCGACGCGGCCGACCAATTTACCCAATTCAGCCAGGCATTGCGTCATCAGCGGCTGGTGTTCGTGCCGACCCGCCGTCAGCCTGATGACTTGTCGCAAAAAGAATCGAGCCAGGAAGCCGAGCTGGCCGCGCGTGCTGCCCTGCAAATCGCGCTCGGTTACGGCAGCGGCTTCGACCCGGCCGCCACGCTGGGCATCATCGCCTCGTACCGCAACCAGGCCGCCCGCATCCGCGCCCGCCTGGCCCAGCTCGCCGCCGAGCACCAGCTGCCCGCGCTGGCCCTGGTCAGCGTCGATACCGTGGAGCGCTACCAGGGCAGCCAGCGCGAGGTCATCATCGTTTCTTTCTGCTGCCACCACGAGCACCAATTAGAACTCATGGTGTCGCCCGACGAAACGGGCCGGGTGGACCGTAAGCTCAACGTGGCCGTGACCCGCGCCCGCCAGCAGCTGATTTTGCTCGGCAACGAGCTGGTGCTGAGTCGCGCCCCGCACCACGCGGCCCTGCTGGAGCGGGTGCGCGCGGCGGGCGGCTGGGTGACGGGGTTGGGAGTATAAATTTGTTAGCCCTTCCTATTTATAAAAACCAGTTCTATGACAATCGCCCCAGCCAATCCGGCCGAATTTTATTTCGCGTTGCTCGACCCGCTTAGCGCCGATACAAAGCTTGATTTAATTGTCAAGCTTTCACAATCTCTAAAACAGCCCACACCGACGACCGACATCTCGCTGCAAGCTTTGTTTGGGGCGTATAAATCGGCGCAATCAGCGGACGAAATTATCGCCGGCATACGGGTACGCGCGGCTGAGTAACAGAGTTGAACTTGATGTAATTACGCCGCCAAAGGTCGTAAAGTCCGCTTGGTTGCGCTTGAACACTAGAGTTAGCATATCTACTCCAACCCACTTTATTGGCATTCCTTGAAAACAATTGGTTTGGTCTGGGCAATGACGGTGCTACGGCCCGGCGCGGTGTAACGGTGCAAGTAAAAGAAGCACGTTAATGGTTGTTCCAGCAAGCCGTTGCGCCGGATACTGGCCATTGGGTAAGTGATAGTAACCGTGTCCTGCCTGCTGGTAACCCGCACTTTGTCGGCGGTGCCTTCTGAAAACGTCATGCCTGGTCGGTTGGCTTTGAATTTAATCGAAACAGCAAACCCTTGGGTCGATACTTCGCTGGCGTTGATATGGTAGGCAATTTTGGCTTTTAGTACGCTCCGAGCATCCAGAACCGCGCAAGGAGGCTGATTTAGTGAGAGCAACGTAATGCTGTTGGCTTCATTTGGTGGAATAGCCTGTGCGGCAGCCTGCCTGGAGAAGGCATTGGCTAGGCCTGAAATAATAATTGCCAAGTGGCAGCGCGAAATAAAGTGAAGCCGAATCATAGTCAGCGTTGAAGTGGAGCTGTAAAAATAAGTTAGCACAAGCGGAGTCTCGTTTAATACCGCAACTCATACACCCCCGCGAACTGCCACTCCTTAACCCAATCTGGTATCGCCCGAAACGCCACGTCGCGCAACGCTCCGAGCGACCTTGCCAAATAGCCTACCTCGCCCATCGGCCGGGCCGGGCGCACGACGTGGCGAGTGCGGCCTTAGCATAGTTTCTCCAGCAGGGTAAAGACGTGAGCCGAGGCTTGCGGGGTTTGAGCGAGGCACAGGGCCAGGGTGTAACAAAGTAGTGCCATTTGCACAGCGCGGACCGTAGCAAGAACCGCAGCGGGGTTTTGTGAGGACTTACGCGCTAACAGCAGGCACCTTACCCTTCCAGCCAGCGGCGCAGGGCCGACGTGCTGGCGGCACTACTCAGCAGAGTGGAGCCGGCGCGCAGACGCACGGCCAGCCGGCCGCCGAAGTAGGGTTCGACCCGCGCCACGGCCGCCAGGTGCAGCAGCTCGGAGCGGTTGAGGCGGAAGAAGCGGGCCGGGTCGAGCTGCTGCTCCCATTCGCCGAGCGTGCCCGTGAGCGGGTGGCGCGCCCCGGCCTGGTCCACGGCGAACACCAGGCCCTCGTCGGCTTGCAAATACGCCACCTCGTCAATGGGCAGCAGGTAGAAGCCATTGTTGGGCTGGCGCACGGTCAGGCGCTGACGGTAGCGCGGGGCCGGGGCCGGTTGCAGGGCCGCGCTGAGCTGGGCCAGCACGGCCGCTGAGAGCGCGGGCGCGGGGTCGGGCGGCCCGGTTGGAGTCGGCCCAAAGCTGGTTTGCAGTCGCTCGTACTTGGCGAGCGTGGAGGCA
>JANXNW010000171.1 GCA_025353905.1 Hymenobacter sp.
CTTTTCGCCGCCCGCCCGCTTGGCGTTGAATAGCGCGCCTGAACGGCTACTGAAACAAATGTCCCGTTAAATGCCAAGCGGGCGGGCGGCGAAAAGCCGCCTGCCCGCGTCGGACGTACTCAGCAGAAGCCTCTAAAAAACCTCCTCCAACACCCCTGGCTCGAAGTGCACCCGCTCGGGGCGCTGCCACCAGCCGGGGCTGGCCAGCACGGGGTGCCGAAACCGGCGGCCCGTGGCCAGCGCCCGCACCAGGCCGGCCAGCAGCGTGGGGCGCGGGCGGCCCGAGCGCACGTCGAACGGGCCGGCTTCGTAGAAGCCGTCGGCGCGGGTGAGCAGCGAGTTCCAGTCGTACATGCCCAGCAAGGCCCAGACCGTAACGGCCCGCACGTCGATGCCATCGAGGCGGCGCGCATCCTGGGCCTGCTGCCACACATGGGCCAGCCAGCGCACCTGCTCGTCGCGGGTGCAGCCCAGGTGGGCTTCAGTGATGGCCAGCGGGCGGCCGTAGCGACGGCCGGCCTGCCCAAGCAAGTCACGGATGCCGGCCAGCTCGACCGAGCCGCCGATGCGCACGGCCTCCACGTCGGCGTAGGCGCGCCCGGCGCTGTCGCCCACCATATGCGGCGGATAGGCCTCGACAACGTCGTCGAGGTGGCGCTCGCTGGTGAGGTAGTAGTTGATACCCAGCACGTCGGGCGGGCAGGGGTCATCGAGCCAGGAGTGCAGCTCAGCCTGACTGGCCCCGTGCTGCCGCAAATAAGCCCAGAGCGGGTGCTCGGGGCTGAGGCGGCCGCACAAAATATCGAAGCTCAACCAGCGCCGCTCATTCTGAAAATCGATGAGGTCGCTGAGGCTGTCCGCGCCGTGGGTCTGGCCCAGGTCTTCGGTCTGGATGAGCCGCGCGGCGGGATTCACCGCCCGAATCGCCCGCATACTGAGCCGGGTGGCTTCCAGCTCGTTAAGCAGAATCCGCACGAAGGTGCGGTCGTCGCAGCCGTGCGGATACCACACCCCGTAGAGGCCGCTGAAGCGGGCCGTCGTGAGCGGCTCGTTCACGGGCGTGTAGTCGCGCACCCACGGAAAGCGCCGGGCTACGGCCCCGGCGTGGGCAGCCAGGCCGGGGGCAAAGCTGCGTTGGGTCAGGTCGGTATAGCGCGGGCCGCTGCCGTGATGCACGAGGCCCACGATGGGGTTGATGCCGAGCTGCCGTAGCCGCCCCAGCCGCTCGTCGGCCGCGCGCCAGTCTCGCTGCTCGGGGTTCTGAGGCGAAACGTGCTCCCAGAGCACGGGGTAGCGCAGGGTGCGTAAGCCCAGGCCGGCGAGCTGGTTGAGGTCCTGGGGCCGCACGTCGTGGCCGGTGCGGGCGAGCTGGTCCACGTAGCCGTCGCCGAGGCGGGTGTGGCTGCATTCGAGGCCACCCCAGAGTTCAAGCGGGTGTTCGGGCGAGTCTTGCTTCATAGCGTAGAGGTTAGGTGAGCGCTAAAAGCAACTGCCACCCCGTGCGTCGGGGTGGCAGTAAGCAGATTAGCAAAAAAAGGGAACGACGAAGAGCGCCGTTTTATTTTGTTCGGGGAATGTGAGGTAAGCTGAAGCTTATTTCACGACCCTTACTCCTTGGCCGGCTCGCGGTTCATAATCTTCTCCACCAGCGAGGTCGAGCCAGCGATGGCCGGGCGCACGGGCTTGGCGGCTTCCTCCTTCTCCGTGAGCTTCTTATACAAGGTCAAAGCCTGCGCCACCACCTGGTCCATGTTGTAGTATTTGTACGTCGCCAGCCGGCCCACGAAATGCACGCCGGGCGTACTATCCGCCAACTGCTTATACTTGCCGTAAAGCACCGCGTTTTCGGGCTGAGGCACCGGGTAATAGGGGTCGCCCTCGGCTTGTGGATACTCGTACACGATGGCCGTCTTGGCGTGCGTTTGCCCGGTCAGGGCCTTGAATTCGGTGATGCGGGTGTAGGCGTGCTCGTTGGGGTAGTTCACGACGGGCGCGGCCAGGTGCTGCTCCTTGCCCAGCGTTTCGTGCTTGAACTCCAGCGAGCGGTAGGGCAGCTTGCCGAACTGAAAGTCGAAATACTCGTCCACCGGCCCGGTATAAATCATCTCCTTGAAGGGCATGAACCGGACAACCTCGTGGTAGTCGGTGTTGAGCATGACCTTGATATTCGGGTGGTCGAGCATCCGCTCGAACATGCGCGTGTAGCCGTGCAGCGGCATGGCCTGGAAGGTGTCGGTGAAGTAGCGGTCGTCGCGGTTGGTGCGCGTCGGCACCCGGCTCGTCACCGACTTGTCCAGCTCCGACGGGTCGAGTCCCCACTGCTTGTTGGTGTAATTCTTGAAAAACTTATTGTACAGCTCTCGGCCGACTTTGCTCACCACCACGTCCTCCGACGTGCGCACGACGGGCACTTCCTCGGCCACCGACTCGAAGAATTTTTCCACCTCGAAGCTCGTCAGACTCAGCCCGTAGAGCTTGTTGATGGTGTCGAGGTTGATGGGCATCGGCACGAGCTGCCCGTCCACCGAAGCGAGCACGCGGTGCTCGTAGGGCCGCCAGTCGGTGAAGTTGCCGAGGTAGTCGAAAACGTCCTTCGAGTTGGTGTGGAAAATATGCGGGCCGTATTTGTGAATCAGCACCCCGTCCTCGTTATAGTGGTCGTAGGCGTTGCCGCCGATGTGGGTACGCTTGTCGATGACAAGCACTTTTTTGTTGCTTCGGGTGGCCAATCGCTCGGCCAAAACACTACCGGCAAAGCCGGCTCCGACAATAAGATAATCAAACATAGGAGAAGGTAGTAAACGTGTGGAAAAGGAAGGATGGGGAAACAGAATACGGCTGGATGGGGAGCGGGGTTAAGGCGGCGCTTGTGTAAGATGTGGGACTTTGAGACATGAGACAGTGAGATTTTATGAAAGAGAGTCTCAAAGTCCCACATCTCACAGTCTCATGTCCTTTTCAAGAGCCGCTGCTGCATCAGATTCACCATGTTCTGCCAGGTTAAGTCCCAGCTGATAGTGGCCAGGTACTCGTCGGTGCGGGTGCGCCAGTCGGTGTCTTTGCCTTGCTCCAGGGCGCGGGCGATGGCGGCCCCGAAGTCACGCGGGTCGTCGGCAATCTGCACCAGGTTTAGTTCGCCGTAGGGGCGCACCACATCGCGGATGCTGGTGCTGACGACGGGCCGGCCGGCGGCCAGATACTCGGGCGTTTTGGTGGGCGAGATGAACTCGGTGCTCTCGTTGCGGGCGAAGAGCAGCGTGGCCACGTCCCAGCCGCGCAAATAGGCCGGCAGCTCCTGGTAATCTTTACCGCCCAGGTAGTGAACGTTGGCCGGGCGGGGTAAAGTATCCGGGTCAATCTTGACCACCGGTCCGATGATGACGAATTGCCAGGCCGGATGGTTCCGGGCCAGCGCGCCGAGCAGCTCGATGTCTAGCCGCTCGTCGATGACTCCGAAGAAGCCCACGCGCGGGTGCGGGATGCTCGCCTGGTCGGCCGGCTCCGCCAATTTCGGGTCGCGGGCCTGCCCAAAGTGCGCCTGGTCGATGCTGCTCGGGAAGGGGTGCGCGTCATTGTGCTGCTCGCGCTTGGCTTCGTAAAGTCGCTGCCCGCCGGTGAATACGAGGTCGGCTTTTTTAAACAGCTCCTGCTCCAGTACGCGCAACTCGGGCGGCGCGTTCTTGAACTGGGCCAGCTCGTCCATGCAGTCATATACAGTCAGGACCGCGCCGGGCAGATGGCGCGCTTTGAGCAGCGCCATCGGCGTATAGTACCAGGCCACAAACTGCCGGATGTTGTGCTCGGCGAAAAGTCCGCTCAGCACGTTGGCCTGGGCCGCGTTGGCGGCGGCTTCGTCGTGGCGCAAACGCTCGGGCAGATGTACCACCACGACTTGCACCCCGTTCTGGCGCTCCTTCAACTCCACGTGCGGCTCGATGTGGTTGTTGTCGTGGAAAAACGGCTCCTCGACGTAGAACACGCGGCCTTGCAGGACGAAGCGCGACAGCAAATGTTGGGGCCGCTGCCACACGAAGTCCCAGTGCAAGTGGGCGAAGCAAACCAAGTCGGGCAGCGAATACGGTAGGGAAGAAGGCACACCGGGGCTGGCCGACGAAACGGCGCGCACCGGCCCTTCCGCCAAAGTAGAAGGCGGCATGGACGAAAGCGGGAAAAGGGTTAGTGGGGCCGCGTACGCCAGGAAAACCCATCCGGCTGGCGACCCCGGCCCTCTATACGGCAGCCTTTACCAAAAGGATACCTCGCCCCAGAAAGTAGAGGTTCATACGGACTCGTTGCTCCGTACTTCGCTCAGCATGAGCTGCATCTCGACCGCATCGCGCCAGCCAGCCGGCTCGCCGCCGCGCAACCAGTCCCGCCGCAGGCCCACCCGCCGAAAGCCCGCCCGCCGAAACAGCCGCAAGCTGGCCGCGTTGTCGGCCGCTATGGTGCAATACAGCTGGTGCAGCCGCAACGTGTGCCGGGCGTAGGACAGCAGTGCCGCCAGCGCCGCCTGGGCGTGGCCGCGCCGCCGGGCCGCGGCGAGCACGGCCAGCCCCACGCCCGCCCGCTGGTGCAGGGTCGAGTAATCAAATAAATCCAGCGCGCCCACCGCCTGGCCGCTTTCGTCGGTGATGATGAGCCGCAGCTGGCCCGCTTCGGCCAAGCTGGCGCTGCCCTGGCGCAGGTATTCGCGCAGCGCGTGGCGCGACACCGGCCCGACCACGGCGTCGGACACGGCCCACAGGTCGGGGTCGTTTTCGAGCTGGTAAAGAAAGTCGAGGTCGTCGGGTTCGAGGGCGCGGAGGTGAGTTTCTTGTTTCTTGTTTCTTGTTTCTTGTTTCTTGTTCATGGCGAAACTACTTGATTAATAACGACCTGAAAACAAGAAGCAAGAAATCTACATCTGCCCCTCAAACACCCGCACTGCCGGCCCGCTGAGCCACACGTCCGCAAAACTCCCATCCGCAAGGACTTCGAAAGCCACCTCCAGCTCGCCGCCCGGCGTACTGAGCCGCACCGGCGAAACCGCCCCACGCCCGCTCGCGGCCAGGGCTACGGCCGTCACGCCGGTGCCGCACGAGTAGGTTTCGGCTTCCACGCCCCGCTCGTAGGTGCGCACGGCCCAGGGCTGGGTGGGGTCGGCGGGCACTTCCACGAAGTTTACGTTGGTGCCGGCCGGGTCGTACGCTTGGTCGTAGCGAATGGCCCGGCCCTGGCCTTGCACGTCGAATTCGGCCAGGCGCGGGTGCATGTTGGGGTCGAGAAAGTGGACGTGGTGGGGCGAGCCGGTATGCACGAACACGTCCGGGGGCGGCTGAGGAGGTAAGGAGGTAATCGGGTGATGAGGGAGCGACACCGGCTGGGGCGGGGCCACGTCGCTCATCTTCAAATGCACAAGGCCATTCGTCCCGATACGCGCCTCGTGTGGCCCATCGACAGCCAGAAAATAAGCTTTTTCCTGAATAACTCCCAGATGCTGCGCAAAGGCCACGAGGCAGCGCGCCCCGTTGCCGCACATCGAGCTGGGCGCGCCGTCGGCGTTGAAATACACCATCTCAAAATCATAGCCGGCGCGCTCGCGCAGCAGCAGCAGCCCATCGGCCCCGATGCCGAAGCGGCGGTGGCAGAGCCGGGCAATCAGGGCCTGGTCGGTGACGTCGAATTGGGCGGCCCGGTCGTCGAGGATAATGAAGTCGTTGCCGGTGCCCTGGTATTTGTGGAAATCGAGCGCCATGAGCGGAGGAAGTGAGTGAGTAGCAACCGTGGAGCGCGGGGTCTCGGCAGCCCGATAATGCCCAGCCCACCGGCTTGTCTCTACGCTGGCAGCCGGGCTGCAAAGCTAGCTGGTTGAGCGAGGCAGTCGGCTGGCCCGAAGCGCGGTATCAGCAGCGTAGCTAGTACCCAAAAATTTGTTTTCCACCGCGTTGGATGACGATAAATGAGATAATCAAATCGGATTGGGGAATCATCTGTTACATTCACTTTTCGGCAGCCAGTTTTATGAATACCTGTGCGAAAATAAAACCAAGCAACAGTTAAGTTTTTAGTCAAAAAAATGACAGCGTGGTGATTTACCGACGCGGTTTTTATTCCGAGCTTCACCTTCTGCTTCGGCCGGTGTGATGCCTCAGCGGTACCCAGTTGCCTATGCGCCCTCCAGTACTTCTCGTCGTGCTTTGTCTGCTAATCCTGGCTCGCGCCGGGTCGGCCGCCGCGCTGCCAGCCGCGCTGCCGCCCGACACGCTGGCCGCCCGGCTGCGGGCGGCCCCTACCGACACGGCCCGGCTGCGGCTGCTGTTTCGGGCGGTGCTGCGGCTGGCCCCGCAGGCGCTCGACTCGGCGGTGGGCCCGCGCCTGCTGGCCTACGCCGAGCAGGCTGCCGAGCTGAGCGCGCGCGTTCGCGAGCCGGAATACCAGCTGCTGGCGGGCCGCGCGCAGGTGAAGGTCTACGTGAACCTGAAGCGCTACCGCCGCGCCGCCGCCGTGGCTCAGCAGCTGTTGCCGCTGCTGCCACTGCTGAGCAAGGCCCCGCGCCTGCAAGCCGACCTCTACACCACGCTGGCGACCGGGGCGTACTACCTCAACGACTGGAAGCAGTTCACTACCTATGCCTTGCGGGCGCTGCGCCTGCGCCAGCAGCTCGGCGACCGCCCCGAGGTGGCCCGCCTTTGCGGCGGCCTGGCCAAAGCCGCCCTCAAGCAGGACGATGCCGCCGAGGGCCTGGCCTACACCCGCCGGGCGCTGGCTATCTACGGGCAGATTGACAACCTGCCCAAGCTGTCCGAAACGTACTCTGACTTGGGCGCGCTTTACTTGCAGCTGGCGGCTACCGGCCGGCCCCACGCCCTTGATTCAGCCCGCGTCAGCTTCGGCCGGGCGATGGGCGTGGCGCGGGCCGTCGGCGACAGCAGCCTGCTGGCCACGCCCGCCTACAACCTGGCCGGCGTCTATGCCGACCAGCAGCAGCCCGCCCGCGCCGAGGGCCTCGTGCGGCGGGCCATCGCGGTGGCGGCCGCCAGCCACAACTACGAAAGCCTGGCCACTTACTACACCGGCCTGGCGACAGTCTATGTGTCTCAGCAGCGCTATCCGGAAGCTCAGCAGCAGCTGCTTGCCGCCGAGGTAGCGGCGGCCCGGCTGCCCGCCACCCGCCTCGGGTTGGATATTCACCAGACGTACGCCGACCTCTACGCGCGGGCCGGCCAGCCCGCGCGCGCACTGCCGCACCTGCGCCGCTACGTGGCCCTGCACGACTCGCTGTTTTCGCTCGATAAGGCCCAGGCCATCGCCGCGCTGCGGGTCGATTACGAAGCCGAGCAGCAGGCTCGCCAGATTGAAGCCCTGCGCGTGGAGGCGCAAAGCCAGCGCCAGCGCCAATGGCTGCTGGGCACGTTGGCGCTGGCCGTCATCGCGGGTTTGACACTGCTCTACCGCGGGGGCCTGCTGCAGCGGCGTCTGGCCCGCCGCAGTCAGCAGCTGGCCGAAAGCAGCCAGCAGGCCACCGCCGAGCAAAACCGCCGCCTGCTGGCCGAGCGGGCGTTGGAAGAAGAAACCACCCGCCGCCTGCAAGCCGACGTGGCCGCCCGCCAGCGTGAGCTGCTCACGGCCCAGGTGCTGATGCAGCAAAAAAACGAGCTGCTCGGCACCCTGCAAGAGCAAATCCGGGAGGTGTCGGCCACCGCGCCGGCCGGCAGCCAGGTGCCCCTGCGCCAGATGAGCCAGATTATTCGCCAAAGCATCCGCTTCGACGACGACTGGGAGCGCATCAAGCTGCATTTTGAAGGAGTGCACCCGTCTTTCTTTCAGAGCCTTAAAGAGCTGGCTCCCTCGCTCACCGACCACGAGCTGCGTCACTGCGCCTACATCAAAATGAAGTTCGGCACCAAGGAAATCGCCACTTTGCTCGGCATCGACCACAACAGCGTGAAGGTGGCCCGCTACCGGCTCAAGAAGAAGCTCGGCCTGCCCCCGGAGCAGGAAATTCCAGACTACATCGGGCAGCTTTAGCGCGGCTCCCTGGCTACACCAACGCCGCTGCCGCACGGGAAAATCCGAAAGAAGTGGTGAGGGAGTTCGGCCGTTAAAGGCTTATTCCAATATTATGAGAGCTTTTTTATAACTATTTTGGTGAAAGCCGGCGGTGTACACGTTATGTAACCGCTTTTATTTGCTTTGTAAGGGCGGGCTGGGGGTTGTTTGTGTCGCTTGTTTTTCACCTCACTTTTTCTTCCCCCAAGCATGAAAAAATTCATCCTGGCCGCTGCACTCAGCGTGGCCGCGTTCAGCACGGCAAACGCCCAGTTGGGCAATATGCTCAAAAAAGCAAAGGACCAGGCTACTGGTGCCGTGAGCAGCAAAGCCAGCAGCGTCAGCTCCGGCTCACCGTCGCCCGACATGATTCAGCCCGATGCCTGCATCAGCAACGTGAAAGGTATCTGCGACATCATCGTCGGCACCTATTACAAGGAGTACAGCGGCAATCCGCAGGCCTTCCTCAAGAAAGACGGCGGCATCTGGTTTGCCCGCAAAGACCTGGAAGTGGCGCGCTTCTACTACACCGGCGGCAAAGAAGGTTTCCGCTCGATGGGTCGGCAGTGCGACATGGGCCTGGCCACCACCGACCCGCGCTACAAGGAGCTGAAAGCCCCGTTGGAGCTGGCCGAAGCCAAAGTGCTGGAGATGGAAAAAGCCAAAGGCTTGGTATTCGTCGGCATCCAGGGCGAAAACAACGTCATCTTCAAAAACGCCAAGACGGGCAAGGAATACACCTCGGGCGAAAGCAACCATTTATAGGATGAAGGATTAGGGATGAGGGATATGGAAATCCTTATCCCTCATCCCACATCCCTCATCCCACATCCCTCATCCCCCATGGAAGCCACCGACACTCCCAATGCCGATGCGCTGTCGGCTGCTGAGCAGGAAGTGCTGCTCGGTGGTATTTTCGAGGCCATCCGCTACCAGCTGGCGCGGGGCCTTACCGACGAGCAGGTGCGCAAGCGCGTGGCGCTGCAGCAGCAAGACGCCCTGCGGCGGCTGGGGCTGAACGACGAGTCGATGGTCCAGCTGGTGCGCATGGTGCAGCTCAACCAGGACCAGCCCGCGCTCCACATCGGCGCACCCCCGGCGGAGCTGGCCGCCGCCGAGCGCGACATGCTGCACGGCGGCTTGTGGCTGGGCGGGGGCCTGCTCGTGACGGTCGGCTCCCTCGTCATGGCGGCTGGGGGCCGGTTCGTGATGGCCTGGGGGGCTGTTATTTTCGGCGGCATTCAGTTTTTTCGGGGGCTGATTCGCTACCGGCAGCACCGTGCCGGGTCGGACGAGTAAGCTTTCGGGCGAGCGTTCGATAAAGCCGGCCGGTGGCGCATCGGCCTGATTTCTCTCATCTTTTACTTCAGAACCGCTATGCTGACTGATTACGGCTACTATGAGGATGGCTCGCGCTGGATACTCAAGCGGGAGCGTGGGGCCACCATCGCGCTGATAGTGTTGGGGTTATTTCTGCTGGGCATTGGCTTGGCATTGATTCCTACCGCGAAGACAACTGGCGAGCTAATCTGGTCGCTGGTGCTGGGGGGTGTGGGTGCCACGCTGTTGCTCTTTACCTGGCGCAACCAGACCTCCGTTGACCTCAACCGGCGGGCTTTCGTGCTGCGGCAGCTCGTCGGAGAGCGGCTTTTCCCCTTCGAGCGGGTCCAGAATTTTTTGCCCGTCAAGCACTACGTAAACGGGGTTTTCCAGGGCGTTTACTACATGGTAGAACCCACCGCTGACGGCCCCAAGCTGCCGCCGCTGCGCATCTCCAACCATTTCCCCGACCTGACGAGTTCCTACGAGCAAACCTTGCGGCAGGTGATGAAGCAGCCATTCTGAGGCTGAACGGGTAGCGCGGAGTGCGACTCAGGCTACCGGCGCGAGCGATGCAGATTGCCGCAGCGCAGCCAGTAGTCCCACTTCTGGCGGCGCGGCGCGATTTTGCCCCGCAGGTATTTTTCCATGAGCAGCGCGGCCAGCGGGGCAGCCGACACGCCGCCGAAGCCCGCGTTTTCGAGGTACACGGCCACCACGATGCGCGGCCGGGTGGCGGGGGCAAAGCCGGCGAACGTGGCGTGGTCGTCGCCCTGGTCGTTTTGCACGGTGCCGGTTTTGCCGGCCACCGTGATGCCCACGTCGGCCAGGCTAGCTTGTTCGGCGGTGCCGCCGGGGCCGAGCGCGGCCAGCATGCCGGGAATCAGGGCGGCGAAGTGAACGCTGTCCACCAGTGTTTTGTGCTTCACCAAAAAGCGCGGTAGCGGCCCGCCCCGGCCAATGCCGCGCACGAAATGCGGCGGGTAGAACCAGCCCCGGTTGGCGACGCAAGCCAGCACGTTGGCCGTTTGCAGGCCGGTCAGGTTGATTTCGCCCTGCCCAATGCTGAGCGAGTAGATGCTGCGGAACGTCCAGCTCCGGCGGCGGCGGGCGTAGTCGTAGTAAGCGGGCGAGGGCAGCAGGCCGGGCATCTCGCGGGGGATATCTACGCCGAGCAGCGTATCGAGCCCAAACGAGCGGGCCGTGCGGCGCCAGGCGGCCAGGTTTATGTGGCGCGCGGCTACGGTATCGTACGCCACGCCGCGAGCCGGCCGTTGGTTGATGACGGCCCGGAATACTTGATAAAAATACGGATTGCAGCTGTAGCGCAGCGCCTGGGTCAGGTTGCGGGCGCGCGGATGGTAGTGCACGCACGAAATCAGCGACTGGTCGCAACGAAACGAGGTGTCGGGTTTTATCGCCCCGAGCTGCAGGGCCACGGCCGCGTTCACGAGCTTGAACACCGAGCCGGGCGGGTTGGCCAGCAGCGCCGGCCGGTTGAGCAGCGGCCGGTTGGGGTTGAGCAGCACGGCCCGCCGCCGGGCGGCCCCGTCGGGGGCCGTGAGCACGGCCGCGTCGTAGGTGGGGGCCGACACGCAGGCCAGAATCTCGCCCGTGGCCGGCTCCAGGGCCACCACGTAGCCCTTGCGCTCGCCGAGCAGCCGCTCGGCGTAGGCTTGCAGCGGCAAATCCAGACTCAGGTGCAGGTCCTGGCCCGCCCGGTAGGTCGTGTCCGTGGCCCACGAGCCGTGGCTGTGGCCGTGCGCGTCGAGGCGCGGGTGGTAGGCGCCCCGGCGGCCGGTCAGCAGGTCGTTGTAGTATGCCTCGGTGCCGCCGTTGCGCAGCCGAAAAAAAAGCCCGCGCGCCAGCGTTTGGGCTTGCCCCAGAAACGGCCCCGCCTCGCTGGTCCGGTAGCCGAGCACCGGCCCGGCCACGTTGGTGGCGTAGGCGCGGGCGCGCTGCCGCCAGGTGCTCAGCCCCGGCCACTGCCGGGCATGGTGGCGCAGGGTGTCGGCTTCGGATTGATTCAAAGCCAGCTGGGCGGGCAGCCCGGCGCGGCGGGCCGCGCTCAGCCGCGCCTGCACGGCCCCGGTGGGCCAACCCAGCAGGCGGTTGAAAGCGGCCGAGTCGAAGCGCGGCCCGGACGGCAGGGCCAGGTAGTAAGTCAGCCGGTCGGCCACGAGCAGCCGGTCGTGGCGGTCGAGCAGCCGGCCCCGGTGAGGCACGTACACGCGCCGGGCGTTGGTGAGGGGTTCGTTGGAGCCGGGCGCCGCCGCATCGGGCCGGCTGCCGCCGCAGCCGCCCAGCGCCAGTCCGGCCAATCCGGCCAGTCCGGCCGCGCCCAGCAGCCCGAGCGCATTGCGTCGGAATGAACTTGCGCGAAAGTAGCTGAACCGGCCCGGCATGGGCGTAAAGCTAACGCGGCGGTGGCAGCCAGGGCGCGGCCCGCCCCAGGTCTTGAAAAGCTCAGGGGTCAGTCGGTTTCAGCTGTTTCGAAACCAATCGTAAGCCCCGACGCGCGGCACTTTTCCCATTAGTTTTTCGGGCTGGCGGGCGAAGCCGGGTTGGGGCTGAGCCAGCGTCGGTCAGTCCGGATGGATGTCGCTGGCCCGGTCCCAGCTGGTTGATAAATCTTCCTGAATAATTCATAACAAATTGGTATTCACAATTAAGCAGAAATGGGCGCGTTTAGGTTGGAGTCGGCCACGTTTTGGTTTGGAGGGGCTAACTTGGTCTAAAATTCCCTCGGAATACTACCCTCAAACTTTCTATTCCCCCTTTTTCCTGACTTGTGAAAAAAACAGTTTTCTTGTTGATACTAGCCTGGTTGAGCGGGCGCTCGGCCCAGGCTGCTACGTACTATTTCGCGGCCGGCGGCGACGACTCGCGCACCGCCGTGCAGGCCCAGAACCCGGCCACGCCCTGGCAGAGTATCGCCAAGCTGAATGCTTCGATGCCGCTGCTGCAACCCGGCGACCAGGTGCTGTTCCGGCGGGGCGACGTGTTTCGGGGCGCGCTGGTCATTACGCGTTCGGGCAGCGCCGGCAATTTGCTCACCTTCGGGGCTTATGGCGCGGCCACCGACGCCTTGCCCGTGCTCAATGCCAGCGCCCCGCTCAGCGGCTGGAAGAGCGTGGGCACCAACCTGTGGGAAGCACCCTGCCCCAGTAGCGGCCCGACCGTGACAGGCGTGTACGCGGTGGGCGGCCGGGCGCTGCCGCTGGGTCGCTACCCCAACCTGAGCGCGCCCAAAAAGGGCTACCTCACCATCAGCTCGCACCAGGGCAAAACCCAGCTTACCGGTGCCGCGCTGGCCGGCAGCTGGGTGGGCGGCGAGGCCGTGGTGCGCAGCCAGCGCTGGATTCTGGACCGCGCGCCCATCACCGCCCAAAGCGGCACTACGCTCACGATTGACAACGCGTCGTCGGCTTACGAGCCGAAGGACGGCTGGGGCTTTTTCATCCAGAACCACCCGGCCACGCTCGACCAGCCGGGCGAGTGGTACTTCGACGCGGCGAACAAGAAAATTCGCCTTTACGCCACCGCCGCGCCGGCCGATGGGGCCATCGAGGCCACCATGGCGGCCCCGGCCGGGGTCCGTATTGACTTTCAACAGTACGTGGTGCTCGAAAACCTGACGCTCACCCGCAGCTACCAGTTCGGGCTCGATGCGCAAGATGCTTCGCACTGCATCGTGCGCGGGGTACGGGTGCTCGATGCGGGGCAAAACGGAGTGCGCCTGTACGGCACCGGTGCCGATGTGCTGCTGGAAAACAACCTTATTCAGAATGTGAATAATAACGGGTTGGAAATAGGCGGCTACGATGATATAACGCTGCGCGGCAACGTGGTGCGCGCCATTGGGCTGGTGGCCGGCCGGGGCCGGAGTGGCGACGGCAACTATTTCTCGTTCAACATCTTTGCTGCCAACCGGGTGCTGGTGCAGAGCAACACCCTCGACAGCCTCGGCTACCTGGGCCTGTCTTATTCCACGGCCAACAACATCACCATCGAGCGCAACTTGGTCAGCAATTTCTGCCTGACCAAGGACGACGGCGGCGGCATCTACACCTGGAACGGCGTGCAGGCCAACAACATCAACGGCCGCATTCTGAACAACATCGTGCTGAAGGGCTTAGGCGCGTCCGACGGCACCGACGACCAGGGCACCAACACGTTCGCCAACGGTATTTACCTCGACCTCTGCACCCAGAACCTGGAAATCAGCGGCAATACCGTGGCGGGCTGCGCCGCCAGGGGTATTTTCCTGGGGGGCAACCGCGACATCGTGGTGCGCGACAACACCTGTTTCGACAACGGTACGCAGCTGAGCATCCTAGCGGCCGGCCTCTGCGACAATACCCGGTTCACCATCGAGCGCAACGTGCTGGTGAGCGCCGACCCCGGCAAGCGGGTGGCCAGCTACGCCGTGTCGCCCGCCATTTTGGCCCAGCTCGGCACCTTCGGTAGTAACTACTACGTCCGGCCTTTTGCCGAGGTGAGCAAGCTGCGGGCCGGCCCCCGCGACTACCAGCTGGCCGACTGGCAGGCGGCTTTCGGGTATGATGCCGGCTCGCGCGACAGCCCCGTGCGCTTCCGGCCCTACCGCGTCGATGCCCGCCTCGGCAATCAGTTGCTGACCAACGGCACGTTTACCGACGGTACCACCGACTGGAACGCCTTCTCTACGGCTGGCAACGGCCGGCAGGTCAGGGACGAAACCAACTACCTCGGCAGTGGCAACAGCCTGCGCCTGAGCTTTGTGGGAAATTCGGGCAAGGACCAACAGATTCTGACCACCGAAATCAAGGTGGGGGCCGTGCGGCCGGGCCAGCGTTTCGCCCTGCGCTTCCGGGCAGCCTGCGCCACGGGCACAAAGGTGGTGGCCGTGTACCTGAAACGCAACAGCGGCGACTACGGCGACCTGACGCTGCCCGTGCGGGTGCTGCTCACGCCCACCGCCACCAACTACGACTTCGCCTTCGAGGCCAACGCCGACGACGCCACTCCCTCGCTGGCTTTCACCGTGGACGAGGACGCCAACCAAACGTGGCTCGACGACGTGGACCTGCGCGCGGCCACGCTCACGCCGGCCTCGGTGGCCGACTCCATCCGCTTCGAGTACAACGCCACGACCGCGCCGCGCACGGTGGCGCTGCCCGCCGGCCAGCGCTTCGTGGACGTGCGCAGCGTGGCTTACAGCGGCAGCGTGACGCTGGCCCCGTTCGCGTCGGTGGTGCTGCTGCGGACCAACGCCACCACGGTCACCATACTTCCTGCTAAGCCGACTCAATCCACGGCCCGGACCGCGTCGGCCGCCCTGCTCTGGCCCAACCCGAGCGCCGGTCCGGCCACGCTCGATTTGCGCGGGTTCGCCGCCGGCTCCTGCCAGGTCGAGCTGCTCGATGCCACGGGCCGTGCCGTGCGCCGCCTCACGCTGCTGGCCGGCCGCACCCACGCCCTGGAGCTGGGCGGGCTGCCGACCGGCGTGTTTTTGCTGCGCGTACTGGGGCCAGGCGGGCAGGCGTCGCAGCGCGTGCTGCGGGAGTGAGACTTTGGGACATGAGACTTTGGGACATGAGACTGGGAGACATGAGACTGGGAGACATGAGACTATGAGACATGGGAATGTGAGACATGAGACTTTTTGAGAAAGAGTCCCACAGACTCATGTCTCATAGTCTCATGTCTCATAGTCTCATGTCTCATAGTCTCATGTCTCCCAGTCTCATGTCTCCCAGTCTCATGTCTCCTAGTCTCATGTCTCATAGTCTCATGTCTCATAGTCTCATGTCTCATAGTCTCATGTCTCATAGTCTCATGTCTCCATAAGGCACGGGCTCAAGGGGCCGCCCTACCTTTGCCGCCCGTGTTTGACTTCCTCACCACCTCGCCCTGGCCCGACTACCAGCTGCTCGACTGCGGCGGCTTTCAGAAGCTCGAACGCTTCGGGGCCTACGTGCTGGCCCGGCCCGAGCCGCAAGCCATCTGGGACGCGGCCCTGCCCGCCGCCGAGTGGCAGCGCCTGGCCGATGCCACCTTCGCCCGCGCCCCCGGCAGCTCTGAGAAGGGCCAGTGGCAATTGAAAAAAAACATGCCCGAGCAGTGGCTCATCGCCTACGAGCGGCCCGACGGCTTGCGGCTCAAGTTCCGCCTGGGCCTGTCCTCGTTTAAGCACGTCGGGCTGTTCCCGGAGCAAGACCCGAACTGGCAATTCATTTATAACCAGACCAAAGCGCGCCGCGCGCCGCTGCCACGGGTACTGAACCTGTTCGCCTACACCGGGGCCGCCACGCTGGCCGCCCGCGCTGCCGGGGCCGACGTTACGCACCTCGACTCGGTGAAGCAGGTGAATTTCTGGGCTAGGGACAACATGGAAGCCAGCGGCCTCGACGGGGTGCGCTGGCTCGTGGAAGATGCCATGAAATACGTGCGCCGCGAAGTCAAGCGCGGCTCCAAGTATCAGGGTCTCATCCTCGACCCGCCCGCCTACGGCCGCGGCCCGAACGGCGAAAAATGGCAGCTCGAAGACGAACTAAATGAGCTGCTCCAGCTCAGCCAGCAGCTGCTCGACCCGGACGACCATTTTTTCGTGGTGAACCTGTACTCGCTGGGCTTTTCGGGGCTGATTCTCGACAACCTCACCCAGGCCATTTTTCCGGGGCCAAAAAGTGTGCGGGAGCTGGGCGAGATTTATTTACTGGACGACGCCGGACGCAAGCTGCCGCTGGGCACTTTCTGCCGGTTTGCTAATTAATGCCCCACCAATTGCCTCTCTCTTTTACGCTGCGGGAATTACGACCTACGGAAGCCCTGCCCTGGCCGCTACTGCTGTTGGCCGACCCCGCTGAGGCAGCGGTGCGGCAGTATTTGCCTCGTAGCACTGTGCTGATAGCGGACACGAGCACTGGCGTTGCCGGCGTATGCGTGGTGGAGTGGCAGTCCGACACCGAAGCCGAAATCCGAAACCTGGCCGTTGACCCCGTGCAGCAGGGCCAGGGGTTAGGCCGGGCACTACTCGTCGGCACCGAGGAACTCGCACGGCAGCGCGGCATACGCCAGTTGCGCGTGTGCACCGGCAACAGCAGCCTGGGACCATTCGCACTCTATCAAAAAGCAGGGTTTGACCTGATAGCCCTGCGCCGGCACTACTTTACGCAGCAGTACCCGGAGCCAATTTGGGAAAACAACATCCTTTGTCAGCATTTGCTCGTGCTAGAAAAGCGCCCATTGCCGACGAACTAAGCGCTTATTCTAAGCCCCATGCACCAAGCACCAAGCACCAACCCGCGCCTCGCCCTTATCGACCTCGGCACCAATACCTTCCACTTGCTCATCGTGGAAATCCGGCCCGGCCAGCCGCCGCACGAGCTGCTGCGCACCAAGGCCGGGGTGCGCCTGGGCGAGGGCGGCATCAGCCGGGGCGAAATCGCGGAAGCGCCCTACGCCCGCGCCCTGCACACGCTGGCCGGCTTCAAGGAAGAAATTGAATTGCACCAGGCCACGACGGTGCGCGCCACGGCCACGAGCGCCATGCGCGTTACGCGCAACGGCCCGCAGCTCGTGCAGGATATTTTCGCCCAAACCGGCATTGAGGTCGAAGTCATCGGTGGCGAGCGCGAGGCTGAGCTGATTGCGGCCGGCATCCGGCGGGCCGTGCCGCTGGGTCAGGAGAAGCACTTGCTGGTGGACATCGGCGGCGGCTCCATCGAGTTCATCATCGCCGATGCCGACACCATTTACTGGAAGCAGAGCTTCGAAATCGGTGCCCAACGCCTGCTCGACCAGTTTTTCCCGGACCCGAGCGGCGCGTTCCCGCCCGCGAGCCTGGTCGCCGAGCTGGAGTTTCTGGCCGACGCGCTGGCCCCGCTCACGGCGGCCGTAGCCGCGCACGGGCCGCTGGCCGGCCTGGTGGGCAGCTCGGGCAGCTTCGACACGTTCGCCGATTTGAGCGTCGGGCAGGTGCGCCGCGAAGCCGACCTGCCGCCCGCTACGGCTATCCCGCTGGAGTCGTTTCGCCAGCACTTCGCCCAGCTGCTCGTCCTCGACCACGACCAGCGGGTGGCGCTGCCCGGCATGTTCCCGATGCGGGCCAACATGCTCGTCGTGGCCGGTGTGGTCATTTACTTCGTGCTCAAAACCTGCGATTTGACGCGCATTACGGCCTCGGCCTATGCGCTGAAGGAGGGACTTTTGGCGGAGATGCTCGCCGGGTAGCAGCCCGCTACACAGCAGGTCCGGCCTGACCAGCAGTCGGGTAACAGACGCAAGCCAGGTCTCACCGCGCCGCCCGCCGGGCCACAACCAGCCCTTTGTCGTAGGTCTTCACCGAATCCAGTACGCCGGTTTCGGTGAACTGCCGCCACTCGCCAAACCAGTAAAAATGGGCGCCGCCGGGCTCGGCGGCCACGCGGGCCTGGCCCTGGCGGGCCACCCGGCCGTTGGGGTAGAGGTAGGTGATGGTGCTCTGGCCCTGGCCGAGGTAGCGCTCTCGGCGTTCGAGCAGACCGGTGGGCGAGTAGTAGCGCCAACGGCCCACGGGCTGGCCGTGGCGGTAGTGGCCGCGCGTCTGGAGTTGGGTGTTGGCCTCGTCGAAGTACGACCGCCAACGTCCTTGCCGGTCGCCCTGCCGGTCGAGGCGGTTGGCGCGCCAGAAACCGCGCGGCCCCCGGCGGCTGGCGGGCACATTGGCAGGCACCTGGGTGCTGGCGCAAGCGCCGACCAATAAGCCCAGCACCAGCAGGGCCGGCCGAACCAGCGCCCGAAAGGGAGGATAACCACGTGCTGCCATGTCGCGCCGGAAAAAGTGCTGTACGAGATACGACTTGCTCAACGTGCGCGGCAGTTTGAAATTGTGCCCGCGTTATTATACCCAATGCATTGTTAGACAGACTGAAGCATAGGCCTACTCCATTAGCTGAACCGGACCCCGGCGTACCGGCTGGGGCGTAGCAGGAGCAGGTCGGCCCCGCCGCATCGGCTGCCACCCGGCTGCATCTTTGCGTCCATGACGACGACCACCTTCGCCTACCACCAACTTTTCGCCTTCGCCGAGCGGGTTTTTCTGGCGATGGGCTGCCCCGAGGCCGATGCCACGCTGGCCACCGAAGCGCTATTGGCCGCCGACTTGCGCGGGGTGGATTCGCACGGCGTGGCCCGTCTGAGCGGCTACGTGCGCCTCTGGGAAGCGGGCCGCATCAACGCCCGGCCCCGGGTGGGCATCGTCCACGAAACGCCGAGCACGGCCACCGTCGATGGCGACGGCGGGCTGGGGCTGGTGGTGGGGCCGCGGGCTATGCGCATCGCGCTGCAAAAAGCGGAAGTGGCCGGCACCGGCTGGGTGGCCGTGCGCAACTCCAACCATTTCGGCATCGCCGGCTACCACGCCATGCTGGCCCTGGCCCAGGACATGATTGGTATCGCCCTGACCAACGCCTCGCCGTTGGTCGCGCCCACGCACTCGCTGGACAGACTGCTGGGCACCAACCCGATAGCCGTGGCCATGCCCGCCGGCGAGCAGCCCGATTTCGTGCTCGACATGGCCACCACAACCGCCGCCAACGGCAAGCTCGAAATCGCGCAGCGCCAGAACAAGCCCCTGCCCGAAGGCTGGGCGCAGGACGCGGAAGGCCAAAGCTCCACTGACGCCAACGCCGTGAAAAACGGCGGGGCGCTACGACCGCTGGGCGGGGCCACCGGCTCGCACAAGGGCTACGGCCTGGGCGCGGTCGTAGACATCCTGTCGGGCGTGTTGTCGGGGGCGAATTACGGGCCGTGGGTGCCGCCGTTCGTGGCGTTCTTACCGCTGCCCACCGACCCGGTGGGGCAGGGGCTGGGCCATTTTTTTGGGGCCATGCGGGTCGATGCCTTTCGCCCCGCCGACGAGTTCAAGGCCCACCTCGACAACTGGATAACGACTTTCCGCGCCGCGAAAGCTGTGCCCGGCGAGCGTGTCCTCATCCCCGGCGACCCGGAGCGCGAAACCGCCGCGACGCGGTTGCTCGACGGCATTCCGCTGCTGGAGGCCGTCGTGCGGGATTTGGAGGCAACGGGCGCGAAGTTTGGGGTGAAGTTGGGTTAAGCGTTAGGGGGCGGTCGTCATGCTGAGCGTAGCGAAGCATCTCGTGTGGTGCAGTATCTCATACGTTAGCAACGAGATGCTTCGCTACGCTCAGCATGACGACCGCCCCCTAACGCTTAACCCAACTTCACCCCAAACTTCGCGCCCGTTGCCTCCAAATCCCGCACGACGGCCTCCAGCAGCGGAATGCC
>JANXNW010000195.1 GCA_025353905.1 Hymenobacter sp.
GGAGGTTCGCGGAGTGTAATGTCCCCGCTCTGCGAACCTCCGCGTTTTTCCTCCGCGAACCTCTGCGGGAACTGTCCCCTCCAAGCCGATTGCGTAAGTCCTAAAGCTAATCACTAATCACTAAACCCTCGGCTTGCCGCTGGTTGAGGCGCCAGTAGAGGCTGCCGGTCTGGGCCAGCAGCTCGGTGTGGGTGCCGCGCTGCACGATGCGGCCGGCTTCGAGCACGATAATCTGGTCGGCGTGGCGCACGGTGCTCAGCCGGTGGGCGATGACGAGCGAGGTGCGCGAGGCCATCAGGCGGGTGAGGGCTTCCTGCACGAGCTGCTCGCTTTCGGTGTCGAGGGCCGAGGTGGCTTCGTCGAGGATGAGCAGGGGCGGGTTGCGCAGCACGGCCCGCGCGATGCTCAGCCGCTGCCGCTGCCCGCCCGAGAGTCGCGAGCCGCGGTCGCCGATGCTCGTCTGGTAACCCAGCGGCGAAGCCATAATAAAGTCGTGCGCGTTGGCCGTTTTGGCGGCCGCGATTACTTCTTCTTCCGTGGCTTCGGTGTTGAATTTTATGTTGTTGAATATCGTGTCGTTAAACAAAATACTCTCCTGCGTGACGATGCCCATTTGCGCCCGCACCGAGTGCAGGGTGCAGGCGCGCAGGTCGTGCCCATCGAAGAGTACCTGGCCCGCGCTGGGGTCGTAGAAGCGGGGCAGCAGGTCGGCCAGGGTGCTTTTGCCGCCGCCGCTGGGCCCGACGAGCGCCACCATCTGGCCCGGCTCAATCACCAGGTTGATGCCTTGCAGCACGGCCACTTCGCCGTATTGAAAGCTGACGTCGCGCAGCTCGACCCGCCCTTGCAAGGGCGGCAGCACCCGCGCGCCGGGCTGCTCGCGGATGCGCAGCTCGGTGTCGATAACGCCCAGCACCCGCCCGCCCGCCACCAGCCCGCGCTGAATGTTGCTGAACGCGCCCGACAGGTTTTTGGCGGGTGTCAGAATCTGCGAAAACAGGATGATGTAGCCCACGAACGTGGAGCCGTTCAGAGTAGACGTGCCGCTCAGCACCAGCGAGCCGCCGTAGTAGAGCAGCCCGGCCACGACGGTGACGCCCGCGAACTCCGAAAACGGCGAGGCTAGGTCGCGGGTGTTGTCGATGCGCTGCGTGGTGCGGGCGTAGAGGTTGTTGTAGAAATCGAACTTGCCCAGCACGTAGGGCCGGGCGTTGAAGGCTTTCACCACGCGCATCCCGCCCAACGTTTCTTCGATGACCGACAGCATCTGGCCCAGCGTAGTCTGGCTGATGGTGGCGTGCCGCCGCAGCCGCTTCGACACGCTGGCGATGATGCCGCCCGAAACGGGCAGCAGCACGAGCGAAAACCAGGTGAGCTGGGCCGACATCGAGAACAGGAGCACGAAAATGCCGACGATGTTGAGCGGCTCCTTGAAAACGGCGGTGAGCGTATTGACCACCGAAATCTCGACTTCCTGCACGTCGTTGGTGAGGCGCGAAATCAGGTCGCCCTTGCGCTCGTTCGAGAAGTAGCCCAGCTCCAATTCAGTAATACGCCCAAACAGCGCCTCGCGCACGTTGCGCACCACCCGCGCCCGCACCCGCGCCAGCAGCCGCCCGCCGAGGTAGCGAAACACATTACTCAAAAACACCGACCCGATGAGCAGTACGCACACGAAGCTCAGCGTGCCCTGCTTGCCGTGGCGGGCCAGCGTCTGGTCGAAGTAAAAATTGAACAGCGCCTTGATGTAGCCCAGCGACACGGCAAAAGCCGGCACGCTGGCCGGACCTGCCCCAGCTGCCCCAACGTGCGCGTCGGTGGTGCCAAAGAGCACGTTGAGCAGCGGAATAACCAGCGTGAAGTTGGCGATGCCAAACACGATGCCCAGCGTGGCATAGACCGCGTAGAGCGGCACAAAGTCGGCGTAGGGCCGCGAGAAGGCCAGCAAGCGCAGGTAAGTCTTCATTAATCGCAGATTTTGCAGAATGCTCGTCGGGCGTTGGAAGCTCGTCGGACGTTGGCTTTAATCGCAGATTTTGCCGAGGCTCGTTCCGTGTTGGAAGCTCGTCGAACGTTGGATTTAATCGCAGATTTTGCCGAGGCTCGTTCCGTGTTGGAAGCTCGTCGAACGTTGGATTTGGACCTCGACTGAATGACGGTTCTGCTTTCGGGTCTAATTGTCCGGCCGACGTCCAAATCCAACGTTCGACGAGCTTCCAACATCAAACGAGCCTCTGCAAAATCTGCGATTAAAGCTCGTGCAGTCGCTGGGCGATGTTCCAGCGCAGGGCCAGCGAGGGGAAAACCTCGGTGCCCGACACGGTGCCGTAGTAGGTAGGCTGGTCGAGCTGCTGGCGGCGCACGACGAGGCTCGCATCGAGAAACACGTTCAGGCGGGGCTGGTAGGTGGCGGTCAGGTCGAGGTGCAGCACCCGGCTTTTGTTGCCCTGGCCGGTGCGGTTGTCGTAGAGCTGCGGGGCGGTGGAGTAGGGAAAAAGCGGGTTGCCGCCCTGATTGACGATGCTACCGTCCGGGGCCACCGGGTCGAGGCCCTGCACCCAGTAGAACGCCTTGCCCACCAGGTTCAGGCGCGGGGCGGGCTGGTAGCTGAGAATGGCCAGCACTTCGGTGAAGTTGGCCCCCAGCGGGTGGGCCAGCGGCTGCTGGTAGTTGGTGTAGCTGCGGTAGAGGGCGTAGGGGGCCACGGCCTGGTAGGTGTAGGGCCGCACGTAGTTGGTTTCGACCTGCAAATCGAGGTTGCGCACCCCGCCTACGTCGAGCAGCTTGGCCCCGAGCTGTAAGCCCTGCTTGTTGCCATACCAGCCGGTGGCCTGCAAGATGTCCTGAATGCGAAACTCATTGATAATGAGCTGACCATAGACCTGCGCCCGGTGGGCGATGTTCCAGCGGAAATCGGCCCCGAGCAGGGCCTTGTCGGCCGAGCCAACCTGCTGCTCGATGGCTTTGTAGAAGATAATCGGGTTCAGGTACTGCAATTCCAGCCCCCGCCCCGGCCCGCCCTGCATGATGGACTCGAACACGCCGAGGTTGAACGTCGGTGTAATATCGAAGCTGAGGTGGTGAAGGGCCAGGTATTTTTTGGGGTAGAGCTGGTCGGCGTTTTTCTTCTGGGCAATCAGCTCGGCGAAAATCGTCTGGTAGTTGAATTTCCAGACCCGCACGTTGAGCTTGAGGAAGAAATACGGGTTGCTGTAGTCGGAGAGGATGAGCGAGCGGTAGCCGTTACCGATGGTGTTGCGGTCGTGGGCGAGCTGCACGAAAATATGCTTGGTGGCGGCGTAGGTGAGGCCCCCGCGCACGTTGAAAAAGTCGTAGGAGCTGCCGCCCTGCGTCTTGTAGTATTTCCAGTAGCCCTCGTGGGCCACCACTGTGTCGCGCACGGTGCGCTGCTGCACCCAGCCCGGCACGGCTATTTGGTTGTCCGTCCAGGTGCCATAAAAGCCCAGGCGCTGGTCCACCAGTCCCTCGAACGCGATGCCGCGGGTATTGACGTAGCGCAGGCCCGGCAAGGCCCCGTCGCCGCGGTCGGCCCCCACTTGCAGCAGGGCCACGGGGCTGATGCGGAAGGCCAGCCCGTCGCTCTTAACTGAATAAAAATCGGTCTGCTTGCGAAAAAAAGCCTTCAGCAGCGGCTGGCGGCTTTGATTGAGGCTGTCGCCGGTGGGCGAAAACAGCCAGTTGTCCTTGACCAGATACTCGGCGTTGAAGCGGTCCACGGGGCTGAGCGCGCCGCCATCGCCGAGTATTTGTTCGCCGAGGTGGGCCGCCGCCGCGCGCGGGTAGGGCCGGACGCTGGGGTGCGGCAGCCGCGCCGAATCGGTGCCGTACTTAATGGCGTAGCGGTCGAGCAGCCGGTACGTGTTCGGGTCGAGCGGCACGAAAAGCGGAGCCTGATAAACGGCCGAAGCCGGAGCCGCGCCGAGCCGCTCGGACGGACGTCGCACGGGGCGCACGGCCAGCACCGGCTTGGTCGGGGCCAGTCGGTTAGCAGTCGAGTCGGCGGACAGCTTATCGTTGAAAATGTACCAGTTAGCGCCCGAAGTGGGCGTGGCGGCCGGAATCGCGGCCGGAGTCGTCGGCGTTTGGGCCGCGAGCGGGCCGGCCAGCGCGAGCGTCAAAAAGAGGAGGGAGTAGTTCATCAACCGGAAAGCGACCCGAACGCGGGCAGGCCCGGCAAAATTACGTCGGGCACAAGTGGGACGCAGCCTTCGCTGCGTCGGGCGCACGGGGCGGCCGTTGGGCACAAGTAGAACGCAGTCTTTGCTGCGTTGCGCGCGGACTGGCCGCCTCGTCCCGCGCGTAACGCAGCAAAGGCTGCGTTCCACCTACGACCTTCGCGGCCGTGCTTCAGCTGCTGCCTTTCTCTGCCCTCGACCTGGCCCGCTGGGATGCCTGCGTGGCGGCCAGCCCCGGTGCGCCGCCCGGCTCGCAGGCGTGGTGGCTGCAAGCCACGGCCAGCCGCTGGAATGCCGTGGTCGAAGTTGGACCGGCCGGCGAGTACTGCTCGCTGCTGCCGCTGCCCACCCGCTGGCGGCCAGCGGGCCGGGTTGTGTACCAGCCGCACTTCACCCAGCAGCTGGGCTTGGTGCTGACCGCAGCCAGCCAGCACCGCGAGCTGGCCCCGTACCTGGCCCTGGCGGCGCGGCACTGCGCCGGCTTCTACCAGCAGCTCGCGCCCGAAGCCTCGCCGCTGCCCGCGCTGCCGCCCGGCTTCATGGCCACCGAGCGCCGCACCTATCACCTCGATTTGAGCCCGCCGGTGGAGGTCCTGCGCCGGGCATATGCCGCCGACCACCGCCGCCGCCTGCGCCGCAACGACGAACTGCCCGCGCCGCTGGTCGTGGCCGAAAGCGAGGATTTGGAGGAGTTGATTCAGCTTCTCCTGACTTATCGCGGGGCGGCGCACACCGGACTGCGGCTGCGTCACTACGACGCGCTGCGGCGGCTCTACGCCGCGGCCCAGGCGCGCGGGCTGGCCGAGCTGCGGCAGGTGCGCTGCCCGGCCACGGGCGCGCTGCTGGCCGGGGCTTTGTTCGTGCGGCACCGGGGCGGGCTGGTTTACTTGTTCGCGGCGGCTTCGCCCGAGGGAAGGACAGCTTCCGCGCCGCTGCTGATGCTCGACGAGGCCATCGGCCGCCACGCCGGGCAGCCGGGCCTCGTGCTCGACTTTGAGGGGGGCAGTCAGCCGGTCATTGGGCGTTTCTTCGCCAACTTCGGGGCGCGGCCCGTGGCCTACCCCGCGCTCAGCTTCACCCCAACGCCCTGGTTTTTAAGATGGATGCGCCCTTAGACCCCGCTGCTCAACAACCAGCAATCAGCAATCAGCCACCCGAAACCCGCCTGCATGTGGTCTGCGCCGAGCCCAGCATCGCCAATCATTTCCTGGCTGAGCTGCGCGACGTGAACGTGCAAAAGGACAGCCTGCGCTTCCGCCGCAACTTGCAGCGGCTGGGCGAAATCATCGCCTGCCGCATCTCCGCCCAGCTTTCGTACACGCCCCAGACCGTGCGCACCCCGCTCGGGGCGGCTGCCAGCCAGCTGCTGCGCGATTTTCCGGTGCTGGCCACCGTGCTGCGGGCCGGGCTGCCGTTTCACCAGGGCTTTCTCAATTATTTCGACCAGAGCCCCAGCGCCTTCGCCGCCGCCTACCGCATCGAGGGCACCGCCCAGGTGCAGGTGCAGCTGGATTACCTAAGCGCGCCGAGCCTCGACGAGCGCGTGCTCATCCTGGCCGACCCGATGCTGGCCACCGGCAGCAGCCTGGTGCAAACCTACCGGGCCATGCTCCGTTTCGGGATGCCGCGCCAGGTGCACATCGCCGCCGTCATCGCCTCGCCCGAGGGCCTGGCCTACGTGCAGCGCGAAATCCCGGAAGCCACGCTTTGGGTTGCCGCCGTCGATGACCACCTCGACGCGCAAGCCTACATCGTGCCCGGCCTCGGCGACGCGGGGGACTTGGCGTTTGGCAGTAAGATTTAGGGCTGTTGTTTTTTGTTGATTGTTCTTTGTTGGCGGTTTCTGCGGTCGTCGAAACAGGCTCACAACAACAAGCCAGCAGCAAAAAATAACAAACAATCAACACCAAACAACCAGACTCCCATGCCCGAATACCTGCTCAAGCTGGCTTCCATTTACTTGCTCAGCACGTTCAAGTTCGTGGGCGGGCCGCTGCTGGGGCGGGGCATGGGCCTGAGCTTCTGGCCCACGCTGAGCCTGACGGTGGCGGGCATGATGACGAGCGTCGTGCTCATTTCGGGCGTGGGCCGGCGCTGGGTGCGCTACAAGCAGCAGCAGCGGCGCGCGCGGCAGGTGCCGGTTTTTTCGCCCCGCGCGCGACGCATCGTGCGGGTGTTTCAGCGCTTCGGCATGGCGGGCATCGCCTTTCTCACCCCGATACTGCTCACCCCGGTCGGCGGCACGGTCATCGCCACGCTGCTCGGCGTGCCGCGCGGGCGCATCCTGCTGCACATGCTCTGGAGCGCCCTGCTCTGGGGCAGCGTACTCACGCTGGCCAGCGAGCAGCTGGCGCGGCTGCTGCATCGGTGAACTGGTGATTGAGTGTTCGCTGAGAAAGAAATCAAAGATTTATGGGGACTTCTCCAAAAAAGAAAAGCCCCGACTGCTGGTCGAGGTCTTCTCAAATGTGCGCCTGGTACCTGTGGACGACTCAGCTCGCGGAAGCTGTCAAGTCTCATAAACAAACCTATCTGGTCCGGCGCATACCCGGTGGGTCAAACATCATTCCATGATGGGTCAAGCGGTTGTGCGCGGCCTTGGCATCGAGCGTTCCCGTGATGAGTCCGTGCACGGTAACGCGCGTGTCGGGATACTGCTTGCCCATTTCGTAGCTGCCATCCACGCCCACCTTGGCGACCTTCGCGTCCATTTCGGCGTTGGCTCCAAGCTTGCCCGTTCGGGTCAGCGTAGTATCCGCTCCGAAAAGCACGTCCATGTCTACGCTAAACTCATACCGGTCAGTGCCCACGGGGTAATGAGAAGAACCCATTAGGCCACGCGGAAAATTAAGCTGGCAGTTGCTCGGACCATCAACCCGAAACCAGAGCTTCGCGTCGTGCGTCAGCCGCTTGGTCTTTGGATCAATCCGGTACTGGACAGTTAGCAACAAATCAGGCACCCGAAATTTGTCGTCATACGTGGCCAGGCTGGGGATGCTGTGCGTGATTTTGTGCGTGTAGTATGGGTCGGCGGCTATCTCGTCGTACCAGGGGATAAGTTTGACAAACATGTGAAGAGAGAATTAATGGGGGGTGAGAGGAATGTGTTCCAGTACTTTAAGTGAATCAATGCGGCGGTAAATATCGGCCATCCGAGCTGTCTCATTCGGATATCCTACTAAATGTCCATCAACCCCATCATGGAATGGCGTATCCCAAACGGAGTCACTAACGGCTGTTGAGCCGTTTGGCTGAACGGGGTTTTTAGCAGTGGCAGAGTCTCTCTTAGCTTGCTGCTTCGCTGACCATTTTGCCATATCCAAGCGACGTAATTGTCGGGCAAGTGCAAGTTCGCGCTGAGTACGGGCGCTCCAGGGTTTTACGCTAAACGAGTCCAGGTAGCGCAAATCATAGTGAAGCGCACCGTCGTGCTCGGGAGAAAGGCGGGCACCGGGCGGGCGGGCGGGTACCTCCCCTGGGGTACCAGGCTTGGCTACCGGGGCGCGCGGGTCGCAGGCGCTTAGTCCGCTCAGCAGCAGGGCGGCAACTAGCGGCGCAGCAGGAAGGAAGAGCAGTTGTTTCATGGCACGAAGGAAGGTGGACAAACGGACTCGTCAAAAGAATCCAACACCGAAAGCTACTGCTTTTTTTGGAATTACTCAGCTGGGCTCGGCTCTTGAGGTAAGCAGCTCAGCCAACGGGAGTCATCAGGTGTATATTCTCAGCTACTGCGCCGCCGGGGCCGGGCGTTGATGGCCTTTTGCGCCGGGGCCGACGCGCCTTTTTTGCCGGGGTTTTTCTTGGCTCCTTTCTGGCTCTTTTTGTGGTGGTTGCCCTCGGCAAACGCCTTACCAGTACGCTTATCAATCGTTACGCCGGGCTTTATCCACTCCTTTTTCTCGTGGAACGCGCCGGCGAAGTCCGGGTCCTGACGGCGGCGCTGCTCGTCGATGACGCGGGCGTGCTGCTGACTCTCGATGAAAGGAGTACTCGTGGTTTCGACCTCGTCGGGGATGGGCAGCAGCGGGATTTCCTGCTTGATTAGCTCCGAGATGCGCTCGATGTGCTGGCGCTCGGCGGGGTTGGCGAAGGTGATGGCCGCGCCCGTGTGCCGCGCCCGGCCCGTGCGCCCGATGCGGTGCACGTAGTCGTCGTAAATGAGCGGCACGTCGAAGTTTATCACGTGGCTCACCTGGGGCACGTCGATGCCGCGCGCGGCCACGTCGGTGGCCACGAGGTAGCGCACGTCGCCGGCCTTAAACGCGTCCATGCTGTTGAGACGCGCGTTTTGGCCCTTGTTGCCGTGAATCACGCGCACCTCGCCCACGGGCGCTTTGCGCTGCAGGAAGCGCGCCACCTGGTCGGCATTCTCCTTGGTGCGCGTGAAGAGCAGCACCCGCGTCATCTGCTCGGCATCGCGGTGCAGCAAGTAATCCAGCAGGTTGATTTTGGTGGCCAGGTTCGGCACTTCATACAAGACCTGGCTCACCGTCTGGGCCGGTTGGGCGGGCGGCGTGACTTCGACCCGCACCGGAAACTCCAGAAACTCCTCGCTCAGCACCGTGACGCGCTCGGGCATGGTGGCCGAGAACAGCACGTTCTGGCGCTTGCGCGGAATGACTTCCAGGATGCGCCGAATCTGGGGCATAAACCCCATATCCATCATCTTGTCGGCCTCGTCGAGCACGAGCGTCGTCAGATTCTTGAAAACTAAATCGCCCTTCAAATAAATTTCGAGCAGCCGGCCGGGCGTGGCGATGAGAATATCGAGGCCGGCCTTAATCGTCTCAATCTGGGTTTTCGGCCCCAATCCGCCGTAGATGGCGTAGATGCGCAGGTCGGTGTGGGTGGCTAGGGCTTGCAGATGCTTTTCGAGCTGAATGGCCAGTTCGCGGGTCGGGGCCAGCACGAGCGCGCGCGGGTGCTCGCCCTGGGCGTACTTCACCTTCATGAGCAGCGGCAGGCCGAAGGCGGCCGTTTTGCCGGTGCCGGTCTGGGCGATGCCGAGCACGTCGTGGCCGGCCAGCAGCAGCGGAATCGTCTGCACCTGCACTGGCGTGGGCTCGGTGAAGCCAGCTTCGGCCACGGCCGTGAGCAATTGTTTGTTGAGCTTGAAATCGGCGAAGGTGGCGGCAGGGGCGGTAGGCGCGGTGGGGGTATCCATTCGGCAAAGGTCGGCACGGGCGGGCCGGGCGGGCGGCTTTTCGCCGCCCGCCCGGTTGGCGTTGTGCAGCATCCGTGAATGGGCACGTTGGCTACGCCCTCAGCAACGCCAAGCGGGCGGGCGGCGAAAAGCCGCCCGCCCGCGCCAATCCACCGCAAAATTCCTTGCGCATTCCGCCGCCTTGCGTATCTTTGTGCCACAAAAAAACACGGTAGTTGTAGCTCAGCCGGTTAGAGCGTCGGATTGTGATTCCGAAGGCCGTGGGTTCGAGCCCCATCTTCTACCCTTTAGCAACCCCCTGGAAAGTCCCCGGCCTCAGAACCGGGGACTTTTTTGTTTATTTGACGGTTGCGGGCCTCACCGTCCCGTACCCAATCACCTCCTCACCCCTACGAAATGAGCTTGCTCGTAATCGGCTCCGTCGCCTTCGACGCCCTGGAAACGCCCTTCGGCAAAACCGACAAAATCATCGGCGGCGCGGCCACTTACATCTCCCTGGCCGCTTCGTACTCGACGCGGCCCGTGAACCTGGTGGCCGTCGTGGGCGATGATTTTCCGCAGGCCGACATCCTGACGCTCGAAGAGCATGGCGTGGACACGACGGGGCTGCAAATCAAGCCCGGTGAAAAGTCGTTTTTCTGGTCCGGCAAGTATTCGCAGGACCTTAACTCGCGCGAAACCATCACGACCGAGCTCAACGTGCTCGGCTCCTTCGACCCGGTTATCCCGACCTCGTACCTCGATTGCAAGTACTTGATGCTGGGCAACCTGGCCCCGCAGGTGCAGCGCCTCGTCATTCAGCGCCTCGTGAACCGGCCTAAGCTCATCGTGCTCGACACGATGAATTTCTGGATGGACTCGGCCGCCGCCGACCTGCTGCACGTCGTGGAAATGATTGACGTGCTTAGCATCAACGACGAGGAAGCGCGGCAGCTTTCGGGCGAGTATTCGCTGGTGAAAGCGGCCCGCAAAATCCTGACTCTGGGGCCGAAGTTTTTGATTATCAAGAAGGGCGAGCACGGCGCGCTGCTCTTCCACAAAAACAAGGTTTTCTTCTGCCCGGCCCTGCCGCTGGAAGAAGTGTTCGACCCGACCGGCGCGGGCGACACGTTTGCCGGGGGCTTCATCGGCCACATTGCCGCCACTGACGACTGCTCGTTCGAAAACCTGAAGCGGGCCGTGGTGCGCGGCTCGGCAATGGCTTCGTTCTGCGTCGAGAAGTTCGGACCGGAGCGCCTGCTCAACCTCACCGACGAAGAAATCGAAGCCCGCGAGGCGCAGTTCGCCGAGCTGGTGCGCGTGGTGCCGGCCGCCGTCGTGGCCTAGCGCGGGTTATCGGCCCAAATCTGCTGCCTTCTTTTGCCGTGAGCCAGCGCCAACCGCCTGCGTTCGTTTTGCCCGCGCCTGCTGTCGTGGGCCGACTTACAACCGCCGTCGTGGGCCGGCTCGCGCCTACGCCGAGCGGCCGGCTGCACTTGGGCAATGCCGTGAATTTCGTGCTGACTTGGCTGCTCGTGCGGCGGGCGGGCGGGCGGCTGCACCTGCGCATCGACGACCTCGACCGCGCCCGCCTGCGCCGCGCTTACCTGGACGATATTTTTCGGGTGATTGACTGGCTGGGCATCGACTACGACGCCGGCCCGAATGGCCCCGACGACTTCTTGCGGCATTACTCGCAGCTGTTGCATCTGCCGGCCTACAACGCCGTGTTGCGCCGGCTGGCCCAGCGGCCGGGGCTGGTGCTGGCCAGTTGCCGCTCGCGCCACGCGGCCGATACCGAGGCCGCCAGCACCGTCGTCGCGCTCGATACGCCCGGTGCGGGCTGGTGGGTGCGGGTGCCGCCGGCTACCGTAGTGAGTTGGGCCGACGGCTGGCCGGCCGCGCTGCCGCCGGTAGCGCTCGGCCGGGAAATGCCCAAGTTCAGCCTGCGCCGCAAAGACGCGGTGGCCGCCTACCAGCTGGCATCCGTCGTGGACGACCTGCGCCTGGGCACCACACTCGTCGTGCGCGGCCACGACCTACGGCCCAGCACGGCGGCGCAGCTCTGGCTCGCCGCGCAGCTCCCCGAAACGAGCGGCTTTCGGGCGGGGCGGGTTGAATTTTTGCATCATCCGCTGCTGCTCGACGCGGCCGGCGGCAAGCTGGCCAAGTCGGCGGGCGCCGGGCCGGCTGCGGCCAGTGTGCTCGGGCTGGTGGGCGGGCCGGCGTCGGTGTACCGGGCCGTGGCGGGGCTGCTGGGGCTGCCGTCCGAAGCGGGGGCGTCGCTGTTCGCGCTGCAAGCGGCGTTTGCCGATTGGCACGTCGGGTAGCTGGGTAAGGGCTCTTGAGTTTACCAAGACATGAGATGTTAGACATGAGACATGAGACTGTGGGGAGTGAGATAGGATATTTTCGGCGAGGAAAGTCTCCTGTCTAACGTCCCCTGTTTCACTTCCCACAGTCTCATGTCTCATGTCTAACATCTCATGTCTTGGTAAACTCAAGAGCCCTTACCCAGGCAGTTCGCCCGGCGCGGCGGTTGGGGCGGGGCCGGCGCGCACCTCGGCCTTGAGCTGTTCGGCCCAGTGGTCGGCCAGGCGGGTGGGCTCGGGTAGCTTGTAGCCGCGCAGGCAGGCCAGGGTCAGGTGCCGGGCGCTGGCCTGGTCGCAGCGGTGGCCGGCACTCACGAACAGCGGTTGCACCCGCGCTTTCGAGCGCAGCACCTCGCCCAGCAGTTCGCCGGTGCGGGCATCGGTGAGCGGGGAAAGGTCGCCGGGCATCGGGCCAGGCTCCACAAACGTGCCCGTGAGCCGCTGCTTGGCCACGCTGAAGCTGGGCACGTCGAGCAGTACGCCGAGGTGGGCGGCAATGCCCAGCCGGCGCGGGTGGGCCACGCCATGGCCGTCGACCATGAGCACGTCGGGGCGCTGGGCGAGCTGCCCGAACGCCCGCATCACATTGGGCGCTTCGCGGAACGAGAGGTAGCCCGGCACGTAGGGCATCGTGACGAGCCCGTAGCTGTACGCTTTTTCCACCAGCTCCAGCGACGGAAAGCGCAGCACCACGACGACCGACAAAATAGTGTCGGGGGTGGGGAACGACGAGTCGCAGCCGCCGATGAAGCGCGGCGGGGCGGCCAGCGGCTCGGTGGGCAGCAGGCGTTGGTGCAGCTCCCGCTGCTGCTCGCTCAGGGCGCGCACCAGGGCGGGGTCGGGCGGCGGGCCGGGGGGGCGGTAGTAGGCCATGCGGAGGAAACGGAAAAAGCAGCGGCGGGGAGTGTTTGTTGGGCAAGCGACAACGCGAGGTGCGTAAGTTCGTACTGGCGGGTCGGCGCGCGTTTCGCCGCTGATGGCTGAATCGTAAATCGGGCCGGGGCGGTTGCCTCGCGTTGCCATTAGCCCAACCGCTTTTAAACCCTTAACGCTTACCTGACCATGACCAAAGCCTATGCTGCCCCGGCCGCCCACGCGCCGCTGGCCCCGTTCGAGCTGACGCGCCGCGCGCCCGGCCCGCACGACGTGCGAATCGAGATTATGTACTGCGGCGTCTGTCACTCCGACCTGCATCAGGTGCGCGACGAGTGGGGCGGCTCGATTTTCCCGATGGTGCCGGGTCACGAAATCGTGGGTCGCGTGTCGGCCGTGGGTGCCGAGGTGAGCCAGTTTCGGGTGGGCGAGCTGGCCGGCGTGGGCTGCATGGTAGACTCGTGCCGCACCTGCCCCAGCTGCCAGGACGGCCTGGAGCAATACTGCGAAACGACCGGCTTCGTGGGCACCTACAACGCCCGCGAAATCGGCACCGGACAGCCCACGTACGGCGGCTATTCGCAGCAAATCGTGGTTGATGAAAAGTATACCCTGCGCGTGAGCGACAAGCTCGACCCGGCCCGCGTCGCGCCCTTGCTCTGTGCGGGCATCACCACCTGGTCGCCGCTGCGCGAGTGGAAAGTAGGCGCGGGGCACCGCGTGGGCGTAATGGGCCTGGGCGGACTGGGCCACATGGGCGTCAAGCTGGCCGTCGCCCTGGGTGCCGAAGTAACCGTGCTCAGCACTTCGCCCGGCAAGGAAGCCGATGCCAAGGCCCTGGGTGCCCACAAGTTCGTGGTGACCAAGGACGCGGAGCAGCTCAAGGCGGTGAACGGCTATTTCGACTTTATTCTCAATACCGTTTCGGCTCCGCTCGACCTGGCCAGCTACCTGAACCTGCTGCGCCGCGACGGCACGATGATACTGCTCGGCGTACCGCCCGAAGCGCCTCAGGTCCACGCTTTCAACCTGATTGGTCGCCGTCGCCGCATTGCCGGCTCGCTCATCGGCGGCATCGCCGAAACGCAGGAAATGCTCGACTTCTGTGCCGAGCATAACATCATGTCCGACATCGAGCTGATTAATGTGCAGGACATCGACGCGGCCTACGAGCGAATGCTGAAGGGCGACGTGAAGTACCGTTTCGTGATTGACGTGGCCTCGCTGGGGTAGCGCGCAGCCTTCGCTGCGTCAAGCAATGCAGGACGCAGCGAAGGCTGCGTCAAGCCAAGTAGGACGCATTTGCTGCGTCAAGCAATGCAGGACGCAGCGAAGGCTGCGTCCTACCTAAAACCGAAAGTCGCGCTGCACCTGGGTGGTGGAGCTGTTGTAGCCAGGCGAGGGGACGAAAGTGGCCGGCAGTGGCGACAGCCCCGCCCCGGTAGGCAGCCCAAGACTGCGGCTGGTGAGCGTCATCGTCAGCGGGCCGCCCGCGGCGGGCAGCGTCAGAGCCAGGACCTCGCCGGCGGGGCGGGGCGCAAAAAATACCAGGTTCAGGTCCGCATTGGCGGGGCGGCGGCCATCCGCGCCGGTTTTGGTGTCGGCCGGAGTGAGGGGTGCGGGCTGGCCGCTCAGGCTCAGGGCCAGCGGGTGGGGGCCGCTTAGGGTCAGGGTGAGGCTATTGACGGCGGGCCGGCTGCCGCGCAGCAGCAGGCGCAGGTAGCGCTGGCCCCGGGCGAGGCTGTCGGTGAGCACCGTAGCTTCGGGCGCGGGCAGGGGCAGCAACGGGGCGCTTTGGTGCAGGGCCGAGCCGTTGAACGGGGCCAGGGCCGGCACCGAGTCGTAGCGCGGGGCGGTGAGGATGCGGGCCGTCCAGGCATCGGGGCGCGGGGCGGCGCTCACCCAGTCGGCGCAGTGGCGGCTGGCGTTGAGCACGTAAAACAAGTGCGTTTGCTGGGGTTGGTCGGCGGTGGGCTGGCGGCTGAGGTGGCCCCAGACCAGGGCCCCGGCCATCCCCAAAAAAGCCAGGATGGGCAGCGCCAGGCTGGTTTCGGGGCGTTGGCTGGGGCCGGTAGGCACCCGCACGACCAACCCGAGCAGCGGCAGCAGCAGGCCCAGCAGCACGGTCAGCAGCAGGCTGGCAGACAGGGACAAGCTGCTCAGGCCAAACGTTGTCAGCAGCAAGGAGATGACCGGGGCCAGCAGCGCCACGGCGGGTAGCAGCAAGCCGCTGGTCGGGCCTAGTTCGCCCGCGTGGCCAACAGACGCGCGGACCACCAGCCCGCTCGCCCGGCGCAGCCGCAGCAGCCAGGCCAGCGTGGCGGCCAGCAGCGGCCAGGCCAGCAAAAACGCCGCCGAGCTGGCCTGCCACTGCAGCAGCCCCAGCAGCGCGGCACTCATCACCAGTGCCCCGCCCACCAGCGCGTCGGGCCGCGCGCGGCGGCCCACCCAGCCGTAAAACCCCGTGAACGTGCCCATACTCAGTGCCAGCAAAGCCACCTGGTAGGCCGCCGCGTTGTACGACTCGCGGTCGTAAAACGCGCCGTACTGCGGATAGGCCCAGGCCACGGCGCTCAGCAGGCCCCAGCCCAGGGCCAGCACCAGCAGCAGCGCCCCGAGCCAGGCCCCCATGCCGCCCAGCAGGCCGGTCCAGCTCAGGCGGCCGCGCTGCCGGGCCAGGGCCAGCGTGAGCAGCAATAGGCTGAGGGTGAAGCCGGTAATCGGCAGCCCCCAGGTGGCGGGGTAGCGCACGAGCCAGCCGCCGAGCGGGTTGAAAAAAGTGGAGTCGGGCGCTTTGGTCTGAGCCAGCGAGATGGTGCCGAAGTGCCGCGTCAGGGCCAGCAGATACGCGCCGTGGTGCTGCACCGTAGCCGGGTCGAGGTGGGCGGGCGTGTCGGCCGGGCTGTGGTAGTAGGGGTAGCCGCCCACGAAAGCGAAGTTGAGCCCCGTGAGCCCGGCCTGGCGCAAGGGCGTGAAATCGGTGTCGTTGGGCAGGTGCCGGTAAGCTTCGTAAAACAAGGACGAGGCCAACGGCGAGGGCGCGGCCTGGGCCAGCTGCTCAATCACCCAGCCGTTGCGCCCGCTCACCTCGAACATGAGCACTGGCCCCCGGTTGCCGCGCCCCTCGAAGTTGAGCACCACGCCCACCTCGCGCCGCAGGCGGGCCGTGTCGGCGGCGTAGGCCCTCGCTCCGAGCAGGCCCGCTTCCTCGCCATCGGTGAAGAGCCAGATAACGTCGTGGGCGAGCGGCGGCCCCGCCTTCAGCGCCCGGATGGTTTCGAGCATCGCCGCCACGCCGGCCCCGTCGTCGCCCGCGCCGGGCGCGTGGGGCTGCGAGTCGTAGTGAGCCAGCACGAGCACGGCTGGGCCGCCGGGCGCGCGGCCGGGCAGCCGGGCCAGCACGTTCTGCACCCGCCCCGCCTGAATGAATTGCCCGAAGCCGCCCACGCCCACGGCTTCCTGCACCCGCACCTCGGCCAGGCCCAGCGCCCGCAGCCGGCGCAGCAGGTACTCGCGCACGGCCACGTTGGCCGGCGTACCGATGGAATGCGGCTCGCGGGCGATGATGGCCACGTCGGCCAGCGCCCGGCCGGCCGCAAACTCGGTGGCCGGGGCCGTCACCGGCAGCGGCGCGGGCGGGCGCATCAGCCCGATGGCCAGCCCGGCAAACAGCCCCAGCCCGAGCAGCGGCAACCAACGAAAAAACACGGATGTCATGGTGTGGCCAGCTGGGATAAGCCCGACCTTACCGCAAAGCAACGCATGATTAGCGGTTAATGGTTAGTGGTTAATGATTAATACTGTTCGGATACTAATCATTAACTATGAAAACTGGGACTTATGCAAAGCGTTTGTCATTGCGAGCATGTTGCGCATCGAGCAAGGGACGAAGCAATCGCACCTGTTCAGTCCATTGTTCAGCTCGTCGCTCGGCCTGTCGGACGCGCTCAACAGGTGCGGTTGCTTCGTCCCTTGCTCGATGCGCAACATGCTCGCAATGACAAACGCTTTGCATAAGGCTCATAATCACTAACCACTAACCACGGCTGGCCAGGGCACCAGGGTGCGCCGCACCGAGTCCCAGAGGGTTTGCTGGTTGAGGTAGTGCAGGAAAACGCGGGCGGTGGTTTCGACGTCTTTCTGGCAGTAGGCGACGATGCGGGCCAGGTCGCGCTCAACCCAGTAGGTATGGCCGACCTGCGAGCCGTCGAGGTCGTCTTTGGGCGACGGAATGCCGAAAAGGCCGGCCAGCAGCGCGAGCGAAATCGTGCTTTTGTAGTCGCCGAAATTCCAGAGCTCCATCGTGTCGAGCAGGTGGGGCAGGTCCCAGGGCTTGTGGCCGGCCACGTCGAGCAGGGGCGGAATGGGCTGCCCGCAAATCAGCATTCGGCGGCCCAGGTAGGCGTAGTCGAAGCCGCGGCCGTTGTGGGCGCAGAGGTAGTGGCCGAGCTGGCGCGGGTCGTCGTGCTGCCGAGCGTTGGTGGCGCGCCGCAGCTTGGTGCCGTAGGGCCTCGCCTCGCCCAGCGCCCGCCCGAAGCCGCGCAGCACCTCGCACTCGTCGTCGCCGGCAAACGACTTGATGCGAAACTCCAGCGTTTCGTCGGCCAGCTCGTAAAACTTACCCACCGACACACACACCACCTTGCCAAACTCGGCGTGCAGGCCACCCTTCTCAAACAGGTCGGCCGGGGTGCGGCCCTGGGCCAGGTGGCTGGCGTAGCGGCTGTCGCAAAACTTATCCCACAGTGGGCGGTGCGGGTCGGGCAGCTCGTCGTGGGTGGCGTGGCCGGGCACGGTCTCGATGTCCACGAAAAAAATGCGGGTCAGGTCAATCTGGGCAATGATATCCATGCGGTGGCGGGTGAGTGTCCAAAGCTAAGCAGAAAGGGATAGCGGTGCGAAATTCAACTCGCAGTTGTAAGGGGATTGGGAGTTGGGGGTCGTTGTCATGCTCATCTGGCGTCCGCGCAGCGAAGCATGACAACAATCCCCAACCTGGAACCCAACTCCCAATACCTTTACGACTGCGGGCCAAAGCTCGCGCCACATTCGCCCTCAATGCTCTTTCAGTTCGGTGCTCGTAGCTCGCTACTGCTGCCCTTCGTGGGGCCGGGCGTGGCGCTGACGCTGTTTTTGCTTTTTCGGGCCATTCGCGTCGGCTCGCGACCAGACTTGCTGCTGGCGCTGCTCGTGGCCTGGCCCACGGTGGCCGTGGCCCAGTGGATGCTGGGCTACGCCGGCTGGTACGATTCGCACGACGCGCATTCGACCGTGATGTTCTACATGCCTTGGCAGCTGAACCTGGCCCTGGGGCCGCTCTGGTACCTGTATTTTCGGGCACTTACCAACCAGGAGTTCCGGTTTCGGCCGCGGGCCGGGTTGCACCTGCTGCCGGCGGCCCTGGAGCTGGCCTTGTTCGCGGGCGTGGCCCTGCTCGATTTGGGTTGGCGGCGCGGGCTGCACCACGAAGCATTGCCCGACTTTTTTGGCACCAAAGGGGCTGCCGCCACCGGGCGCGACGCGTGGTTCGAGCCGGTGAAGTACCTGGGCTATGCACTCTTGCTGGGCTACGGGCTGGCCACGCTGCGCGCCTACCGCCGCTACCGCCGCTACCTGGACGACAATTTCTCCCAGACCGAGCGCCTGCGCTTCGCCGGCTTGCGCCAGCTGCTGGTGCTTCTGCTGTTGGTGCTGGTGTTGAGCCTGGCCTATTCGGCGGCCGAGGAAGTGGCCGGCGGCTTTAGCTACGACACGTCGTGGTACGCGTTTGCGCTGCGCGGACTGTTGATTTACGCCCTGGCCGTGGTCGGTTTGCAAGCCAACTACGCCGCCGCTACGTCGCCCTTGCGCTTCGAGGCGGCGGAGGTTGTGGTGCCCGCGCCGGTTGAAGCAGGTTTCGCCGCCGCCGCGGGAGGATTGGTTGCTCTGACAACTGCGGCGCTGGCCGCCCAACCTCCAGCAGATGCCTTGGCCGCCCATGAAGCTACCCTGGCCCCGGCCGGGTCGCCCACCGCCCTACCCCCGGAGCTGTTCCCCTGGCGCGACAAGCTGCTCACGCTCATGGACGCGGAAAAACCCTGGCTCGAACCCGAACTGACCCTGAGCGAGCTGGCCCAGCGCCTGCGCACCAACGCCGGCCTGCTGAGCCGCGTCATCAATGCCGGCTGCGGCCAGAATTTCAACGACTTCGTGAACACCTACCGCGTGGCCGAAGCCCGCCGCAAGCTCGCCGACCCGCGCCTGGCCCACTACTCGCTGGTCGGCGTGGCCCTGGAAAGTGGCTTCAACTCGAAATCCACCTTCAACCGGGTGTTCAAGAAGTTGACGGGTCAGGTACCGGGTGAGGTAGGGCGGGGAGTTTAGGGTTTTTGGGGTGTGAGGGTAGGAGTTACAATTTGTACCTACCCTCACACCCTAAAAACCCTCACTTGACTACCAGCTTGGTTGTCTGCTGCCCGGCCCGCACCACGTACACGCCCGGCGCGAGGCCGCTCGTATCGAGCGTGGCCGCCGGGGCGGACGAGCGCACACAGCGGCCCAGCGCGTCGTACACGCGCAGTGTCGCATCAGAGGCCGCGCCCAGCACTTGCACCGGGCCGGTAGCTGGGTTCGGATACAGCACCAGCCCGGCCACCGCGCCCGCGCCGCCCGCCACGAAGCGCACGGCCGAGTACGTGATGGCTCCGTCCGCGTCGGTCTGGGCTAGGCGGTAGTAGGCGGCGGCGCCGTTGGCATCAGCAAAAGCATAGCGCTGGCCGATGCTGCTCGTGCCCGCGCCGCGCACGAAGCCCAGGCGCTGGAAGCGGGTGCCATCGGCCGAGCGCTCCACGCCGAAGCCGGCGTTATCGATTTCGCTGGCCGTAGCCCAGTTTAGCTGCACCATGGCCGCGTTGGTGCGCCGCGCCTCAAAGCTGACCAGCTGCACGGGCAGCGGCAGGGCGTTGAGCGTAGTCAGCTGTTGGGCCGTCACGTAGTGCCAGGGGCCGTAGCGGGCCGTGCCGCCCACGCCGCCCGTGCCGTTGGGCAGACTGGTGGTACCGGCCGTAAGGGGCGAAGCGGTGGCAAATTCGAGCCGGGCGCGCACGCGCGAAGTGGGGCCGGCTTTGCGCACGAGCACTTTCAGCTCGGTGCCGCCCACGGGCAGGTCGGCCCAGGGGCCGCGCCCGCTGAATTGCACCGAGTTAGTCAGCGGCGCGCCGCTGAAGGCCGTGCCGTTGGCGGCTACCTCCCACACCAGGCGGGCGCGCGTGCGGCCCTGCGCCGAGCGGGTGCTCAGGCCCAGGCCAAACTCGGCGGCTCGGCGGTTGGCGGCCCCGAGCAGCGTCGTCAGGTCGGTTTCGAAAAGGCGGGGGCGGCCGCCGGGGCGGGCATCGCCCTGGTTACCGCGGTAGACGTAGGCCGCACCAAGGCGGTTATTCGTGCCTCTGGCCCCCACCAGCGCGTCGGCGTAGCCGTCGCCGTTCACGTCGCCCGCCCCAGCCACCCGAATGCCAAACTCGTCAGACGCCGCCAGCGCCGCCGGGTCGAAGAGCGGAGAGGGAGTGGTGGCCAGGCCCCCGCTACCACCCAGGTAGAAGTAAGCAGCGCCGCGCACATCGGCCGCCCTCCTGGCCCCAACCACTACATCGGCGTAGCCATCGCCGTTTACGTCGCCCAGCCCGGCCACGGCCGCGCCAAACTCGCCGCCGGCCCCGTTGTCCGGGTTGCTCAGGCGGACGGCGGGCGTGGTGGGCAGGCCGGCGGCGCTACCCAGATAAACGAAAGCCGCGCCCCGGCTCCCATCCGTTCCGTTAGCCCCGATGAGCACATCGGCAAAGCCGTCGCCATTCACGTCGCCGGCCCCGGCTACGCTCAGGCCAAACTGGTCGCTGCCCGTGGGGGCCGGGTGGGCGAACGTGGTGGCGGGCGTGGTGGGCAGGCCGGTGGCACTGCCCAGAAACAGGTAGGCCGCGCCCTGGTTGGTGTTAGCCCCAACCGCCCCCACGAGCACATCGGCGAAGCCATCGCCGTTCACGTCGCCCGCGCCATTCAGGCTGATGCCGAAAAAGGTGGTGCCCGGCACCGGGCTGGGCAGCGTGGCGGTGGGCGTGGTGGGCAGGCCGGCGGCGCTGCCCAGATAAAAGAAAACCGTGCTCCGAAAGGTGGTTCCGACGACGATATCGGCGTAGCCGTCGCTGTTTACATCGCCTGCGCCGGCCACGCTGCCCCCAAACCGCCCGTCAAGCAGGCCGTCCGGGCTGGGCAGCGTGGCGGCGGGCGCGGTACGCAGGCCGGCGGCGCTGCCTAGGTAGAGGTACACCGTACCGCGGCCCTGGCTGGTTTGGTCGGCCCCGATGAGCACGTCGCCGAAGCCGTCGCCGTTCACATCGCCGGCCCCGGCTACGCTGCTACCAAAGTTGTCGCCGCTGGCTCCGGTGGGGCTGGTCAGGCTCAGGGTGGGCGCTGCTGGCAGGCCGGTGGCGCTGCCCAGGTAGAGGTAAGCCGTGGCGGCTCCCGGAGCACTGACGAGCACATCGGCGAAGCCGTCACCATTCACGTCACCCGTTCCGGCCAGGCTCAGGCCGAAATCTCCGCTGGGTGTCGTCGTGGGGCTATTCAGCCGTTGCGAAGTGCTCGACGCAACCCGCAGCGTACCGGGGCTGCCCAGGTAGAGGTAGGCTGCGCCACGCAGGTTATTGATGCCGTAGGCCCCGACGAGCACGTCGGCGAAGCCGTCGCCGTTCACGTCGCTGGCCCCGGCTACGCTGTAGCCAAACTGGCCGCCCGTCGGGCCGGGGTTGGCCAGCACCTGATAAGTACCCGCGCTGCTGCCCACGGCCGTGCCCAGGCCGGTGGCGCTGCCCAGGTAGAGGTAGGCCGCGCCCTGAAACCCATTCGTACCTCTGGCCCCGATGAGCACGTCGGCGTAGCCGTCGCCGTTGGTGTCGCCGGCCTGGGTCACGCTGCCGCCAAACAGGTCGCCCCTGGTGGCGGCGGGGTCGGTCAGGGTGGAAGCGGGCGTGGTGGTCAGGCCCGCCGCGCTGCCCAGGTAGAGGTAGGCCGCGCCCTGGCTGGTGGTTCCTTGTGCGCCCACCATCACATCTCCGTAGCCGTCGCCGTTCACGTCGCCCGCTCCGGCCAGGCCCCAGCCAAAATTGTCCTCGGGCACGTTGGCCGGGTCGGTCAGGGTGGTGGCGGGGGTAGAGCTCAGGCCGGCCGCGCTGCCCAGAAACACGTAGGCCGCGCCCCGGTCGTCGTTGGTGCCGTCGGCCGACACCACCACGTCGGCGTAGCCGTCGCCGTTCACGTCGCCGGCCGTGCCCAGGTTGAGGCCGAAGCGGGCATCGGCCGCGTTGAGCGGAGAGGTCAGCGTGGTGGTGGGCGTGGTGCTCAAGCCAGTGGCGGTGCCCAGGTAGAAATAGGCCACTCCCCGCTGGCCATTCGTAGCATAGGCTCCCACGAGCACATCCCCAAATCCGTCACCGTTCACGTCGCCCGCTCCGCCCAGGCTCAGGCCGAAAAAGCTATTGGCCGTATTAGCCGGGTCGGACAGGCTCACGGTGGGCGTGGTGCTCAAGCCGGACGCGCTACCCAGGTAGAGGTAGGCCGTGCCCCGGTTGGAGTTGGCCCCGTAGGCCCCGGTGAGCACGTCGCCGAAGCCGTCGCCGTTCACGTCGCCGGCCCCGGCCACGTTGAAGCTGAAAGAAACCTGGCCCGCTACCGGACTAGGCAGCGTCGCGGCGGGCGTGGTGCGCAGGCCGGCGGCGCTGCCCAGGTAGAGGTAGGCTACGCCCTGAAAGCTGCTGGCCCCAATCGCCCCGATGAGCACGTCGCCGAAACCATCGCCGTTTACGTCGCCCACGCCGGCCACGCTCCAGCCAAAACGGTCGCCGTCCTTGTTGGTCGGGTCGGTCAGGGTGGTGGCGGGCGTGGTGGCCAGCGGGTCCACGGTGAGCGGGTAGCGGGCCCCAGTGTCGTCCACGACCAAGGCCAGGCTGCGGCTGCGGGCCCCGATTCTGTTTTTGCCCAGCGCCAGGCGGGCGGGCAGGGCGCGGCCGGTAGCATCCCAGGCGCGCAGGTCGGCGTAGCGCAGCACGGTTTGGCCGGCGGCATCTTCCAGGCGCACGGCTTGCGCGCCTTCGGCTACGGGGCGCAGGTTGGTTTCGAGGGCCAGCTCGACGCGCACCGGACCGGCCGGGCCACCGGGCCGTCGGGCCAGGTAATAGTTCTGGCGCAGCCCGGCGGGCGTGTTTACGAACTCCGTGGCGAAAGCTGCCCCGTGCTGGTACCGAACGCTGGTATCAGTAGTGGCGGCCAGCGTGGGCGCGGCCACGGGCCGAAACGCCACCCGCCCGCCCCGCCCGATGCCCCGCAGTCGGAAACCCACCTGCCAGGCCGGCCGGTTAGTCGTTGAGGGCGGGGGCAGGGGCGGGGCGGAGCGCGCCCCCTGTTTTGGCTGGTTGGCAGCTGGGGCAGCTGTGAGCGTACAGGCGGCTGGCAGCAGCCGCACACCCAGGCGCTGGGCGGTATTGGTGGCCAGGCGCGGCGCGGTTGAGGCCAGATGTTCAGCCCCCAAAAAATAGGAGCGGCGGCGAACGTCGGCCCAAACCGGGGCCAGCCCGCGGGCCGATGTGTCGGCCGGCACGGGCGGAGCCACCCGCGTCGGAGCCAGTCGGGGCCAGGCGGCAGTCCGTAGCGCGATGGGCTGATGGGGGAGGGCCGGGTTGGCGGTGGTCACGCGGGAGATGGGCGGCGGGCCGGTTGGCCGCAGGGCGCGGCCGGTCAGCAGCGCCAGCAGCAGCAAGGAGGAACAGAGCCAGTATTTCATGAGGAAAAGGAGATGTGGTGGACCAACGTACTCGGTGGGTTCATTGAATACGTAAAGCTCTGACAGCGCGCATATTTTCGCAAGTATGGCTCCGTTTTGCAGTTGCTTTTTTGCCATCTTTAGCCCAGAGCGGCCTAACGCAGCCCTGAACAGGGCATCCGGCAGCCTGAACCGACTCCCGCTATGTCCCAATCCATACTTTGGGACGACCCAAACCAGCATTTGGAGCGCCGGACGCAGCGGGGTGGGGGACCTTTGTCACCTCGTTTCACCCTTTCAAACCCCCAATTCCCATGCGGACCTATCTCATCGTCACCCTGCTGACCTGCCTCGCCCTGCTGGGGTCCTGTGGCGTAACTTCTGACCTGCGTATCGAAACGGGCAAGCAGTTCGTGCTGGGCGGCTCGCAGCGCGGGGCTTTCCGAGTAGCGGCCCGCAACAGCGGCTCGGTGCCGGTGAGCGTGGCCGAGCGGCGGCCCGATGGCACTATCGAGGAGCGTGGCCGTCTCGAACCCGGTGGCCGCGCCGAGCTGGCTTTCGGAGCCGGCTCGGCGGCGCTCGTCCGCAACCTGGGCGAGCGCGATGCCGAGCTGCACTGCGAAATCAAAGGCGATGCGTCGTTTGGCATGGGTATGGGCTACGAGGTGCTGAAGAAATAGCCGACGCGGTCCGTAACGTTTCGGCCCGGTGCCGGTAAGGAAGGGTGCGGAGCTGAGCGGTTGGCCGCCGCCGGCCCGGCGGCTACGTGGGCACCGGTTGCTGTTGCTCCAGCAGTGCCTTTTCACCCCATCCCTTTCCCCCCAACGCTGCTGCGCATGGGTCTTGCTAGGGCGAAGGACTGGTGGTTACGGGACGGCCGTCCGCTATTGGACGGTGCCGGCAGCCACTCGCCGCCGCTCCTTGCCACCGGGCGAAAGGCCCTGAATCGGGGTGCCCCGCCCGCTATTTTTGCCCCATGCTCTTCCCCAGCGCCATGAGAAACACCTTCACCCTGCCTGCGCCGACCGCCCCGCCGCTGGGCCGGGCAGCGGGTTCCGGCGCGGCCACGGGCTCGCGTTTGCTCGGTGCCGCCGAGGTGCCGCTGCTGCCGCGCATCACGGCGGCCGGACTGCTTTTCTGGGGGCTGTATTACGTGGCGTTTGGGGTGTTCTACGCCGGCTCCATTGCCTATGCCGCGCAGGATTACCAGCCCAACTCCTTTCTTCACTACCTCTGGCGGGTGCTGCTCATCGACTACCCGCTAAAAGCGCTGTGGACGCTGTCGGTGTGGTGGCTGCTGTTTCGGGGCCCGCTCCGGCGGGTGCGGCTGCCGTTGCGGCTGCTGAGCCACGCCGGGCTGGGGCCGCTGTGGGTGCTGGCCTGGTTTAGCAGCTACTACGCGGTGCTGGGCTGGCTGGGCCAGGGCGGCATTAACGGCTCGGGCCGCATTTGGGACGTGTACATTTCGGCCCTGTTTTACGGCCTGCAATTCGGAGTGCTGCACGCCATTGGCTTCGGCCAACTGCTGCGGCAGCGCAGCGACCTGGAGCACGCCCTGCGCGAACGGGCCCACCACGGCGAGCTGGCGGTGCTGAAGGCCCAAATCAACCCGCATTTTCTCTTCAACACCCTCAATTCCATCAGCGCCTCCGTGCCGCCGGAGCTGGAGCGCACCCGCGAGCTGATTGCCCAACTGGCGCACACGTTCCGGTTTGCCCTGGCCGCCTCGCGCCACGAAATGCTGCCGCTGGGCGACGAGCTGGCGTTTCTCCGGGACTACCTGGCGCTGGAGCAGGCCCGTTTTGGTGCCCGCCTGCAAATCAAGTTTGTGGTCGATGACGGCCTGCTGGCCCAACTCTTGCCGCCCATGCTGGTGCAGCCGTTGGTGGAAAACGCCGTGCGCCACGGCATCGCCCCAAAAGTGGCGGGCGGCTGCCTCACGGTGACGGCCGTGCCCGACGGCCCGGCCGCCCTGCGCGTCACCGTGGCCGACACGGGCGTGGGCAGCCCCTGCCCGGCGGCGCTCTTGGTCGGGGCGGGTGGCCTGGGCCTGCGCAACACCCACGCGCGCTTGCTGGCGCTGGGCAGCCCGGGGTTGGAAATCAGCGCCAACGAACCGGATGGCCTGCGGGTGAGCTGGCGGCTGCCCCTGCGGCCGGCACCGGCGGGGCTTTCCGCGCCGCAACCGGGTAACCAACCGAGCCACCAACCGGGTAACCAACTGAAATCGGCGCGACCATGACGACCCTTATCATCGACGACGAAGCCCCGGCCCGCCTGATTGTGCGGCAATACCTGGCTGATTTTCCGCAGCTGCGGGTGCTGGCCGAGTGCGCGGACGGCGCGACGGCGCTGGCTGCCATCCGCCAGTACCGGCCCGACCTAGTATTTCTCGATATTCAGATGCCCGGCCTCACGGGGTTTGAGGTGTTGGCGCAGCTCACGGAGCTGCCCCGCGTCATTTTCTCCACGGCCCATCAGCAGTTCGCCCTGGATGCTTTCGCGGCCGGTGCCGTCGACTACTTGCTCAAACCCTACGACCGGGCGCGGTTCCGGCAAGCGGTGGAGCGGGTCCTGAGCCAACCTGCGGCGGTCGATGGGGCCCTGGAACGCCTGCTGCAGCGCCTGGACGAAACCAGCGCAGTGGCGCCCGCGGCGTATCCGCGGCAGTTGTTCGTGCCCCACGGCGGGCGGCTGGTAGCGGTGGCCGTCGCCGACATCCGGTTTGTGGAGGCTGCCGGCGACTACGCCACGCTGCACACCGCCAACGGTCAGTTTTTCAGTAATCTGGGCCTGGGGCAGCTCGGGCAACGCCTCGACCCGCAGCGGTTTCTGCGCATTCACCGCTCGGTGCTGGTGGCCCTGGATGCCGTGTGCGACCTGGAGCGCGACGGCAGCGGGGGCTACTACGCGACGCTGGCCGGCGGCCGGGTGGTGCGCGTGAGCCGGGGCTACGCCGATGCGGTGCGGCCCTTGCTGGGCTGAGCCGGGCAGCGACGCAAGTAAGACACCTTTTTTTGCCACTCTTTCCTGATGCAGTTATGACTTTCCATTGCTTCCGCTACGGCTGGCTGCTGGCCGCATTCGCCCTGAGCCGCCCCGCCCTAGCCCAAACGCCGACGGTGCTGCCCGGCGCTCCCGCCGCCCCGGCCCCGACCGGCTCCGTGACGGGCGTGGTGCTCGACTCGCTTACCCGCCAGCCGGTGGCCTACGCCACGGTGGTGCTGCTGCCGGCCGAGGCGAAGGCCGATGCCAAGCCTATTACCGGCGTGGCGGCCGACGACCAGGGACATTTTACGATGACCAAGCTCGCGGCGGGCAATTTCCGCTTGCGGGCCTCGTACGTGGGCTACGGTAGCCGGACGCGGGCCGTGACCGTGACGACCGGGGCCACCGATGCGGGCCGACTGCTGCTGCCGGCTATGGCCACCGCCCTGGCCGAAGCCGTGGTGGTGGGCCAGAAACCGGTGGTGGAAGTCAAGCCCGACCGGCTCGTGTATAACGCCGACCAGGACGCGGGCAACGCCGGGGGCACGGCCCAGGACGTGCTGCGCAAAACCCCGCTGCTGGCCGTCGATGGCGAAGGCAACGTAAAGATGCGCGGCTCGGCTAATTTTAAGGTGCTCATCAACGACAAGCCCTCGCCCCGGCTGGCCTCCAACCTGGCCGAAGCGCTCAAGAGCATTCCGGCCGAGCAGATTCTACGCGTGGAAGTCATCACGACACCGCCCGCCAAGTACGACGGCGAGGGCACGGCCGGCATCATTAACATCGTGCTCAAGAAAGGCACCAACCAGGGCCTGAACGGCAGCGTGAGCGTGAGCAGCGGCAACCGCAACTCGAACCTGAACACGAGCTTCAACTTCCGCCAGGGCAAGGTCAATTTCACGTCGTCGGCGGGCGGCGGGGCCTGGTACAACCCCGGCCAGATTCTGGCCGAGCGCCGCACGTTTAACGAGCTAGGGCAGCTGCGCAATACGCTGACCCAGGACGCGGGCGTGACCAACCGCGGTGGCTGGGGCTACGCCAACGTGGGCGTGGACTACGACCCGAAAGAGCACCACGCGCTCTCACTCGCGCTGGGGGCCGACGGCTACGGCGGCGAAAGCCTCAACGGCCTGCGCAACCGGCTCACCGCCTTCGACGGCAGCGCGAACCAGCTCTTTTTCCGCGACCAGCGCAGCGTCTTCAATGGCGTCAATCTCAACGCGACGGGCACCTACACGCGCACTTTCGCCGGGGTGGCTCGCAAGGAGTGGACCGTGCTGAGCCAGTACGCCCACAACGACGGGCTGTTCGGCTACGATTTTGCCCAATACAATGGCCTCGACAGCCCGCTCGTAGCGGCGCTGGCCAACTCGCGCGAGCGCAGCCGGGGCCGGACGCCCGGCTCGGAACTCACGCTGCAAACCGACCTCACCCAGCCTTTCGGCGAGAAGCGGACGCTGGAAATGGGCCTGAAAGGCATATTCCGGCGCACCAGCTCCGTCGCGTCAGTGGACGGCACCTCGGCCGTGGGCGGCGAGTTGGGTACGCTCACGGGCCGGGGCACGGACTTCGCCTACGCCCAGGACGTACAGTCGGCCTACGGCACGTACTCGTTTCCGGTGGGCAAAAAGGTGTCGGCCAGCCTCGGCTCACGGCTGGAGCGCACCGGCATTGCGGCTGATTTCCGGACCACCAACACGCCTTTCCCAGACCGCGCCTACCTGACGTGGCTGCCCAACGGTAGCGCGCAGTACAAAATCAGCGAAGCGAGCAGCCTGCGCCTAGCCTATTCGCGGCGCATCACCCGGCCGTTCATTGATTTTCTGAATCCGTTCGTGGACCGCTCCAACCCGCTCAACATCACCTTCGGCAACCCCGACCTCGACCCCGAGCTAACCCACTCGGCGGAGCTGAGCTACAACACGGCCATCAAAACGAGTACGCTCAACGCCGGCCTCTCGGTGCGCTACACCGGCAACGCGATTGAGAGCATTCGCTTCAGTACCACCGACCCGGCGGCGCCGCTGCCGGCCGGCGTGCTCCCCGACCCGGCCGTGACCATCCAGACCTTTGGCAACGTGGCGGCCAACACGTTCTACCAGCTCAATATTTCCGGCTCGGTCAAATTCAACCCGAGCTGGAGCCTGAGCGGCGGTCCCGACGTGCAGTACGTCGTGCGGCGCTCGTCGGCGCTGGGCACTACCCGCCAGGGCTTCACCGCCAACCTGAACCTGAACACGAGCTACAAGCTCAAGAAAGGCTGGACCGTGCAGGGCTTCGTGTATTCGGGCCTGCGCACGATTGAGGTGCAAGGCTTCGGCGGGGCCAACCTCTACTATCAGATGGGGGCGAAGAAAACCTTCTGGCAGGAAAAAGCCGACCTCACCCTCAATTTCAGCTCGCCTTTCAATCAGTTCTGGCCCTACACCAGCACCACTAACGCCCTGCGAACCGAGCCGGGCCAGCGTGCCACGCCGCTCTTCGACGAGACGTACACCTACCGCGCTTTCATGCAGGGCTTCCGGTTTAATTTCAGCTACCGATTCGGCCAGAGTGGCCCCGGCAAGCAGCGCAAAGGCGTCAGCAACGACGACCAGAAAAGCGGCGCCAGCAAACAAGGCGGGGGTTGAGTTTACTAGGACATGAGAATTTGGGAAGTGAGATGTGAAACTATCGTCTAGTAAATTCTCATATCTCACTTCCCAAATTCTCATGTCTCACTAAACTTACTCCTTCAACACGCGCCGGTGTTGTACCTGGCCATTGAGCGACACTTCCAGCAGGTACACGCCCGGAGCGAGCTGGCTTGTGCCGGGCAGCTCAACTTGCGAGCCGCCGGCTGGCAGGCTCAGCGCCTGGCTAAACACGCGCCGGCCCAGCGCGTCGGTGAGGGTGAGGCGGGTGGCCGTTTCGGGCTGAGGCAGCTGCACGAGCAGGCGCAGGCCGCCCGTGCCGAACGGGTTAGGAGCCGCGTCGAGGCTCAAACCCCCGCTGGCTCCGCTGCCCTCGAAGCTCACGCTGCGCACCGGCGAGAAGGTGGCTTTGCCGTCCAGGTCCATTTGCCGCAGGCGGTAGTAGCGCAGGCCGGTTTTGCCGGGCTCCGTGTCGCGGAAGCTATAGCTGCGCGGGGTGCTGCTGTTGGCCGAAGCCGCCGCCACGAAGCCCAGCTTGCGGAAGCTCGTGCCCTCAGCGCTGGTCTGCACCTCGAAGCCGGCGTTGTCGGTTTCGGAAGCCGTGCGCCAGCTCAGCAGCGCGTCCGCGCCCTGGCGCGTGGCCTCAAACGCGGTCAGGCTCACCGGCAGCGGGGCCGCGAGCCGGCCCAGCGTCCAGAAGCCGGACAGGTTGGCGATACCGGTTTTAGTGACTACGTTGGGCGCAGCGGTGGTGGGGCTTTGGTCGGCCCAGGGGCCGGCCACGCTGTTCGCGGCGCGAAACAGGCGCAGGTCGGCGGGTGCGAGGCCGTTCAGCTCGTGGTTGAAGTAGGCAAAATCCAGCTGCATGTTCAAACCCGTGCTCACAGTGGGTTGTAACTGAAAATAGCGCAGGATGCCGGGGCCGCTGCCCACGTTGGTCGGGGCCGTGCCCGTGATGCGCGTGATGTCGGTCGAGCCGGGACTGACCGAGCCAGTGGCCGGAGTTAGGCGCAGGCCCAGGCCCTGGGCATCGTCGGCAGTGCCCGCCGTGAGCGGACGGCGTGCCCCCACCTTGCCCAGCACATAGCCGGTTTCGGTTTCGGCGAGCGTGGCCGTACCTGAGCCCTGCGGGTTGGCCGGGTTGAGCAAGCCAATGGTATTGTCGGTCCCTCCAGAGCTGAGTATGCCGCTACGCATGGTCAGGCTGCGCCAGACGACGAGGCTGTTGCGCAGGGTTGTGGTAGCCGTGGTTGCCACATTGGTCGGGTTGGTGTCCACTTCCATTTCCCACACGTCGTTCAGGCTTAGTATCGCATGCGACACGTTGCCCAGAATGCGCAGCTTACTGCCACCAGTAGCCGAGGTGAACAGGAAAAACGAACCAAAGGTGAAATAGGTGGCCCTCGCCAGCCTCAGCCCGTCGCGGTTGAGCCCCAGCCTCAGGTCGCCCCATAAATCCAGCCCGCCGCTGGTGTAGGTTAGTTTTCCCGGAGCTTCTTCCAAGATTAGGGTTTTTACCGAAGCCACCTCCGGCCCGCTGTCGTGAATCGGATATCTCGGGGCCGTATTGCCGATAATCGCGTCGATGTACTGGTTCGGTACGCAACCATTATTCCAGTTGGCCGGGTCGAACCAGTCAGTATTCTTCACTCCGGTCCAGTTGGCGACCGTGTTTACGGGGACATTGTAAGTTGGCGGCAGCACATCGGCATTGCCGGTCGCATCGCTCAGAGCCGTAATGGTGAAAGCGGCATCGGCAAAGAGCGTCGGCGTGAGCACCACCGTGGCGGGCTGGTTGGATAGGGTGAAGGTGCTGATGCCATCGGAGTAGCTTACCGTGAATGGCGCCGCCCCGACAAAAGAAAACGTGACCGTGGCTGGCGAGCCGGCGCAGTTGTTCACGCTGCTCGTAATCATGGCCGTGGGCGGCGCGGCTACCGTGAAAGCAGTTGTGTAGTTAGTCGCGTTGCCGTCGTTATCGACAAACCGGTCGCCGTTGCCGCCACCCAGGTTCGCGCCCAGGTTCACGCCCCTGCTCAGCACGTAAGAGGTAGGGCCGACCTTCACATAGCTCTCAAAAAAGCCCGTCGCGGCCCGCGCCCGTCCCGGGGACAGGCCCAGCAGCAACAACGCCAGCAGCAGCAAGAACCAGCCGAACCCCGTGCTGGCCGGCTGCTGATTAGTGCGGCCGTGGTCGAAATCAAAAGTTGGTATGTTTTGCATAGTAGCTGGACAGTGAAGAGTGGAAAGAAGAGTAGCAAACTTCTTGACGCGGCGGTGGCATGGGTAAGGCAGCCGAAGCCGAGGCTTTCTTGAGAGGAGATAAAAATCGGTGTAGTTCTAACCAAAACCGACTCTACGCTCCGTGAAGCAAATATCGCTTAAAGCAAAATCAAATTTTCAGACCTTAAAACCCCCTGACCGTTATTATCGGGGTTATTGCCAACGCGAAAAGGCCGGCCCCTGTTGCGCAGGGGCCGGCCTTTACCGTCATTTACCTTATTCCGGGGTAGCGCTTACTTCGCTTCGCCCGTTTCCGGCTCTGGTTTCTCAGCCGGGCGCTCGTCGCTGGCCAGGTTCATGGCCTCGCCGCTCTTGCTCACGGCAAACGTCAACTCCTCCTTGCCCTCCTCGAAGTCGGCCGTGATGGTGTCGCCGTGCAGCAGCTGGGCCTTGAGAATCTCCTCGGCAATCGGGTCTTCGATGTACTTCTGGATGGCCCGGTTCAGGGGCCGCGCCCCAAACTTGGGGTCGTAGCCCTTCTCAGCCACGAAGTCCTTGGCCGCGTCCGTCAGCTCGACGCGGTAGCCGAGCGTCTGAATGCGGGCGAGCAGCTTGCCCAGGCTGATGTCGATAATCTTGTGAATGTCGGGCTTGCTGAGCGAGTTGAACACGATAACATCGTCCAAGCGGTTCAGGAACTCCGGCGAGAACGTCTTTTTAAGCGCGTTGGTGATGGTGCTCTTCGTCAACTCGTCCTGGTTGTCCTGCCGCGCCTTGGTGCCGAAGCCGATGCCCGCGCCAAAGTCCTGCAAGTCGCGCGCCCCGATGTTCGAGGTCATGATGATGATGGTGTTGCGAAAGTCCACCTTGCGCCCCAGCCCGTCGGTCAGAATGCCGTCGTCGAGCACTTGCAGCAGCAGGTTATACACGTCGGGGTGAGCTTTCTCAATCTCATCGAGCAGAATCACTGAGTACGGCTTGCGGCGGATTTTCTCGGTCAGCTGCCCGCCCTCTTCGTAGCCCACGTAGCCGGGAGGCGCGCCGACGAGGCGCGAGACCGAGAATTTCTCCATGTACTCGCTCATATCGACCCGCACGAGTGCGTCCTCCTTATCGAACAAATACGTGGCCAGCACCTTGGCCAGCTCCGTCTTGCCCACGCCCGTCGGGCCGAGGAACACGAACGAGCCAATCGGCTTCTTGGGGTCTTTCAAGCCCACGCGGGTGCGCTGAATGGCTTTCACGAGCTGCCCGATGGCCTTATCCTGCCCGATGACTTTGCCTTGCAGCTCCTCGTTCATGTTGAGCAGCTTCTGGCTTTCGTTCTGGGCCACGCGCGCCACCGGGATGCCGGTCATCATGGCGATTACCTCGGCCACGTTTTCCTCCTTCACCGTGTAGCGCTTCTTCTTGGTTTCGTCCTCCCAGCTTTTCTTGGCGGTTTCGAGCTGTTCGAGCAGCTTTTTCTCCGTGTCGCGCAGCTTGGCGGCTTCCTCGTACTTCTGGCTCTTGACGACGCGGTTCTTCTCGGTCTTGATGTTCTCGATGCTCTCTTCGAGCTTCAAGATATCCTCCGGCACCACGATATTATTGATGTGGACCCGCGCGCCGGCCTCGTCCAAAATATCGATGGCTTTATCGGGCAGGAAGCGGTCGCTCATGTAGCGGTCGCTCAGCTTGACGCACTGCTCGATGGCCTTGTCGGTATAGACAACGTGGTGGTGGTCCTGATACTTGTCCTTGATATTGTGCAGAATCTCGATGGTTTCCTCCGGCGTGGTAGGGTCCACCATCACCATCTGGAAGCGGCGAGCGAGCGCGCCGTCCTTTTCGATGTACTGGCGGTATTCATCGAGCGTCGTCGCGCCGATGCACTGAATCTCACCCCGCGCCAGGGCCGGCTTGAACATGTTGCTCGCATCCAGCGAACCCGAAGCGCCGCCCGCGCCCACGATGGTGTGCAGCTCGTCGATGAAGAGAATCACGTCGGGCGACTTTTCCAGCTCGTTCATCACGGCTTTCATGCGCTCCTCGAACTGCCCGCGGTACTTGGTGCCGGCCACGAGCGAAGCCAAATCCAGCGTTACCACGCGCTTATTGAAGAGCACCCGCGACACTTTTTTCTGAATAATGCGCAAAGCGAGGCCCTCGGCGATGGCCGTTTTGCCCACGCCCGGCTCCCCGATGAGAATCGGGTTGTTCTTTTTGCGGCGGCTCAGTACCTGGGCCACGCGCTCGATTTCTTTCTCACGGCCCACGATGGGGTCGAGCTTGTCGTCTTCGGCGAGCTTGGTCAGGTCGCGGCCGAAGTTGTCGAGCACCGGGGTGCGCGACTTCTGGCCCGCGTTTTTGGCACCGCCGGGGTTGCCGCCCTGGGCGCGGCCGGGGCCGCCACCCTGGCCCTGCCCGAAGAGGCGGTCGTCGTCGTCATCGGTGTCGGGGCCGGCTTTCGGGCCGCTCGGGGCGGTGGTGCCCGCCGTGCCGTGGTAATCGAGCGAGTCGCGGACGGTTTCGTAGTTCACGCTGAATTTGGAAAGAATTTGGGAAGAAATGTTGTCCTCGTCGCGCAGAATCGAGAGGAGCAGGTGTTCGGTACCGATGATTTCCGACTTGAAAATCTTGGCTTCGAGGTAGGTGATTTTCAGCACCTTCTCGGTTTGTTTGGTCAGCGGTATCGAGCCGGTGATGCTCGTGCCCGGCTGGGCCGTGTTGCGGGTGGCCTGTTCGAGGGCGAATTTTAGTTCGTCCGTCGCCACGCCGAGCTTTTTGAGCAGCGCCAGGGCCGTGCCCTCGCCTTCGCGAATCATGCCCAGCAGCAGGTGTTCGGTGCCGATGTAGTCGTGGCCCAGGCGGATGGCTTCCTCCCGACTCAGCGAGATAACCTCCTTGACGCGGTTTGAAAATTTAGCTTCCATGCAAGCAAGATATAAATAAGCCGCAGATAATAGCCCAACCCGAAAAGAGTAAAGGGACGACCAACCTGATAGCGTTACGCAAATACGAGAAAAGAGGGAATATATTTCAAAAAACAGCCGCTTACCGGTGAAGGTTCGGGCAGTGTAGCACCAAGCCCTAGCTTGGTGAACCCAGCTGTAGGCCGGTCAGGAGTTAATAGTGAATTGCCCCGAATAGGTACCAAGCTAGGGCTTAGCTACGCTGACTTTTAGTTGGTGTTACAAAAACCTGCCCGCCGCCGGCCCTTGCATAAATAACAAATCCAGTACGCTCAGGCCGGGAACAAACGCGGGGCCAAAAAGCTGCCGGTATGGCCGTTGCGACGGACTGTCAGGCCGCGCCGCCGTCGTGCCGGTTTTGGCCGTCAGTCGGTCCCGCCGGTCGAGCAGCGCGGTGCTCGCCGTCGGCTGGGCGGGCGCGTGGTACTCGCTCGTCAGCTCCAGCGGCAGCGGCCAGCGCAGACAGCGCAGCAACAGGCGCAGCAGGTCGAGGTTCAGGTCCCAGAGGCGGGCCGGCCGGCGGGCGTAGATATCCGTCAGATAATCGGCATAATAGCTGAAATAGGGCGACCCGCCATAGGCCGTTTGCAGGGTGCGCAGGTGGCGGTGCCGCCAGTTTTGGCGGTAGTCGATTTCGATGGCGCTCGTAGCGATTTTGGTGGCGCTGGCCCCATCGAGCACCGGCACGGTGAGCACCTGCGGCCCCTGGGCCGTGAGGATGAAGGCGCGGTTGCGCAGCGTCTGCTTGCGGTAATGCTCGTGGGCGTCGAGGCGGAGCGCATCGGTGGCCAGCAGTTGCTGAAAGTAGCCAATACCGGGCAGATAGTGAAGTTCGGTGAGGATAACGGACACGGCCGCAAGGTAAGGGCCGGGTAAGGGCCGGGTGGGGGCCGTACTTTTGGGCTATGCGTGTGACACCTGGCTTAATTATTTTGGGGAGTTTTGGACTGTTCGCCGAGCAAGCCCATCAGCCCGCTGCCAGTCTGCCCCGGCCACTGGTGGAAGTGGCCCGGTTTCGGGCGCTCGACCAGCGCCAGCCTACCGGCGAGCTGGAGCTGAGCGTGACCGTGCCCACCCGGGGCCTGCTGTATCGGCAGCGGCTGCGGCGGGTGTATCAGGCGTCGGCCACGCTGGAGCTGAGCCTGGTGCGAGCCGCTGACAGCCAGCCCGTGTGGCGCGAAACCGTGGCCCTACGTCCGCCCGTGCTCACCGACACGGCCCAGGCTGTCAAAAACCCGTTCACCGTGCTGCGGCGGGTGCTCGTGCCCGTCGGCTCGTACACGCTGCGGACTTCCCTGCGCGACAACGTGCGCCCCGCCACCGGGCAGCCCGCGGTAGCAGAGCAGCCCCTGACGGTGAGTGTCGCCGCCGGCCCGGCTTTCAGCGACGTGCTGCTGCTGGCCCAGCCCGCCGCCCGCGTCAATACCGCTGGAGCTGACAATGTGCGCGGTGGCTACCAGCTGGCCCGCGCCCCCGCTGGCCTTTACGCCCGAGGGGCTAATGCTGTGTTTTTTTATGCCGAGCTAACCGGCCTGCCCCCCAACCGGCCCGTGCGCCTGCGCTACCGCTTACTCAGCGGCGCGGCCGGGCCGACCGGCAGCCCGGCTGCCGTGGAAGCCACGCTCACGCCGCCGGCCGGCCGGCCCACGCCCGTGGTGGGCCAGTTGCTGTTAGGCGCGCTGCTCGCCGGCCCCTTCACGCTTGTACTCGAAGCGCGCGACGCAGCCACTAACAAGCTGCTGGCCAGCCAGCACCAGACTGGCTCGCGCAACCCGACCGACTACATCCAGGCCGGGGACGCTGCGCCCGCCGCGCGCCCATGAGCCAGGAGTTGGCTGGCGGAACCGGCGCGGCCGCAACGTGGGCCGAGCGCTTGCTCACGGCCGGGCTGCGGGCGCTGGCCCAGTTGCCGCTGCCGCTGCTCTATGGCTTGGCTGGAGTGCTTTATGTGGGGCTGGCCCACGTGGGGCGCTACCGGCAGACGGTGGTTTCCGATAACCTGCGCCACGCCTTCCCCGACCAAACAGCCGCCCAGCGGCGGCACCTGGCGCGCCGCTTCTACTGGCACCTGGCCCAGCTCACGGTCGAAACGCTCAAGCTACTGACACTGAGTGCTGAGGAGCTACGCGAGCGGGTGCGCTTCACCAACCCCGAGCTGCTGGGCGACTACCTGGCTCGGGGCCGCACGGTGCTCGGAGTCGGCTCGCACCTCAGCAACTGGGAATGGGTGCTGGCGGGCACGGCAGCGCGGTTTCCGGGCCAGGTGGCGGGAGTCTATAAGCCGCTCAGCAGCCGGTTTTTCGAGGCATTCGTGCGGCGGCTGCGCACCCGCCAGGGGGCCGAAGTGGTGCCCATGCTGGGTACGCTGCGGTATCTGGTGGCCCACCGGGGGCAGGGCCGCGTCGTGTGCCTGGTGTCGGACCAGGCCGCCGGCCCCGACGACCGCCCGTACTGGACCGATTTTTTGCATCGCCCGGCCGGCTTCTACACCAGCGTGGACCGCCTCCGGCCCCAGTTCGATGCCGTCGTGCTCTACGCCCGCGCCCGCCGCGTTGGGCGCGGCTATTACGAGCTCACGCTGTGCGAGCTAACGCCCGACCCCGAAGCTGCCGCCGATGCGGAAGCCGCCCGCTACCCACTCACCGCTGCCTTCGTGCGTCAGCTCGAAGCCGACATCCGGGCCGCGCCCGACGAGTACTTGTGGACCCATCGGCGCTGGAAACACGCGCGAGTTTAGTGATTAATTTTGGTCATTGCGAGCAAAGCGAAGCAATCGCATCTGCACGGCCCGCTGTTCAGTCCGTTCGACGTGCTCAACAAGGACGATTGCTTCGTTCCTTGCTCGATGCGCAACATGCTCGCAATGACCGAAATCGACCATTAACCATTAAAGAAACTGCTCGATATCGCCTAGCCCGGCGCGCACCAGCTCGAAGTCGTCATTGGTGCAGTCGATGATGGTGCTCGGCGTGTTGCCTCCAAAGCCGCCGTCGATGACGAGGTCCACGAGGGCGCGGTATTTCTCGAAAATCAGGTCGGGGTCGGTCACGTATTCTTCGAGCGTTTCCTCGCTTTCGCGCACCGACGTGCTCACGATGGGCGTCCCGAACTCCTGCACGATTTGGCGCACAATCTGATTGTCGGGCACCCGGATGCCGACCGTATTACGCTTCACGCCGCCGTAGCGCGGGGCCTTCGGGCTGGCCTCGAAGATGAACGTGAACGGCCCTGGCAGCGCTTTGCGGATGACTTTATAGACCGGCGTGGTGATGCCGTGGGCGTAGTCGGCGATGTGCGAGAGGTCGTGGCAGATGAAGCTCAGGTTGGCTTTGTCGGGCTTCAACCCCTTGATGCGGCAGAGCTTTTCGACGGCTTTCGCATTGTTGATATCGCAGCCAATGCCGTAAACCGTATCGGTGGGGTAGATAATCAACCCGCCTTTGCGCAGCACTTCGACGACTTGCAGGATGCGGTTTTGAGGCGGGTTTTCGGGGTGAATGCGGAGCAGGGTGGCGGCCATTGAGCGACGTGCGGAGTGAGACGGAAGTGGACAAGCGGGCCGGCGCGGCAGCCCGTCCGGGCGGGCAAGGTACTACGGCGGCCGGTTTTAGAAAGGTGCCGCGCCGGTTTTTAAATAAGCTCGGCCACGGTTTGGGTGAAGAGGAGGGCGGGGGCCGGAGCAATCAGAAAATAGTTTGAGCCAGGCAGCGGCGTAATTTTGGCCCCAACCCATTCGCCTATCCGCCGAGCCTGTGTCTGAGCCTGTCAAAAAGTCCACCCTGGAAGAGCGCCGCGCGCTGTCTACCCGCCGCCGCAACCGCTACGCCACCGTGGCCGTGGTGCTGGGCCTGGGCCTGGTCTGCTTCTCGTATTATTTCTACCAGATTTTTTTCACCGCCAACATCGACACCAAGAGCCGCCCGACCTACGTGTACGTGCGCCGGGGCTACAACTGGCAGCGAGCGCTGAAAGAAGTCGAGAACACCGATGCCGTCATCGACCGGCTTTCGCTCTTTTTCGTGGGCCGGCTCATGGGCTACGACAAGCCGGGGGCCGTGAAGCCCGGCCGCTACGAGCTGCCCGACCAGGGCAGCAACCGCGACCTCATTAACCTGCTCAAGTCGGGCCGGCAGTCGCCGCTGCGGCTCACCTTCACCAACGTGCGCCTGCGCCGCGAACTGGCCCTCAAGCTCAGTAAGCAAATCGACGCCCGCCCCCGGCAGATAGATTCGCTGCTCAGCTCGCCTGATTACACCCGCAGCCTGGGCTTCGACACGACGACCGTGCTGGCCATGTTCATCCCCAACACCTACGAGCTGTACTGGAACACGACGCCGCAGAACCTGATGCAGCGCATGAAAACCGAGTACGAAAAATTCTGGACGCCCGCCCGCGACGAAGCCAGGCAGTCGCGCGGCCTCACGCGGCTGCAAGTCAGCACCTTGGCCAGCATCGTGGAGGCCGAGCAGCAGCAGCACGCCGACGAGCGCCCCCGCATCGCGGGCGTGTACCTGAACCGCCTCAAACGCGGCATGAAGCTGCAAGCCGACCCCACGGTGGTGTACGCCAACGGCGATTTCGGCATCAAGCGCGTGCTGAACGTGCATTTGCGCAAAGACTCGCCCTACAACACGTACCTATACGCCGGCCTGCCGCCCGGCCCCATCAACCTGCCCAGCATCGCCAGCCTCAACGCCGTGCTCCACCCCGAAGAAAACAGCTATTTGTTTTTCTGCGCCAAAGAAGATTTCAGCGGCTACCACGCTTTTGCCGCCAACGAGCAGCAGCACCTGGTGAACGCGCGGCGCTATCAGGCGGCGCTGAACCGGAATGGGATGTAGAACGCAGCCTTTGCTGCGTTAATCGTCCGCGCAATTTGTATTTGCTTTAATGCCGTTCAACGATGACGCAGCGAAGGCTGCGTCCTACGCCATGTACCAGGCCGACATTCAAATCCGCGTGCGCTACGCCGAAACCGACCAGATGGGCTACGTCTATCACGGCAACTACGCGGCCTATTTTGAGGTGGCGCGCACGGAGGCGTTCCGGCAGCTCGGCATTCGGTATAAAACGCTGGAGGCTGAGGGCGTGGGCATGCCGGTGGGCGAGCTGCAAACCCGCTTCCGCCGCCCGGCGCGCTACGACGACCTGCTCACTATCCGGGTGATGCTGCGCGAGGTGCCGGAAGGCTCGCGGGTGAAATTCGAGTACGAAATTCGCAACGAGGCCGACGAGCTGCTCACCGAAGGCTACACGCTGATGGTGTTTGTGAGCACCGCCACCGGCCGGCCGGTGCCGATTCCGGGCAGCGTCCGTGAGCGGCTCGCGCCGTACTTCGCCGCCGATGAAGACGGCAGTCCGCTAGGTCTGGTGTTGGCCGCCCCACCCGATGCGCCCGCCCCGGCGGCGTTTGGGAAGTAGATTTAGGAGTTGATGCTTCTGGTTGTCTGCCATCGCGAGGAGAAACGACAGGCTCACCGCCTCACCAATTCACCAGTTCACCAGTTCACCGAATGCTCGCCCCGCCTGCCCGTCGTCGCCCCACGTTGCCCGATGTGCGCCGCCACCGCGCCTACCGCCTGCTCATGGCCTGGGGCAAGCGGGCGCACCTGCGCCAGGGCCGCGTCTCGCTCTACGACCTCGGTGAGCGCATTCTGCACGAGCTGCGGCGCGACTCGCTTGAAAAGCGCGCCGCTTACATGGCCTTCAACCTGACGCTGGCCCTGTTTCCGACCATTATTTTCCTGTTCACGCTCATTCCCTATATCCCGGTGCCGAACCTGGACGTGGACATCCTGCAATTTCTGTCCGACATCATGCCCCACGAGCTGTATGCGGCCACGGCGGGCACCATTGAGGACATCGTGCGAATTCCGCACGGCGGCTTGCTTTCGTTCGGCTTCGGGGCGGCGCTCGTGCTCAGCTCCAACGGGGTGATGGCTTTGCTCGACGCGTTTGAGAAGAAATATCCCTGGTTTAAGCACCGCGGCTATCTGCACAAGCGCGCCATTGCCACGGTGCTCACCTTCGTGCTGGCGCTGCTGCTGGTGCTGGCCATCGCGGGTATATTTTTCGGGACGTTCATCATCGATTGGCTCATATTCAACGAGATATTACCCGAGAGCGCGTCGGCCTTTATGGTGCTCACCCTGCGTTACGGCTCGCTCATCGGGCTGTTTTTGCTCACGACCTGCGTTATTTTCTACTTCGTGCCGCCGGTGCACAACAAGTGGTCGTTTTTTTCGGGCGGGGCGCTCGTGGCTACGCTGCTCATCTTCCTGGTCTCGTTTCTGTTCACGCTCTACGTGCGCGTGTTCGACTCCTACAACCACTTTTACGGCTCCATCGGCGCGCTCGTGGGCTTCATGGTCTGGCTCGAATTCGTGTGCATGACGCTTATCATCGGCTTCGAGGTGAACGTGAGCCTCGATGCCGTAGCTGGCCGGCTGGGCGGCGTGAATGAGCAATTGAGTGAATAAGTGAGTCGTCCTTCGGCCTCTGCGCTCCTCTGCGGACAACCTCTGCGCCCTCTGCGTGAACTTCCCGACGAGCCTTGTAAAAAAACTCTTTCAGTATCTATTCCCCCGCCGTACTTTTGCAGTCCCAAAAAGCCTTACAGAGAGGTGGCAGAGTGGTCGAATGCGACGGTTTCGAAAACCGTTATACCGGCAACGGTATCGGGGGTTCGAATCCCCCCT
>JANXNW010000226.1 GCA_025353905.1 Hymenobacter sp.
TCGCCCGGCTCGGCGGTTGGAGCGGGCTGGCCAGCCAGCGCCCACCCGGAGTCATTACGCTTACGCATGGATGGCAGCATTTTCAACGGCTATATGGAGGGTGGAAACTCGCGCAAGGACTTGTGTGTACACCCTAGCCCCGATGGGGAGGGGGAGCCAGACAATCAGAATCAGAACTACTTAATCTAAGCAATCGCGCAATCACTTACTGAGACCTGAGATGGAAGAGCTGACTTTTTTGCTGGGGGCCTTGGTGGTGGAGCGGCCGGGACGGGCGCGGGAGATTGTGGTGGCGAAGCCGGGGCTGGCCCCGGCGTGGCGGGCGGAGCTGCCGACGCTGCTGGACCAGCGGCCGGTGTCGGCGGTGCTGGTGGAATACGTGGTGCGGCTGTATGGGCGGCAGCTGCCGCTGGAGGCGGAGTTGTTGGGGTGGCAAGTGTTGGCCGAGGCGGTGCGGGGGGCGCTGGCGCGGGCGAATGGGAAGGACGAGGGTTGGGAGTGGGGGGAGGTTATATAGACCAGCGTTTTTTACTCACCTTTTTACATTTTGGCAGCATGAGCCAGTTTGTGCCGGACGCGGAGTCTATCAGTGCGTTTTTCGGGGAGTTTGAGGCGGCGGGCTACCGGGTAGAGCTGGTCAAGGCTCCGCGAATGGGTGGCTACGCGCTGCGGATGCCGCTGGGGCCGGGTAACGAGGTGTTACCGGTGTTTGCACTGCCGGCGAGTCAGATGCAGACGGAGGAGGCAGCTCAGCGGTGGATGGAGCGCCTGCGGGACGAGCAGCTGAGCCAGTTTAGGTTTTTGCTGCGGCGGCCGGGGATGGGCGGGGGCGGTTGGGAGGCGGGGGCCGTACTTTCACGCGGCAAGACGAGCAGCGACCAATGACGGCGGAACAACTGGAAAGCCTGCTGCGGCAGGGCGAGGGCCTAACCAGCGAGTTTAAGCAGGCCCGGCACCTGCTGCCCAAAGACGTGTTTGAAAGCGTGTGCGCGTTTCTGAACCGGCAGGGCGGGCACCTGATTCTGGGGGCCGGCGACGACGGCACGGCGCGGGGCGTGGACGAGGCGGCGGCCGACCAGCTCCAGCGCGACTTCGTGAGCCTGAGCAACAACCCGACGAAGCTGCAACCGCCGTTTCTGCTGGAGCTGGCCCCGGTGCGGGTGGGCGCGGCGCTGCTGCTGCACGTGTATGTGCCGCCAAGCTCCCAGGTACACCGCTCGGGCGGAGTGGTGTTTGACCGGGGGCACGAGGGCGACTTCCGGGTGCGCGACGAGGGGCGCATCAGCCAGTTTTACGCCCGCAAGAGCAGCTACTACTCGGAGGGGCGCATCTTGCCGCACCTGCGGCTGAGCGACTTCAAGCCGGGGCTGCTGGATAAGGTGCGGGCGCTGGTGCGGGCGCGGCGGGCCGACCACCCGTGGCTGCTGCTCGGCGACGAGGAGCTGCTTCGGAGCGCGGGACTGTATCAGACCGACCCGCTGACCGGTGCCCAGGGCTACACCCAGGCGGCGGCGCTGCTGCTGGGGCGCGACGAAATTATCCTGTCGGTGCTGCCCGCCTACCGGATTGACGCGCTGGTGCGGCGCCACGATGTGAACCGCTACGACGACCGGCTGGACTTGCGCACGAACCTGGTCGAAGCCTACGAGCAGTTGATGGACTTCGTGGCCAAGCACCTGCCTGACCCCTTCTACCTGGAGGGCACGGTGCGGGTGAGCCTGCGGGACAAGATATTCCGGGAGGTGGTGGCCAACCTGCTCGTACACCGGGAGTATTTGAACGGCCGGCCGGCGCGCTTCATCATCTACGCCGACCGGGTGGAGGTGGACAACGCCAACCACTCGGTGGGGCACGGCCCGCTGGACCCGCGGGGCTTCCAGCCGTTTCCGAAGAACCCGACGCTGGCCCGGTTCTTCGTGCAGCTGGGGCGGGTGGAAGAGCTGGGGTCGGGCGTGCGCAACGTGACGCGGTATTTGCAGGCGTACCGGCCGGGTGGACAGGCGGAGTTTATCGAGGAGGACGTGTTTCGGACGGTGGTGCCGGTGCCGGGGGGTGGGGCTAGTCAAGCGGACAGCGTGGCCGGGGAGGCAGCGTTGGGCGTGGCACGAGAGCGACTATTGACTCTGGGGGTAGCAGCCGGGGTGGCGCAACGGCTGCGGCTGGAAGTGGAACAGCTGGCGGCGGGCGCGCTGACTACGGCGGCCCTGGCGGGGCAGTTGGGGGTGACGGACCGCACGGTGCGGCGCGACTTTGAGCTACTGCGGGAGGCGGGAATTATCGAAGCGGCCACGGTGGCAGCTCATTATCAACTGCGGGGCTGAGTGAGTATTGGTCCGAAGCATGTAGGATAGGCGGCCGCGTGTACGGCGGCCACCTCCTCGGCTGAGTGAGTATTGGTCCGAAGCATGTCCGCGGCGCGGACACGGGTGGCCAAACCGCGGACATGCGTGTCCGCGGTTTGGCCGTGGATTAGCCAAGTGGGAGCGGCAGGCAATTGGCTAAACCTCTCCGCGTGGCAACAATGACAAACATAAATCGCCGGAGAGGTCCTGAAACGGTAGGTGGGGGGTGACGGATAGCACGGGGCGGCACAGTTTCGAGCTACCGCGACCGGCGAGGATGGTTGAGGGAGCAGCGGCTGCCAACCCTTACCGGCTCCGGGCGGGTAGATTGAGCGATGCGTACGTCGTGACTTTGGAGGGGCCTACCCCTGCCTCTACGCGTATGCTCATGCGTGAGCGCTTAGGAACCGGCGTAGCTTAGCCGCATGATTGAGCAGGCGAAATTATTGCGGGTGCTGCAACTTATTCGGCTATTGCGGGGCGCGCGGGGGCGAACTCTGGACCAACTGGCCCAGGCGTTGGACTGCTCGACGCGCACGGTGCGCCGCTACCTGGACTTGCTGGAGGAAGTTGGCTACCTAGTGGATGAGCGTACGGACCGCCGGGGGCATTATTTCTTGTTCGAGGCCGTGGCTGACCAGGCACCTTACTTTTCGCCGGAAGAAAGTGTCCTGCTGCAACAAGCGCTGGCGGGGTTGGAGGCGGGCAACCCGTTGGGAGCGAGCCTACGCCAGAAGCTGCGCCGGACCACGGAGCTGATACCGCTGGCCGACGAATTGCTGGACTTGCAGCGGGGCCGGGTAGTGCGGCAGTTGAGCGAGGCGGTGCGGGCACGGCGGCAAGTGCGCTTGGTGCGGTATCAGTCGGCCGACTCGGGCACGGTGCGCGACCGAATAGTGGAGCCGCTGGCGCTGACCGAAGGCTTCGAGCAGCTCAACGCGGTCGAGGTGAGCAGCGGCCGGCTGCGCACCTACAAAGTGCGCCGCATCGAGGACGTGGAGCTACTGGAAGCGGCCTGTGCCCACGCCACGGCCGACGAACACCTCGACCTGTTTGGCCTGACAGGGCCGACCTGGTTGCCCGTCGAGCTGCGCCTAAGCGAGCGCGCTTACCGGCTGCTGGTGGAAGAATACCGCGACGCGCGCCTATTCGCGGGGCCAGCCTCCGACGGCGGTGAGCTGGGCTACGTGTTTCGGGGCGAGGTACGCAGCTACCTGGGCATCGGGCGGTTCGTGTTGGGGCTGCCCACGGAGGTGCAGGTAATGTGGCCAGATGCTCTTAGGGAGTTTTTGCGGGAGAAAGTGGCGCGGGCACGGTGGTGACAGTAGTTGTCAAAACCTAGGCTATACCTTTCGGCCAAACGCTGAGGGAGTCTATATGCAACGCATCACATTTGCCTATTCGGGCAACGTATTTCTCGATAATGGAACGGTGGCACTTTACCACTATTTGCGTAAAGTGATGCAACTAACCCTGAACGCTAACCTAGCACCGTTGCAGCCTTATTACCTGCGGGAGGGCGAGCATTTTGGATTGGTAGTAGCCACTAGCGAAGCGCCCGGGCATTTGTGGATGGAGCACCCTCAGTTGTTCGGGCTGCTGGACGAGCTCTACTACGCCATGGGCCGGGAGGTGTACGACACGTACACCCGTAAGCAGCAAAACGAGAAGGGCAATCTATACTTCACGCCAACGGGCGAAGTCGTGGATACTTTCCCGAAGATGAACACCTATGGCTTTACCGAATTGCTGACGAACAACGCGCAGGGCGGGACGCGGCGAGAGGAAAACACGCGCAAATTCAAGGACATCGAGGAGAAGGAGCCTGCCCTTGCGGCCCGCCTGGAGGAGGGCTTCGCAGCCAGGGCAGTGAAGCGGCTGCAAAAAATCTACTTCACCGAACCCTACACCAAGATTACGCGGCTCGAGCCGCCCACGGCCGCCCACTTCACGGCTGGCCCTAACCGCTGCTACCTGACGGGCGAAGGCGTGAAGAAGCTGGTGGACGCGCAGAACATCTCGCCTTTCTTGTCGTCGAGTATGACCATGTTCAACTCGGCCCTCAGCACCAACGACAAAAAGGTGTCGTGGAAAGCCCTTTACCTGAGCCGGTTCGCAGCGGCAGCCTGCCTGTACCAGTACCCCAACAAGTTGCGCGAGGCGCTAAACGTGTATTTCCTCCACGCCGACAGCCTGGACCACCTGCACACGGTGATAACGGATAGGCTGCACCGGGGCATCCAGAATGGCTACGGCCTGGAGCAGCTACGCGGGGAAAAAGAGGAGTTTCAGCGAAACTTTGGTGCCAGCAATGCCCTGGGCAAGCCCGGCGACTTCGTGGGCGTGTACGAGACGCTTTTCATCGTTTTGTATTCACTCCGAGAGGATGTGTTGCGGACGAATTTACCCGCAACGCCACCGGCCGACGTGCCGGCCAACGTCCCCGAAACCACCGAACCTGACTGGGAAGACCCGACCGAAATGCTGGTGCCAACCCCGTTGCGGGGGCCGTTGTCGCTGTATTTCATTCGGGCCGAATCGTTCGCGGCTACCATGCGGCCAAAGGTGTTCGACAAGCTGTTCAACTTTCACTTCGCCATTGGGCTGATTGGGCACCTGCTGCAACAGCAAGTGCCGCTGAGGTCGGCCCTACAGAGCCTGAAAACACTCAAACCGAGCCAGCGCAGGGCGACAAATGGCTTCCAGCAAGAACGGCAGTTGCGCGAGCGGGTGCTGGGCCGGATGCTGCAAGGGCAGTCCATATTGGCTGACGTGGAGCTGCTCTTCTACGACTGCTACGGCTACTTGCTCGATGGCCTCAACGACCCCGCAAGCGGGCCAGGCCCCAAGCATTACCAGGCTTTGATGCGGCTCACCGACTCTTACGAAAAACTCACCAACCCCCTCGTCATGGAAAAATCAACCTTGCAGGAAAGCGCCGTCAAGCTGGGCGCACAAATCGGCCAGGGCATCCTGAATTATCAGGACAAGCCTTCGGACAAAGAGAAACTGCCCGCCAGCCAGCGCCAGGCCAACGCTAAACAGGGCCGCAAGTACATAGTGGCGCTGCGAAAGGCTCGCCGCTACCCCGATTTTCTGGAACAGTTGGGCCGGGTACAGATGCGCTACGGCCTACTTTTCAAGCGGGAGCTGCTGGATACGCTGACGGAAACCGAGTTTCCGTGGGTGAAGCAGTTCGTGCTACTCTCGGCCCTGAATCAGCTCAACGGCGAATTGAACCCCAAAAAACCTGATAACCCCACTACCCCCACCGAGTAACTCATGAAACCCAACAGCATTACCCTGACCTACCTCTCGAAGGTGTCCTTCGCCAGCCTCAACGGCGGCGACAAAGAGGTCGACAACATCGGCACCATCAAAAAGGTAACGCTCGCCAACGGCGACCAACTGCCCTACCTCTCGTCGCAGGCGGTGCGCCGCGCTCTGCGCGACAAGCTCCAGGAGTTGGGCTGGGAACTCTCGCCCACGGGCGAGGGCAGCGAAGCCAAAGGCGCGGCCAAAACGGCCGGCGAACCCGCCACCTACATCGACGACGACTTGTTCGGCTACATGGATGCTGCTAAGTCGGGGACGCTGGTGCGTACCTCACCGGTGCGGGTAGAGTCGCTGCTGGCCCTGAGCAAGTACCAGGACGACCTGGACTTTGGCACCAACTACATGAGCAAGGCTTCGGGCGGCAACCCGAACATTTTTGAGACGGAAATTCATTCGGGCTTCTACCGGGGCACTATTCTGATTGAGCTGGACCGGGTGGGACACGAGCCGGAGGCGCGGGGCGGCAAAGCCTTTGAATTGCCGGCGGCGGAGCGGGCCAAGCGGGTGCTGGCCCTGCTCGATGCGTTTCAGACGCTGTGGAGTTCGGGGCGGCAGTCGCGCTTCCTGGCCGACATCTCGCCCAAGTTCGTGGCGGCGGCCTGGATGAAATCGAAGAACCCGATTTTCCTGGAGGCCGTGGACGTGGAACCTGGCACCCAGCAGGTGAAGCTGGCTGCTCTGCGCTCGGTGGTGAGCGACTACGAGCGGTTTATCGAAGAGTCGGTGCTGGCTGCCCAGGCGGGCGTGTTTGTCCCCGCCGACGAGGTGCAGACGCTGGCGGCGGGCTTCGCCACCATTCGCGGCTGGGTGAATGCCTACTACGGGGTAAGCTGATGGAGTGGCTGTATTGCGCGGTGGCGCTGCGGGCGCAAACGGCCTCGTTCCGTAACCCCGACTTTCAGAACTTCCAGAAGACGTTTCCGCTCCCGCCGCCCACCACCTTGATGGGGCTGGCCGGGTCGGCGCTGGGGCTGAACCCGCGGGCGGCACAAGACTTCTTCGTGCAAGGGTCGTTTCGGGCGGGTGTGCGGGGCGCGGGGCGCGGTCAAGCCCGCGACTTGTGGAAGTACCGCACCCTACCGGGGCGCAGCGTGATAACGCGGGAGTTGCTGGTAGATACCTGGTTTCAGGTGGTGCTGGGCAGCCCCGACCACGCGGCGGTGCGGCAACTGGCGGCGGCGTTGGAGAACCCCGCTCAGGCCCTGACGCTGGGCCAAAGCGACTCGTTGGCGAAAGTGTTACGAGTGGAACTGCTGACGGAAGAAACCCAATCCACGAGTTGTAGCAATGCCCTGGTGGAAGGCGACGTGTTGGCCGACGTGCTGGCGCAGGCGCAGTGGGGAAAGTCGTTTTCCCTCACGGTGCGCGATGCCGACCCCCTGGCTTACCAACTGCCTACCCGATTTCAGTACAAATCGGACTACGGCGTACGGACGGTGGTGCAGCGGCGGCTGTTCTCGTTCGTAGGGACGGGCGGGTTGCATTTGCCTAACAAGCCGCTGCGGGGCGTACAGTGGGGCGTGGACTTCATCCCCACCTTCGATTTGTAGCGGCCATGCTCGAACACCTGGTTGCCAAAACCAAGCCCGAGCAGAGCTTGCAGACGCACTGCGACTTGGTGCTGAACGCATGGGAGACGCTCCGCGCCCGCTATGAGGGCGTACTGCCCGTGCCGGCGGACTTCTGGTTTTACAGTTTTCTGTCGGCGCTGCTGCACGACTTTGGCAAAATTTCGCCCAACTTCGAGAATAGTCTGCTGGTGGCGCTGAAGAAGCCGGTGGAAGACCCTTCGCTGGAACACATTCGGCATGAGTTTTTATCGACGGTGTTCTGGCTGTACCTGAACGCCAAACATCACGGGCAAATGTTGCCAGCAGCGTTGCAAGGCCCCGTGTTTGCGGTGATGACCCACCACAAATCTTTCAATAAGAGCTTATTTGAACGGGAGCAAACGGTAAAGAAATGGCAAATCCGGCGGGCGGACTTTTTAGCTTTCGTGGCCTACGCCCGGCAACGCCTGACCGACTATGGTTTGGGGGGACGGGTAGGCCTGTTAAGCGAAGCCGAGAAGCTGCACGGGGGCCTGTGCAAACACCCGCTCTCCCGACACCGGGACTTGTTATGGCAACCCAATGGCGGTACGGACGGCCTTATTGATACGGCACTGCGAGACGCTTCGCCAGCCAGCCGCGACGCGTATATCAAATACAAAGCTCTGTTGTATGCCGCCGATTGGACAGCCTCGGGCAACCGGGCATTGGAGCAGCCCTTGCGCTACACGGCGGCCGACCTGCATGGGTGGCTGGCGGCGCGGGCGGCGGCCCGGAACATGGAATTCACGGGGTTTCGGTGGTTTCAGCAGCAGGCCGGGGAGGCCACCGGCAACGTGCTGGCGGTGGCCCCCACGGGCAGCGGCAAAACGGAGGCTGCCCTGCTGTGGGCCGCCAACCGGCCGCACGACTGGGCACGCATCGTGTACCTGCTGCCCACCAGGGGCACTTCCAACGCCTTATATGAGCGGCTGAACGGCTACTTCGGCACCTACCCAACCGGTGAGGGCAAGACGGAGCGGTACGCGGCCGTGGTGCATTCGTCGGCTAAGCTTTACCAAGAAGAAACAGCGCGGGAAAACGGCCAGCCCTACGAACCGTTCGACTACCTGCGCGAGTCGTCATTTTTCCGGCCGGTATCGGTCGCCACGGTGGACCAGCTGCTGACGGCGGGCTTCAACCTGGGCTGGTGGGAATTGAAGACCTTCCACTTGTTTCAGGCCCGCGTCATCATCGACGAGGTACACGCCTACGAGCCATACACGCTGGGGCTGCTGGTGAGCACCATCCGCTATTTGCGCGAACACTGGCAAACGCAGTTTCTGGTGATGACGGCCACGCTGCCGGAGCAGTTGCGTGAGCTGCTGACCGAGGCCCTGGGCGGAGCCGAACACGTGCAGCGCCTAGAGGACCGCGAGTTGTTGGGGGCCTGCCGCAACCGGTTTCGGGTGGAGAAAAACCCCGTGGATGCGCTGATACCCGAAATCAGGCAGCACGTGCTGGCCGGCCGCAAGGTGCTGCTGGTGGTGAACACCGTGAACGAGGCCATTCGGCTGAAAACCGCGTTGGCCGACCTAACCCCACTCTGCTACCACTCGCGCTTTATCCTGAAAGACCGGCGCAAAAAAGAAAAGGAAATAGAGACGCGCGAAACCGCTCAGGAATGGCAAGACAAGGGCGCTTTGCTGATTGCGACGCAGGTGGTGGAGGTGTCGCTGGACATTGACTACGACCTGCTCTACACCGAAAACGCCCCGATTGACGCACTCGTGCAACGCGCCGGGCGCGTGAACCGCCGACGTGGCAAGCTCGATAAAGCGGGTTTGCCGACGACGGAGGTGGTCGTGTTTCAGCACACAACGGCTTCGGAAAAAGTGTATGAGCTGGAAAACTCCCAGCGCCAGAGTATCCTGCAACTGACATTCGACACCCTGGCCGAACGCACCGCGTTGCAGCCTTACTTGACGGAGCAGGACTTGCTGCAATTGGTGAACGACGTGTACGCCGGCTGGAAGCTGGCCGAGCATTCAAGCTACTTAAAAGGCATCGGGCAATACCAGGAAATCCAATATAAGTCGTGCGGGTACCTGCAAGATTATGACTTGCGGGGTTCGGACGACCAGGAAGAGGCCGTAACGCGGGAGGGCATGGACACGGTTACGGTCATTCCGATGCAGTTCCGAGCTGAGTTGCTGGCTATCAAAGACAAGCGAGTACGGACGCTTCAACTATCCTTGCACGAGGTAAGCATCCGGCGCAGCCTTTACCAAGCGGCCCAACGGTTGGCGAATGCACGGGGTAACGGAAGAGAGTTCTCCAAACGCGAGGATTACCACGAGTTTGTGGACCTGTCTTACTCGCAGGAAATTGGAGTGTACATCAGCCCGGCGGACTACGCGGAAATGAAAGCCACGCTAAAAGACCCCGATACCGGGCAGCATATATGCCATTAGCCGCAACAGACCTGGTGACGGTTCCCCTCACCACCATCACTATGCCCGAAATCTCGCTACGCACCCGCGACGCGCACAAGCTGCGGGGGTACTTTGGCGAGCTGTTTCGGGAGCATTCGCCGCTGCTGCACAACCACTTCGCCGACGGTAGCTTCCGGCAGGGCTACCCACTGGTGCAGTACAAGGTGCTGGGCGGCACCCCCACGCTGGTGGGGCTGGGCGAAGGGGCGGCGCTGCTGGTGGAGCTGTTTTTAAGCATCCGCGAGCTGGATTTGGAGGGGCGGCGCTACCCGGTGTTGGCTAAGCACATCACGCACGGGCAGGCGGCGGTGGGTGTGGACGCGGGGGCGCTCCACGCCTACCGCTTCGAGACGCGGTGGCTGCCGCTGAACCAGGAGAACCACCGCGAGTACCAGGCGCTGGGGCCGGCGGAGCGGCAGCGGCAGTTGAGCCGCATTCTGAATAACAACCTGCTAGCCTTTCTCAAGCACATGGGGGCCGACACCACGGCGCGGGTGCTGCTGAACTTGCGGCTGACGGAGCCGGTGACGACGCTCTTTAAGAACCAGCCCATGCTGGGCTTCGGGGGCGAGTTCGTGACTAACGTCGTGCTGCCGGCAGGCGTGGGGCTGGGCAAGTCGGTGGCGCGGGGGTTCGGGACGGTGGCGGCGATAAACCTTTAGCAACCCGACCCGCCAGCCATGCACCTGCACCTCAACAGCTACGGCAGCTACCTCCACGTGAAGGACGAGCTGTTCGAAATCAGAAAGAAAAACGCGGCGGGCGAGGTGGAAAAGCACCAGTACGCGGCCCACAAGCTGCGCGGTATCGTGCTGGGCCTGGGCACGGCCCTGAGCACCGATGCCGTGCGCCTGGCCATGCGCCACAACGTGGACCTGCTGTTCGTCGAGCACGACGGCACCCCCGTGGGCCGGGTCTGGCACAGCCGGCTGGGCAGCACCACCAAAATACGCAAGGCCCAGCTGGAGGCCAGCCTGGGGGCGGAAGGGTTGCGGTGGACGAAAACCTGGCTCGACACGAAGCTGGGCAACCAACTGGAGCTGGTGCGCGGCTTACGCAAGCACCGGGTACAGCACGGCGCGTACCTCGACGATAAGCTCACGCGCCTCGAAGCCCTGCGGGCATCAGTAGCTGCGCTGGAAGGGCCAATGGTGGAAACGGTGGCCGCCACGCTGCGCGGACTGGAGGGCACGGCGGGGCGGCTGTACTTCGAGACCCTGAGTTTCGTGCTGCCCGCCGACTACCAGTTTACCGGGCGCAGCAGCCGGCCGGCGCAGGACGCTTTTAACGCGATGCTCAACTACGGCTACGGCATCCTCTACAGCCGGGTCGAGAAGGCGCTCATCGTGGCCGGCCTGGACCCCTATCTGGGATTTCTGCACCGCGACGACTACAACCACCTGAGCATGGTGTTCGACTTCATCGAGCCGTATCGGAGCTGGGTGGACGAGGCCGTATTCCGGCTCTTCACGGCCAAGAAAGTGAACAAGGCCCACACCGACGCGCTCACGAAGGGGGTTAGCCTGAACGCGGACGGCAAGGCCCTGCTGGTGGAGGCGGTGGGGCGGGTGCTGGACGCGGAAACCGTGCGGCACCGGGGGCGCAACCTGCTGCGCGGCGTGGCCCTGCAATACGATGCCCACCAGTTTGCAAACGCCCTGCTCGGGCAGCCCGAAGCGGTAGTGGAAGCCCCGGAACATCTCTGAATCAAGCAGAAACGATGGGGCTAACTCGTCCGCAATACCTCATCAAGCACTTACCTTTTTTACCTCACCACCGCATGATTGTTTGGGTTTTGTACGACATCAAGGCCGACCGGGCGCGGGCGAAAGCGGCCAAGGTGTGCAAGCTGGCGGGGCTATACCGGGTGCAGCACTCGTGCTTTCTGGGGTCGTTGGGCGGGTCGGCCGCCCGCGACACGCTGCAACTGCAACTGGCCGCACTCATCGACGAGGGCGTGGACAAGGTGTACGTGTTCAACATGAACCGGCAGGAACTCCAGCAGACGGTGCTACTGGGGCAAGCCTTCGACAAACGCCTGATAACGGACGAGGTACAAGCACTTTTTCTGTAAGATTTCCGCCTCCCGCTCCCCATGACCCTCACGCCCTCGCACCTGATTGAATATCTGTATTGCCCGCGCTTTACGTACTTCGAGTACGTGCTGCGGGTGCCCCAGTATGAAGCCGACAACTACCAGGTGATGCGGGGCCGGGCGCTGCACGACGACCGGCTGGAACAGAACAAGAACTACCTGCGCCGCCGGCTGGGCGTGGTGGACAAGCAACTGGACCAGTACCTGACCAACGACCTGCTGCGCGGCCGGGTGGATGAGGTGCTGAAGTTGGCCGACGGCACCTGGGCACCCCTGGACTACAAGTTTGCGGAGTGGAAGGACACGGTGTACGAAACCTACCGCACCCAACTCTACTGCTACGCCTGGCTGATAGAGGACAACCTGGGTGGCGAGGTAAAGCGGGGCTTTATCGTGTACACCCGCAGCCGCAACAAGATGGTGGAAGTGCCGGTGGCCCGCGCCAACATTGACGACGTGAAGCGCGTGGCAGCGGCCGTGCTCGACATTATCAGTCGCAACGTGTACCCGAAAGCAACGCGCTATAAAAGTCGTTGCGTAACTTGCACGTACCGAAAAATCTGTACGCAGTAAGCCTTTATAGGACCGTTTCCGGGTGGCGACTTATGTGTCAGCTTATTCTCTAGCAAACTAATTCGCTTATGAACAAGCTCTTAACTACCCGGAAGGCAGCGAAAATAATTGATAATCATCGCTCTTTGACTTATGGCAATAATGGTTTAGGCTCCGGCCAATACAGTAGCTATGCACTGTATTACAATACTTTACGCTTGCACACGTCCTGGTGAGCTATTCCGACGATAAGACGGATTGAAACTACTTCAAGGGTGAGGTAGCGGCCGTCCTCGCTGCCCTGGTGAGCTATTCCGACGATAAGACGGATTGAAACTTACGCCGCGCCGCCGCGCCCGGCCCCGCCAGCGGTCCTGGTGAGCTATTCCGACGATAAGACGGATTGAAACTCGCAATATCCGCCAGGGCGAGCGTTTTTTTCAGCGCCCCTGGTGAGCTATTCCGACGATAAGACGGATTGAAACGCGTACTGATATTGGCGTAATCTGGTGTGCCGCCCCCACCCTGGTGAGCTATTCCGACGATAAGACGGATTGAAACTTGCCTGATTTGTGCGATGCCGTACTTGAAGCATGAGCCTGGTGAGCTATTCCGACGATAAGACGGATTGAAACCCGCCCCGCGCCCCGCCACCGTACAGCACTTCGTTGGCCTGGTGAGCTATTCCGACGATAAGACGGATTGAAACCTCAAGCAAGCCGAAGTCAGGGCTGGCCGCTGGTGTACCTGGTGAGCTATTCCGACGATAAGACGGATTGAAACCCGCCGTGGCCCTGACCGCTGGCGACCCCGACCGCACCTGGTGAGCTATTCCGACGATAAGACGGATTGAAACTTTCCCGCTTGTGTCGCACGTTGGTGGATTACGAGCCTGGTGAGCTATTCCGACGATAAGACGGATTGAAACTTACACCAGTAGAGAACAGTACAGTACAGTACAGTACCTGGTGAGCTATTCCGACGATAAGACGGATTGAAACTTCCACTCCGCCCGCAACGTCT